>CAMJIL010000009.1 GCA_946405805.1 uncultured Prevotellaceae bacterium | reverse complement strand
ATCTCTATACACGTAAGGATTGGGAGGCGAAACTCCCAACCCTTACGGTTTTCAAATAAATATAATATAGTACGCGAACATTATATATTAGAGAAGAGGAGAGAGGAATACATTGGATGAAAATCCCACTTGTTGAGAAAATTCACAAAAACAAAATATAAATAAAAATAAAACTAAATTACTAACCGATGATTAACAAGATTGCAAAAGCGAAACTGGCCCTTCTTGCTCTGCTAGCTGTTGGGGCTTTGCAGTCATGCGACAAGGACATTCTCACTGGGCAACCTGAATGGTTGGGTAATTCCATCTATGAAAGGTTGCAGGAGGGTATTGATGGTAAGTCGTTTAATTATACGATTCGTCTCATCAATGATCTTGGTCAGGCAGAAGTCCTCTCGCAGACAGGTTCAAAAACGCTGTTTGTCGCATCCGATGAGGAATATGACAAATGGTTCAGCAGCAATACATGGGGAGTCAGGTCGTATGATGAACTGACAGCGGCCCAGAAGAAACAGCTCTTCAATGGTACTATGATTAACAATGCGTACCTTATTGAGCTTATGTCAAATACAGAGGCATCAACCGTTAATGGTGACCCTGAGAAGGGTATGTGTATGCGTCGTGAAACGGCAGCAAGCATATACGACAATGTGCCTGTAATGAATCCTTCAGAATTCCCAAGTAACCCGAGTGTTCCAGGTGATCCTGTTAACAAAGCTTGGAAAGAAGTAAGGGATGCTAACAAGGCAATATACCTTTTGCAGGATAATTCTGCTGCTCCTATGATACACTTCCTGCCTGAATATATGCAGAAGAATAATATCAAGGACAGCGACTTGAAGGTTATCTCGAATGGAGAGTCTGACAATATTGCAGATTCATGGATAAGCGGAAAGAAGGTAATAAGCAAGGAACAGACATGTAAGAATGGTTATGTTTATGTCGTAAGTGGCGTAATGGAGACCAATCCTAATATGGCTGCCATTATACGTGATGAAAATAAGGGAACAAACACCACGAGATGGGCAAGTTTCCTGTCACGTTTCAGTGCACCTGAGAAGGTCGTAATGTCTGAGAACGAGAAGTTGGTGTTCGACAGACAACATCCTGAATTGGCTGACAAAGATATGTATGTTCTGCGTTACCTCAATAACAGTACAAATCATTCATATACCTCTCCTACAGGAAGACCTGCAGACAACCTGAGTGTCACTTTGCTGAAACTCGATCCAGGATGGAATCAATATACAGCGGCAGAGCTTACCATGAAGAATGATGCTGCTGTGATGTTGGTGCCTACTGACGAGGCTGTGAATGCGTGGCTTGCTAATGGTGTCGGAAAAACCCTGCTTGAGAAGTATGGTTCTGTTGAGAAGATTGACCTTGAGACAGTTGCTAAACTCCTCAATGTCAATACATTCGGTTCGTTTGTAGCTACAGTTCCTTCAAAATTCGCATCTGTACAGAATGACGCCCAGTTACCTCTTAACATAAAGGATGCAGATGTAGTAAGATGCTACATGGGATGTAATG
Source organism: uncultured Prevotellaceae bacterium (assembly GCA_946405805.1). Lineage (GTDB taxonomy): Bacteria > Bacteroidota > Bacteroidia > Bacteroidales > Bacteroidaceae > Prevotella. Next base: position 62,166 of record CAMJIL010000009.1, on the reverse strand, counting down.
GTGTTGTATATATAGTAAATAAGGTGTTCGAACCTGCGGAATTCTCATCTGTAACATTCCCAGCACTTATGTATGGTGGCGAACCTGATCCTGAAAAACCAAATGAACTCTCTTTCCAGGTTATCTATAAGGCTATGCAGGGTCGCGTTTCTGGAAGCCCGAACTCAGATTATGACCTTGACTTTACTCCATATTTGACATCTATGGACTCTAAGTTCAATGTCATAATACCTTACAACATGATTGTATCAAAGGGTAATACCAATGATGTGAAGAACAGAAAGGTTGTACGTTTTATTGACCCATGTTCTTGGGGAATGGAACAACCTTGGCTATATGAGTGTTATGTTGATACAGCAGGATATCATGGTCCAAGAGGTGCTGTGGTTGCCAGAGCATATAAGGTAACAAGTATACTGAATAATGGAACAGTTAATATAAGTACTGCCAATACAGAATCTGTGTCCTCTACGATTATTGCCAACAGACTTTTCGACTATCTGGACAATGCTATTGTTGTGGGTGATATAAGCGCTTCACAGGAATTCTATAAGACGAAGGCTGGCTCTGCGGTTAGCATTAAGAACAACAATGTAAGAGGTGGCTTGCAGGTAGAGTATAACTACGACATACCTGTTGATAATATATATCCAGAAGGTAATGGTAGCACATACGGTATTGTTGCTGATGAGTCAATAGATAACTCTGTTATGAAGATTCGCATACCTCAGACATCCTCAAAGTCTTTGTATAAGTTGTTGAAGGAAGAGGCTGACAAAGGTGGTGACAAACTCTTCTATAATATGATATATCAGCCTTCACAGAATGCTCCATCACAATATATATTGTCTTCAAACACAAACTCAAAGTATGTTTGTCTGATGGGTGACTACAATTATAGAAACTTCGATAACTATAACTATACAGTCTATATACCAAAGGATACAGAGGTACAGGCTTGGATAGATGCAGAATATCTGCCTACATGGGAAAACTTTGACAATGTAGCTACCGATTATCCTTCACTTTCTCCTACAGAGGTGAAAGCAATACAAGACTCGATAGCTAATATCATTACCAATTTTGTAAAATATCACATCCAGGATAATTCAGTATATGTGGGTGGTGCACCTTGTAACAATACAAGTTATGAGACAGGTACTCTTAACAAGGCAAACAAACGCTTCTATACTGTTAGCGTAACTACCAATGCTACTTCTGGTAGTGTAAAAGGTCTCGGAAATGACGCTCCTATATCTATCGCTTCCGAATATTACAACAAGCCTGGTCGTGAGATTTGGATTGAATTGGCAAGTGGTGCTGAGGCACTAACTGCAAATAATGTATATCGAAGCAAGATAGCTGCATCATCATACATTGTTGCTCACAAGATTAATGGTGTGCTCTGCTACAATAAGGGAGAGCAGCAGCAAAAATGGTGGCAAAGGCTTGGACTGCCTCATAAACCAGGAGAATAATAACCTGATATAAAACAAAAGATATTATGAAGCAATATATTAAGATAGCTGTCTTGGCATTCGTCTCAGCCTTAGCGCTAATGCCTGCTTATGCACAGGACATAACATCTGTACATGGTGTCGTTTCCGATGACTTCGGACCCCTTATGGGAGCTACCGTGTGTGAGATAGATGGTAGTGGACGTATCATAGAGTCTGCTATTACCGACATGAACGGTAACTTTACCATGAAGGTGAAGAATAGCCGTGATAAAATTAGATTCTCGTATGTGGGACTGGATACTCAGACATTGAAAATAGACAGGACCACTTATGATATAAAACTTGAGTCAAAGACCGTCCTTCAGGAGGTGACTGTAAAGTCAAAGAAACGTATGACAGGTAATGGTTTGCCTATCCCTGAGCGTGAGGTTTCTTTCTCACAACAGTCTATTTCGACAAAAGAATTCGAGGGATTGGGTATTACCTCTATTGACGAGGCCCTTCAGGGTCGTATCGCCGGACTTGATATCGTAGGTAATGGTGGTGGCCTGGGTTCTGGTTCTACAATGCGTCTGCGTGGTTCTACATCACTCTCTGGTGCTACTTCTTCAAACCCTTTGATTGTTGTCGATGGCAACGTGCGTGAAGAACTTGACCTGACAAATTTCGACAGTTCAACAGCTAACGAAGAGCAGTTTGCAGAACTCCTTAACGTAAATACAGAAGATATCGCATCTATCACAGTACTCAAGGATGCTGCTGCAACTGCTATATACGGTTCAAAGGGTGGTAATGGTGTCATAGAGCTTACTACAAAACGTGGTACTCGTGGAAAACCAAAAGTAACTTATTCTGGTAAGGTGACATTTAAGACACAGGGTGCTGGCGCAAAACTGCTCAATGGCGATGACTATACAATGTTGCTGAAAGAAGCATACTTCAACCCAAAACAGGATGATGCTGCATCAGCAAACGTAAATGAGATAAACTATAATCCTGATTTCTCGGAGTATCAGCAGTATAACAACAATACTGACTGGTTGGATGCTGTAACACAGACAGGTATCCTGCAGAATCACTACGTTACTATCCAGGGTGGTGGTGAGAAGGCAGTATTCCGTCTCTCAGGTGGTTTCGACCAGGAGCGCGGTACTGCTATCGAGGATAAGATGAGACGTTTGTCAACACGTGTAAACCTTGACTACAACATCTCTGAACGCATTCGTGTACAGACAAACTTCTCCCTCGTATATACTAAGTACAACCACAACTATTCAAACCTTTATGGTACAGCACTCATAAAGATGCCTAACATGGCTATCTATGAGGAAGACAAGAATGGTAATTCTCTCGGTACATATTACAATATGATACAGTCAGGTCCATACATCGGTAATCCTATTTTCGAGAATGACCAGCGTAAGTATGAGAACCCTGTTGCTGTAGCAAATCTGGCAAAATCTAATGAGTCAAGATACAGCATTATTCCTGAACTTATTCTTAACTATGAGCTCCTCGGTATGGATGAAGATCATCATCGCTTAACATGGAGAGGACAGGTTTATATGGATGTATACAATAACTATACAGATAAGTTCTATCCTCAGGCTCTCACATCTGTGAGTTGGAATTCAGGTGTAAATACTTCCTACGAGGGAAGTGCCAAGAATGTCTATTTCGGAACAAAGCATACTCTAACCTTCACACCATCATTCAATAACAAGGACCATTCTATGATAACGATGGGACGCTTTGAATTGAAGACAGGTTCACAGACAGGTCAGGGCGTTTCTGGTACAGGTTTGGCTTCTGGTGGGGTAGAGTCACCAACAGCTGGTGGTATAGTAAATAATCCAAGCGCTTACTACTTTGAGGATAAGCAGTTGTACTTTACTTTCTCTAATCACTATGCATACAAAAGTCGTTACATGGTTGATGTATCTCTGCGTATAGATGGTACTACTAAGTTTGGTCCTCAGAAGAGATGGGGTTATTTCCCTGCAGTATCTCTTCGTTGGAATGCTATCGATGAGAAATTTATGGAGTCAATCAAAGGAAACTGGCTCAGCATGCTCTCTATCCGTCCTTCTTGGGGACTTGTGGGTAATGCTCCAAACAAGAACTATCTTTATACCTCACAATATGTTTCTGCTGCATCATACCTTGGTATGAATACGATGGCTCCAAGAAATCTGAGACTTACTGACCTCAGGTGGGAAAAGGTTTCTACCTTCGGCTTGGGCTTTGACCTCGGTTTCTTGAATGACCGTATTACTGCAACATTCGAATTGTATAACTCTACACGTTCGGACATGCTTATGGGTGGATATGTAATACCATCAAATGCCGGTTTTACAGCACTTGATTACAGAAACACAGGTAAGCTCCGTAATACTGGTTGGGAATTCCATGTCAATACAAATAAACTTATCAAGAAAGGTAAGTTCTTTATGGATGTGAATGTCAACTTCGCTAATAACCGAAGTGAGTTGCTCGAGATGGACGACAATGTCCTAAGAGGTATGAACTCTACGTTTGACAATAATAACAGACAGGTTCTGTCATATGTAAAGGTTAAGAATCCTTTGAACTCAATCTATGGATTCCGTTATAAGGGAGTATATCAGTATCAGTATGAGACTGCCAAAAATATGGTGACAGGCAATGTTGTTCCGGAATCACTTGGCGGATTCAAGGTATTCAATGCCGACGGCTCCGTAAATGGTGCTGCTACTCTGCAGAATGCTATCAATAATGGTGTTACATTCCCTGTTGCAACCAATGCAGATGGACAGTTAATTACTGACGAACAAGGTGCTCCTTTGCAGCAGAAGTTCAACTTCACTAATGTTGGAACAGGTAAGAACTACTCATTCAAGGGTGGTGATGCCATTTATGAAGATGTTAATCATGACGGTCAGATAAATAACCTGGATATCGTATATCTCGGTTCTTCTCTGCCAAAGTTGACGGGTGGCTTCGGATTCTCACTCAACTATGGTGACTGGAGATTCAATGCTCAGTTCACATATCGTGTAGGTGTTGATATAATCAACCTTGCCCGTCTTGATAACGAGGCAATGTCAACCAATAACAACCAGAGTGAAGCTGTAAACTATCGTTGGCGTAAGGAGGGTGATGTAACATCCATTCCACGTGCTATGTATGGTGGAGATTCAAACTACAACAGACTTATCTCTGATCGCTTCGTTGAGGATGGTTCATATCTTCGTTGCGGACATATGACTTTGTCTTATACCATCAGGAAGGCTGTACTTAAGAAGTGGGGCGTGCCTCTGTCACGTTGCGCATTGTCATTCACTGCGTATAACCCATTCGTAATAACTAAATATACAGGTGTTGACCCAGATATTTCGGCATCAACCTATAATCCAGCACAGGATAATGGTAAGTTGCCACGTACAAAGAACTATACTTTCAGTCTCACCGTTGACTTCTAAAATATTGACATACAACTATGAAGACAATAAGAAAATATATACTGGGTGCTATGGCACTTACGCTGGGTCTCACTTCATGTGGAGACTTCCTTGAGGTAGAACCCCGCGATATCATTACCCTTGAGAACTTCTGGAATGAAGAAACCGATATCGAGAGCGTAATAGCAGGTTGCTATACCGTGATGGCTGAAGAGGAAATAACTGCCAGAATGATGATATGGGGAGAATTCCGTTCTGAGAATGTCAACATTGCTGATGAAACAAAGGATCCAAGTTTGACTCTCGCGTTGAAAGAAGGTATTAATGCTACTAACTGGTACACTAACTGGAGGGCATTCTACAATGTTATAAATCGTTGTAATACTGCAATTTATTATGCAAATGAGGTTGCATCGAAAGACCCTTCTTATACAGTCAGTGAAGTAAGTGCTCATATTGCTGAGGCTACGGCAATACGTTCCCTGATGTATTGGTATCTCATTCGTACATTCCGTAATGTACCTTATACTGAAGAAGCTTTTCTCGACGATACTCAGGAGTTTGCTATTCCAGTATCATCATTCGATGATGTATTAGCTAAACTAATTGCTTCTCTCGAGGCTGTGAAGGATAATGCCGTTTCTTCTTATCCTGAGGTTAGTGATGAGAACAGTTTGAAGAATTATTACAATACTGGTCGTATCACACGTTGGGCGATATACGCTATGCTTGCTGATATGTACCTGTGGCAGCAGAATTATGACAAATGTATTGAATATTCTCAGGCTATCATTGACTACAAAAGAGAAAAAATCAAGGAGAATAAAAACTATAACCTGAGTGACTTTGACAAGTTTGGTGGATATCCTATCATTCCTACACGTTCAAGGGAAAATACTTACGGTAATGCGTTTACACAGATTTTCGTAAGAGGTAATAGTATAGAAAGTATTTTTGAACTCAATTATATCAAGACAGGAAATGCAGAAAATTCTCCTTCTAACGTTCCGGCAAGTAATTTCTATGGAAATCGTGACCGTTCTGCGTTTGTCACATATTCTTCGTATGTAGGACTTGATGAGACACAGACTACATACCGAGTATATGATTCGCAAAATAAGGGACTTGATGCTCGTGGATACGAAAACTTTTTCTCTAACTGGACACCAGCTATAGTACGTAAGTTTACTGCTTCATATCCTGGACCTTTGCAGATAACATTTACTGACGGCTCTCAGGCTGCAAATATATTGAAGGGAGTATCAACACCGCTACCATATAGTACGGGCAAAGATTATGCTTCCTATAACAAATCAAACTGGATTATCTATCGTCTTACAGACGTTATGTTGATGCAAGCAGAAGCTTATGCTTTGAAGATAGCAGAAACTGAAGGTAATGTAACATCTGATGTTGACAAGAATTATCTGCAAAAGGCTTTCAACCTTGTAAATGCTGTCAATAAGCGTTCTGTAATGCAGTACCCTCTAAAGGATACTCTTACAACTGATAACATCAAGACGAAGAGAGCTATCACAGACCTCGTATATCAGGAGCGTCATCGTGAACTCATGTTTGAGGGAAAACGCTACTACGATCTTGTAAGGCGTTCACTTAGAGAAAATCCTACAAGTTCTGTAACGAACGAGTATCTGCGCTCACAGGTAAAGAACAAGTCAACAGCACTTGAGAATACTATAAATACAAGATTTGCCCTTGAGGATGCTCTTTTCTGGCCTTACTTCAATGATGAAGTCAAGATAAATCCATATCTTAAGGCAGCACAGAATCCTGCGTACAGCAGTGGAGAGACAGAGTAATAATTCATTACAAAACTTCAATACATTCAATACTATGAATAAGATAAAATATATGTCTGGAATAGTGCTCCTGTTGGCACTTGCACTGGTTTCTTGCTCAGATAAGCCAAGTGCAGAAAACTATTCCACTTTCACAGCGAGAATGATGAGTGACTACTTGAAGGAATTTCCAGAGTACTCATATTTTACAGAGATAATTAACCATGCTGTGTCTGCTGACAATAGTTCTACGAGTGGCAGACTCATGGACCAACTTTCTGCTTATGGGCATTATACGCTGTTCTTGCCAGATAACAATGCCGTAATGAGCTATCTTAACAATGAACGTCATATGACGTTGGATGAGTTGTTGAGTGATGGCGCGTTGTGCGATACGATAGCCCGTACTCATTTGTTACCAGAGATATATCTCACGTCTGACATGCCTACAGGTGTACTGCCTACGCAGAACATGATGCAGAGGAATATTGAGGTGGAACAGTCTAATGATGAGCAAGGTCACGGTATTGTTATAGTAAATAAGAAGGCTACAATATTCTTCTCACAGACTCACCAAAATGATACAGTTACCAATGGTGTGGTACATCGTGTTGATGCTGTCGTAACAAATCAGTCAAGTGGTCTTGCTGGCTTAATGGAAGGTGACCCGAACATAAAGACTTATGTGGAAGCACTTAAACTTACAGAGTTGAGCACTATGATGGACTCATTGGAGGACTTGGAATACAGAAAGAAGTACAATGAGAACAAGAACAGTTCGTGGGCTGTTGAGGCTCTCTATACAGGAAGTCGTGACAAAGAGAATGTTTATTATCCAGAAAAACGTATGTATGGCTTTACAGCTTTCATGGTAAAAGATAAGACTCTTGAAAAGTATAACAGCACGCTTACCAATAAGTTTAATGCTGAAGGTAATGTCTCTCAGAATATATTGGCTTTGTCCGAATTGGCATCAAAGTATTATACAACTTCAGTGCCTTATACTTCAACAGACTATGCAAACCCAGAGCATCCATTATATAAATTTATTGCATACCATATACTTGATCGTAATGTACAGGGTTACAACTTCCTGACAGTACGTGAGGATGCAGGTATTGACAAAGATATTGTAAATCCAACAGATTGGTATACTACTCGTCTGCCATATTCGATGATAAAAGTACAACATCTGACAGTTGGCGGTGGTAGTGAAGAAATGGGAGATTGGCTTGGAACAGGTGTGAAAGGTGACTACTATATTAATCGTAACTTTAACAAAAACAACAATGCTGAAGGTGTCCATGTACAGCCTTCTGTTGATGTGCAGGACAATAATGCTGCTAATGGTATATATTTCTATATTGATGATATCCTAACGTATGACGACAAGACTAAGGATGAAGTGTTTAATACACGTATCCGTATGGACTTCTCTACGATATTCCCTGAGATTATGACGAACAATATCCGTATGAATGGGCCAAATATTACAGGTTCTAACACGGGAAAGAATTATCGTTTTCCACAGGGATATCTTTCTGGTGTGAAGTTTAATACTGATGATACTCGTTTAGTATATTGGTATGCAAGGTCAGGTTACTATTCTATGAATGGTGACGAGATGGACGCACAGGATCTTTTTGACATTACATTTGACCTACCTCCGGTTCCGTTTACTGGTGAGTGGCAGATACGTTTGGGCTTTGCACCGATGAATACAACTACAGATGCTGCTAACTTTCGTGGACAGGTGCAGATTTATTTCGATGGTGTAGCTCAAGGTATCCCTCTCGACTTCTCAAAGACTCTTGCTGAGGTTTATGGTATCTCTGCTTCTGACTGGAATGCTATAACATATGCTGACCTGCGTCAAGATGATGAAAAGCGACAGGAGGACTTTAAGATTCTGAAGAACAAAGGATATTATCGTGGACCACACTCTGTTTTCAATAGTTCAAATGGTTTGATTAGTGGTAAGTATAATACATTCTCACAGATGCGTAATACTGCTCGTAAGGTATTGTGTACGGTTAATATTGTGGCTGGACAAAGACACACCCTTCGTATTAAGAATGTATCGCAGGGTCTTACTGCAAAGACAAAAGAGGCTATGCTTGATTATCTTGAGCTTGTGCCAAAGAGTATATATGGTATAACAGATGGAGATGCAGCGGAAGACGATCTCTAAATAAAATTAAAGGAAAGAATATGAAAAAGATAACATGTTTGTCAGGGTTGGCTATAGCATTTGTGCTATTGTTCTCTTCCTGCTCCGACAAAGACCATTTCGATTCTGTAGTGATGGGAGATGGCGCTACACTGTGGGAGAATATCAACAGTGATGGGGAGTTGTCTAACTTCGCTGCAGTGCTGGAGGCAACAGGATATGCTTCAAGGTTAGCAACAAGTCAGGTATTTACTGTCTTTGCGCCAGTAAATGAAAAGTTTACTGCTACAGATCGCGATAAGATAATTGCATTGTATAATGCAGAAAAAGCAGCGGGAGTAAAAGAAGATAAGAATACTGCAATAACGGAGTTCGTACAGAACCATATTGCTCTTTATAACTATACTGTTTCTGATGTTATGCAAGCAACATCGCTTCGTATGATGAACGGTAAGGGCAGTTGGTTTACACCAAATTCTCTGCAGGGGGTAGAATTTCAGAAGAAAAATATCCTTGCTTCGAATGGTGTACTTTATACTCTGCGCGACAAGGTGCAGTACTACCAAAACATATATGAATATATAAAGAACGAAAAAGGTGGGGACAAAGGACTTGACAGTTTGTATAATTTCTTGTACCACTATCATTTTACTACTTTCATCCCAGAAGAGTCTGTTAAGGGAGAAATAGTAGATGGCAAGCAACAATATCTGGATTCTGTTACTACGGTTAACAACGAGATACTTGATGAGTGGATTAAAGCAAAGTTGGATTCTGAGGACAGTTCTTACTATGCTGTGCTTCCTACCAACAAGGCGTGGAAGGAGCAATATGATGTAAATAAATATTTCTTTAAGTATGTTCGTAATAGTCAATCTCCTGATTCAGTGGTAAGTTCCGAACTGCGTGACTCTTTTGAGTATATACTGCCACGATATAACATTATTGCTGGTGCTCAGTTCAGTAGGACTAACAATGAAAAACTTGGAACAGGTGAAAGGGTTGACTCAGTCAAGTCACCACTTGCTGTAAGTTATGGATACAGAAAGTTGAGATATGGTTCTTTTGACAAGCGCGTGTATGAATATATGTCACCTTATGAAGTTAAGCTGGGTGTACCTTCTACTGGTATCTTTGTGGATACTGACAGTTCTATGTGTTCCAATGGTGTTGCCTTCAAGGCAAATGAGTGGAAGATAAAGCGCGAAAACACCTTCCTGCAGGATCTCAGCATGGAAGCCGAGGCGAATGCTACACTTGATTCTTTATACTATGTCGGACGAAACCCAGCAGTCAGCGGAAGGCCAAAGTTGATATCACGTGATGCCAAGAGTTCTTCACCTTTCTATGATGATATAATGGGACACACATTCTGTAAGTTGGAATCAAATAACCCTGCAAATATGTCTGGTGCTTTGTTTAATTTTACAGATGTTCTCTCTAATGTGTGGTATGATCTGTATGTATGTACAGTACCATCAACTGCCTATAATAAGGATGATACTGACATCCTGCCAACTCGCATACAATGTACAATATATTGTAAGAATCCAGAAGGACTACAGGATTCTATAGAGTTTAAGACTGCGTTTGATCCGTCAAAGACATATGGATTAGGTTCTATAAAAGTTGAGGATTTTGGTGAGATTTCAATAGATGATGACTATACAAGAAATAAACCATATTCTTATGAGACAGATCCGACACAGGTTCATAAACTTCGTATTGGAAGAATAAAATTCCCAACATGTACATGGGGATTACCTGATCCAATGGTTAAACTGCGTGTAGAGGTTAATGTACTTACAACGTCAGTTGGTGCTACAAAGTCTAATATGCTATATTTGGATAGAATCTTACTTTCACCTGTCATAGATAAAACTATCGAAGACATCAAAAATAACCAATAACTTATGAAACAATATATCTATAAATACGGAATGTTAGCGTTGGCATTGGCGTTCAGTTCGACTTTTGCCTATGCACAGGATGAAGAACTAGAAGAAGAGACTGTTGTACGTAAGGTCGTCAAAGTAAATAAGAAAAAGTACGAAACTCGTACCGTTATCGGACGTGTTGTTAATGCAACAACGGGTGCACCACTATCAGGTGTTATTGTAAAGGCAACTGCGGTCGAAGGATATTCTGGGCTGACAGACGATGATGGTTATTATAAGATACAGGTTCCTGTTTTTTCAACGGGATTGTATATCAGTACTCCTGACTTCAATGCTGCAACGATAGGACTCAATAGTGGAGAAGCGCAGAAGGAGGTTGCATTGTTGCCAACATCCTTTAAGCCTGACTATGCCGCTGAAGAGAGTATCCTAAAAAATGTAAGTGCTGATGATTTTAAATATTCTTATGCTACCAATATTAAAGAGGAAATACAGAATCAGTTGGGGGCATATGCATATTCAACATCTCGTTCTGGTTCACCTGGTCAGGGTATGTCAATGTTCATACAGGGTCTGAATTCTCTTAACGCAAATGCGCAACCACTAGTAGTAGTTGACGGAGTAATAATAGATCAACAGTATGATCGCACCCAGTTACACTCAGGTTTCTATAATGATGTGCTTACAGGTATCAATCCAGCAGATATCGCGAATGTAGAAGTGATGCGTAATGGGACAGCTTTATATGGTGCGAGAGGTGCCAATGGTGTTATCCTTGTAACGACAAAACGTTCTACTTCTATGGCAACACGAATTACGGCATCTGCATCTGTTGGTATAAATATGAAACCAAAATTCTATGACATGATGGATGCAGAACAATATCGTAGCTATGCATCTGAGATGCTTGGTAGTACAAATTCGAAACGTTCAGATTTTAAATTTCTGGTAAATGATCCTTCATATCCTTATTATAATCGTTATCATACGAATACCGATTGGAAGGATTATGCATATCGTACCTCTGTTACACACAACTATGGTATCAATGTCATGGGTGGTGATGACGTTGCACAATATAACTTGTCTGTAGGATATACTTTGGCTAATAGCACTCTGAAGTATAATGATATGAACCGTATCAACATACGCTTCAATTCAGATATCGCACTGACATCCCGTTTGGATGTGCGTTTTGATGCATCATTCGTAAATACTACTCGTTCATTGCGTGACGATACTGCACCATCAGGTTATACTGAGGGAACTCCTACTTCGCCAGCATTCCTTTCGTATGTAAAGTCACCATTCATGAGTCCTTATGCATATGGTTTCTCAAATGGAGTTGGTTCTTTCTCTTCTTCTGTTTATGACATTGAAGACGAGTCATACCTTGATGAGGCTCTTGTAGGATATGCAAATTATAATTATAGACTTGGTAATCCTGTGGCATTCAATGAATATGGTGATGCAGAGCATAAGAATCGTTTTGAAACATCTATGCTGAACCTGTCTATAACGCCTAAGTTTAAGATATTGCCAAATCTTATCTTATCGGAACATTTCACATACAATTTATTAAATACTAATAATAAGTACTACATACCAGTTAATGGTGTTCCTACATATTATGTAGCTTCAGTAAATGCAAATCGTGAAAATCTCGTTGCATCAAAGACATCACGTCAGAATTCTCTGCAATCAGATACCCGTCTTAATTGGAAGAACCAGTATAATGCACATTCTGTATCTGTATTTGGTGGTATGCGCATGATGTTTGAGAATTATAATTCTTCTGCTCCAGAGGGTTATAATACAGGCTCCGATAAGACACCTTTCTTATCAAATGGTCTCCTTAATGTTGATGCAAAGGGTGTTGATGAGTCATGGCGTGCTATTGATGTCTATGCACAAGGTAATTACAATTATCGTGGAAAATACTATGCACAAGTGAACTTGACAGCTTCCAGTTCTTCAAGATTTGGTAAGAACCGTGGTGGTGGCGCTATTAAGTTTGGTGGAGTGCCTTGGGGAATATTCCCAGCAGTGCAGTTGGGATGGATTATCTCTAATGAATCGTGGATGGCTGACGTAAAGGGATTAAACTATCTCAAATTGACTGGCGGTTATGATGTCAGCGGTAATGATGATGTCAGCCTTACTGCTGCAAGAACTTATTTCGCATCTCAGTTGTACATGAAGTCTATAGCAGGTTTAAGTATTGTATCTATAGGTAACAATGACATTAAGTGGGAAAGTACTCAGAGATGGAACCTAGGTCTTGAGGCTAATTTCCTTGACAATCGTTTACATTTCGGCTTTAATAGCTTCTGGAGTAGGACTTCGGACCTTCTTTCTTTGCAAACAATGAGCATGTTGGCAGGTATTGGTCAACAGTGGATGAATGGTGGAAAGATGAGTAACAAAGGTTTCGATGTCAATGTAAGCGGCAAGGTTATTGCAACTAAGGACTGGTCATGGTCTGTTGGTGTTTCTATGGGACATTATAAGAATACAATAAAGTCTCTTGGACGCAATGATGGAAAAGATTACGTAGTAACATCTGTTTATAATGCCAATATCTTGACAAAAGAAGGGATGGCAGCAAACTTGTTCTATGGATATAAAACAAATGGCGTATATGCAACAACAGAAGCAGCAAAGGCTGAAGGATTGTATATCCTCAGTGACAATGGTGTTGACAAACATGAATTTGGAGCTGGAGATGTAAAGTTTGTTGATGTAAATGGTGACAAGCGTATTGACGAGAAAGATATGCAGGTAATAGGTGATCCTAACCCTGATATCTATGGTAATATATTCTCTTCATTATCATGGAAGCGTTTCAAGTTGGATGTGAATTTTAATTATTCTGTGGGTAATGACATATATAATTATATGCGTTCACAACTTGAAGGCGGTTCACGTTTCATGAACCAGACTACCTATCTTACACATAGATGGCAGGCTGAAGGAAATGAGACAAGTGTACCTAAGTTAACATTCCAGGATCCGATGGGTAACAGTCGTTTCAGCGACAGGTGGATAGAGGATGGTTCATATTTGAAGCTAAAGAGTGTCACCTTGTCTTACAATCTTCCAATGAACACATCCTTCTTGCAGGGATTGGAGTTCTGGATACAGGGAAACAATCTGTTTACTGTTACAAAATATTTGGGTAGTGACCCAGAGGTCTCTGTTACGAACTCTGTTATAGGACAAGGTATTGACTACGGTAAAGTAGGCTCAAACCGCAGTGTTGTCTTTGGTGTGAAAGTGAAACTCTAAATTCTATTTGATACTATGAAACTAAATAAAATAAAATTAGTATTAGGGTTAGCGTTAGGATTATCGTTGACCTCATGTCAGAAATTCTATGATGTGGAGTCAAACCACCTTGTAGAGGCGGACAAAAATCATTTGACAGGCGCAAGTGACACAATATATTCTGTTACAGGTATTCTTAACAAGGTACAGGCAATAGCAGATCGTACTATATTGTTAGGAGAACTTCGTGGAGACCTTGTTAAGGTGAATAATCATACATCTTCTGACTTAAGAGATATAGCAAACTTTCAGATAGGTGATGATAACAAATATAATGTTCCTAGTGACTATTATGCCATCATCAATAACTGTAACTATTTTATTGCTAATGTAGATAGTGCACAACAGAACAACCGTGGTGAACGTCTTTTCAAAAAGGAGTACGCAGCAGTAAAATCAATACGTGCCTGGACTTATCTCCAATTAGTCCTCAACTATGGCAAGGTGCCGTTTGTTACAAAACCAATTCTGTCAAAGGAAGATGCGGAGAAGACGTATCCGATGTATGGTATAAATGATATATGTGATTACTTCCTATATGATGACGGGTTGGCAGAAGACCCAGAATTGCAGGATAGCACACAGAATATGTCTTATATAGAATTGCCAAATTATGGAGATATAGCGAGCAAACCATCAAGATTGTTCTGTATTCCGTTGCGCCTGCTGCTCGGAGATTTGAATCTGTGGGCAGGTAATTATTTGAGAGCGGCAGAATACTATTATAAGTATATTTCTCTCAGAAACGGCTTAAGCGGTGTAAACTCGGTATATCCTACAACGAGTATGGCAACAAATTGGACAAATGACAACTGGTTGGGTTGGTCATCGTCATATATTAACTTTTTTACAGATGAGACAATAGGTCTTACATCAGAGTTAATTACTATGATTCCGATGGAGGATATTCCGTCTAACGGAAATTACAGTCAACTCCGCGATATTTTCAATTCCACAAGCAATAATGACTATGTCGCTCAAGTTAATCCGTCAAAAGTTATACGTGATTTATCTGCTGCACAGAACTATTATTACAATAAGTGGGATGGTGAAGGTGAGATAAAGATTGTACCAAAAGATGGTACAGTACCAGAGCAGTTTTGGGGAGACTTAAGACTTGGAACTGTGTGGGATTATGACCAAAATGGTACACATCCGCTTACAAAGGAAACTGTGGAACGACAAACGATTCGAAAATATTCTACTCCAAATGTACACATTTATCGTCGCGGACTTGTGTATTTGAGATTAGCAGAAGCGTTGAACCGTGCTGGTTACCCACGATTCGCATACCATATTCTTTCTACAGGCGTGGATAACCAAATTTTGAATGATAGTATCGTTCCACATTATAAGCCATCAAAGGATTATCTTAATAACAATTTCCCATTCCCTTCTTCGGGTGTAGGAACTAGCATGTATAACGCAATATATTATGCAGTGATTAATCCAAAGGAGTTATCGCCAGGAAACACTATAGGCATACATGGACGTGGATGTGGATTTACGGTAATGCGTCCACAGAATGGCGTTGATTATGGAGATCGTGGTTATTTCATGCCGTATGATGCCGATAAGAAAAAAACTCTTTCTGCTGCAGATTATCTGAAGTGGGAACAGGAGCAAGTAGAGGATATGATTATGGATGAGGAGGCTCTTGAGATGTCATTTGAAGGATATAGATTCTATGATCTTATGAGAGTGGCACTGAGACGAAATGATCCGTCATATCTTGCGAATAAGATAAAAGCTCGAGATGTTGACAATCAGATTACTGTAGATCTCACGGATATAAACAATTGGTATTTGAAATGGAATAATCAAATAGGTTATTGATGAATAAAAAAATTAAAATATTTATGATAGCGATGTTGTTGGGAATACCAGCAACATCGTTTGCGCAAAGACCTGCACGAACTTCACAGTTTATCAAGACAAGTGTTTACTCCGCAATACCTGTAACCTATAGAGTTAATACGGATATTTCTTTGCTTCCCACTCCTACGTCTCCTATTATGTGGGGAATGGATACTGCATGGGATTCTGAAGACAATGTTATACGTGGTACAAACTATATTTCTAAGGCGGTGATGAAGATAGGACGTGTTTCTTTTCAGGCTACGGATGTAGTAGGGGAAGATATGGTACTGTCTTCTGCTCAGCAGGCGGCATTGCAGAGAAGACTTAATCATATAGCATTGTCAGGAATAAAAGATATTGCCTTCAATCATGACAACGGACAATGGAGTGATCCGGAAAAAGGCCCTACATACAAAGCAAACTACTATGGTAAGCCTGTAAATTGGTATAGAGTGATAAAGGCGTCTGTCTTGTATGCAAGGCAAAAGGGCTTTAATGTAGTTACAATATCTCCTTTTAACGAACCCGACTATAAGGGGTGGGGTGATGCGAAAACTGGCGTAAAAGATGGCTGGACTGATCAAGGAACGGTTGCTCATTTTAAAGAGGTTGCTAAACTTTTGACAGAGGATACGGATCTGGCAGGAATACGCATCTCTGCCGGTAATACCCTTAATTGTGATGAGGCTCTTACATGGTACAATGGAGTGAAGCCTTATGCAACAGAGGGAAATACTCATCAGTTAGCAGGAAGTTTTGATACCTACGCGAAATTCTGGCAGACTGTGCGCAATAATGGGCATATAGCAACGGCTGATGAGTTGCATAATACTATGGAAGCATTCGTTGGTATCCACTATGGTTTGCAACAAGGTATATGGTGGGGCTGGGATGGTGCATCACGTGGAGAATTCTGTAAGGCTTCATATTATGGCAAAGAAGTAGGATATGCAGAAAACCGTTCTACGTGGACTGCTGCATCAGTTTATAAATGGCAAGACCCTAAGAGGATAATGCCGCAAGGAAAACAAGTAGCAGCTTTTCTTGGATGTAGTGAGAGACAAGCAAATCCACAGACATATGAGATAGCCTCTCTTGACAGACCTGTATATTATGATTCTTACGGACCAGTATATGGATATCCAATGTTCTTACCTGCAGGAACTGGATATAATGTAGGCCAGTACAACGCGGAGCGTATGGTACAGGTGAACTATGGCGAAGATGTGCCATTTGAACCGATATACACTGATCGCAGCAATGTTATTGAAAACAAGGCTTGCAATTATTGTTTTTCCGCATCTAATGCTGCAGATGGTACAACTATAACCAAAGGATCTTATACAGGAACAGCATCCAATAACTATCAGAGATGGATATTTGAGCCGATAGCAAATAATAGTGGCGGGGACTTTGGATATTATATTATACGTAGTGAGAGAAATAAGTCTCAGGTGATAGATTTGAAGGATTGGAGTACAGCTGCAGGAGCAAACATAATAACATGGGTTGGTGGCGGAGGCACCAATGAACAGTGGTTTTTTGAATATGCTGGTGACGGATATTACTACATTCGTTCTCGCCATTCAGGATTATACTTGGGTGTTACAGGGACATCAGCTCTTGGTGCAGTGGTAACTCAAACATTTACTGGAGATGACAAGCAAAAATGGAGATTTATTCCAACAAATGCCAGTTTAGAGAAAAATGCTCCGACGGCTCCTACAGGACTGGAAACTGATATGCAGTCAGCAAGTATAAGGTTGTCATGGACTGCAAGTACTGCCAGCGATGTAGTCGGCTATATGATTTATAGAGCAAAAGAGATAAATTCAGAAGAAACAATTGATGCTACTTCATGGGATGTTGTAGGTCGCATGGTAGAAGGTACAGAGTTTATAGATAATGATGTCAAGGATGGAGAGATGTACAGATATTATGTTAAGGCGATAGATAAAAGTCGTAACTTGTCTGTAGCTTCTACTCCTATCAGTGTAAAGACCGCTTTAATTCCAGAAACGCTCGTTGCACAATATTCATTTGAAAATAATTTGGAGGATGCGACTCAAAATATCCTTGATGCTGTTGATGTAGCTGCTTCATATAGTACTTCTGTTAAGAAGGTAGGTGAATCTTCTCTAACACTAAACGGTACTACTGCTCATCTATCATTACCGGCAGGTGTAGTCTGTAGCAAAGAAATGACAATTGCCACATGGGTTTATTCTACCTCGTCATCTAATTGGCAAAGAATATTTGACTTTGGAAATGGACAAGAACAATACATGTTTCTTACTCCAACCAATGGTTCACAGATGCGTTTTGTTATGAAGAATGGTGGGGAAGAAGAAATCCTTAGTACAACAACATTGGGAAGAAATGCATGGCATCATGTCGCTGTAACAATTGGAAATACGGAGGTCGCTTTATATGTTGATGGGAAGGTCGTGGCATCATCCACTTCTATGACAATACGTCCAATGGATATAAATCCTGTTCGCAATTATATTGGTAGAAGTCAATTCGTAAGTGATCCTCGTTTTAAAGGAAATATTGATGACTTTAGGATATACAATTGTGCTCTTTCTGCAGAGAATATTGCAAAAATATATAATGGAGAGGATCCCACAGATATAAATATCCCGATGGTACAGGAAAGAAAAAGCGAAGAGGAAAACAAAGTATTTGACATCTCTGGCAAGAGACTCTTATTTCCTCAGAAGGGTATAAATATCATTAATGGAAAGAAGATAAATTATTAAAAAGAATATTATATGAAGAAGTTTTTTCTATCTTTGGCAATAGGGATTAGCACTTGTGTTAGTATCTTTTCTGCAAATAGTGTAACAACTGTTACACAGGTCACTGGAAGTGTGAACGTAAGTGGAAATGTAGACTATACGATAACATCTACTGAACCATTCACTACAACAGGTAGTGTCAATATAATGAATGTAGAGCATGCGGTTGTTATAATTTCTAAGATAAAACCGAGTAAAGTAATAGAAAACTGGCTAAAGAATCACGTGTATATAAATGGCAAACAAGCAGTTAATGGTACTAACTGTGATGTTCGTGTATATAATCGTGGAGCTATTATATATCCATATGACAGCGATTTTAAGCCATTGACCGTTTTCTCTGAGCAAAAATATGGCGGAACGGCTGTCAGCGACTTCGGTTTAGAGAATACAGGTGGATATATGAACACCCTTTCTGAGGAGAAACTGAACAATAAGATACGTTCTTTCAAACTGAAGAGAGGATATATGGTAACTTTTTCTACTCGTGCCAAGGGTAGGGGATATAGCCGTTGTTTTATTGCAGATAAGGAAGACTTGGAATTCTCTACATTGCCCATTGTCCTTGACCAAAAGATAACTTCATACCGTATCTTTAAATGGTGGAATACCCATAAAGCGGGACTTGGTAGTGATGGCAGGGCAGCTGCTAATGATGCCTTGAATTCTTCATGGTGCTATGACTGGGCGCAAGGAAATGCCTCATTGTCTCCTGATGTGGAATGGGTTCCAAATCATATTTATGAAGATTATCCATCATCGGCAACATGTGGTTCAAGAACGGAATCTTGTCATATGAAAACAAATAATGAACCAGGAAACAGTGCTGATGATCACCCACAAGATGTGGCAACAGTGCTTGCAAATTGGGAGAACTTAATGGCAACTGGTATGCGTTTGTGTTCGGAGTCGTCACATGATGGTTCAATGAATCACCTGAAAGCCTTCATGGATTCTATTGATGCTCGTGGATGGCGTTGCGATATTCTTGACCTTCACTGCTATTGGGATTCTGGGACTTTTAATAATCTTAACTGGTATTCCGATCATTATGGTAATGGTCGTCCTATTTGGATTTCAGAATGGGTGTGGGGTGCATCATGGAATCATAATGGTTTCTGGGCGAAAACGTCTACGCCAGGTGAGTGTTCTGATGCGAACCAAACTATATGTTATAATGGTACAGTGCCAATTCTAAATGTTCTTAACAGTAATAATAGGGTAGAGCGCTATGCTTATTGGAACAGTGAGGCCGCTGGCACACATATCTATCATGATGGCGCACTGACAAAACTGGGTCGATATTATGCAGAAATGGATGAAGGAATGGGTTATAATGCCAGCATACAGAAGATTCCAACAAATCCCAGGCAGTCAGGACCTGGTAACCTTACAGGAGATTACAATTCAGAAACCAAAACAATGAAGCTTTCATTTAGAGAGAATAATGGTGAATATAATCAATTGTGTAACATAGAATATAAAAAACCAAATACATCTAATTGGGAGATTTTAGAGCCTGTAGAGTTGAAGGAAGCAGCTGCTAATTATAACATCTCATTAAATGCTAAGAGTAACTACAGATACCGTATCAGAGTCGTTGATCTTAATGGGAAGGAATATATTACCAACGAAGTGATGGCTGTAGATGATAATATTTCTTTTGGTGACCCTGTAGAGGTGGAGGAAAAAACGATGTATCTTGGTGGCAATCAACTTGTGAATGGTTCTTTCGATCTCGGAATCTATGATTGGACAACGGGAAGAAATGGAAAATTGACCGCTCCTTATTTTCAGGTGGTACCTGTAGGAGGATATAATGGTACAAGTTATCTACAGTGTTATGGAAATTCAACATCAGAAAAGACAGATCAGTCAGTACGTAAGGTAATAACCTTCAATGAAGGTGACTATATATATGTGACAGCGGCAGGATGTAATAATGGTTCGGGATTTTCTAGTCAGAAGATAGCCGTTTCTTATACAAGTTCAACTTTCGGAATGGCGGATAATATACTGACGATGAAAGAAACAACGAAATGGTACAAACAAACAGGCACCATTAGGATATCAGAGGCTCCTTATCTTGGTATCATTTTATACTATCTTGGTGGTACTGCCCAATTTGACGATTTTATGGTGGCTAAGTTGTTTGATACTCCAGAGGCAGCTATTGCTGATGCTTTAGAATGGGAAAAGAAACGTGGCGAAGCATTTAAGGAATGGAATACGGAGTATCCATTCTTGAACACAGAAATGGATAACATTATAATCAAAGCTACCGACCCAAATGAGCTTGAATCACAGATCAAGCGTTGTATAAGTGCTGTTTCTATTCTGAATACTGTTGGTAAGATAGCTGATGATGTTACTACTGCAAAGGCGATGGTAATGCCGGGTTGCGATGATTTATCTATTGCTTTTGATAAATTCGAAGAAGCAAATACTGCTGAAGAAGTTATACAATATTATGATGATCTTATTTCAATCTACAATGAGGTGTTCTCTTATACTGTAAACTCTTCTTTGATTACAAATCCTTCTTTCTCCAGTTCCTCAACAGGATGGAATGTGAAGGCCGGAACATATACAGGGGGAGATCAAAGTGTTAAGACACTTAGTGGCAAGACATGCTGGAATGCATGGTGGAATGTAACAGCTGCGGGTGGTAGTGCAACTACATTAGCAATAAACCAACAGATAAAAGCGTCGTCTGTAGTATCAGGATTTTATGCATTGGAAAACAAAGCACTTACACAGCATTACTGTGAAACCGATCAGCATTCTTTCCTCACAAATGTATCACAAGACAATCAGAAGGTTTGTTCTCCTGTTCTTCCATATGGTGTGCAGGATTTGCCACAGATTGCAGATGCGGCAAAATGGTTAACATTAGTAACTCCCTATATTTATGTTAATGATGGTGACAATTTAACTATTGGATTCGAAAGTTCCAAGGATGGTGCTAGTGATAATACGTGGGTTAGATATGGAAGTCCCACAACAACAGACATGCGTCAAGGTTGGTGGTGTGCTACAGGATTCCAATTCAGATATATTCCAGCAATAAAAAAGGAAGTGAATAACTCTGGTTGGGAAACTGTATGCTTCAGATACGCATTCAATATACCAGAAGACGTAAAAGTATATAATGTTGCGGGAATACTGAAGAATCACCAGTATATTTGCCTAGAAGAAGTACAGGGCACAAGAGCGGGTAGACCATATGTTATTATGGCTCCTGCTGGTAAGGAAAAAACTTTCTTTGAATATGGTAGGATAACTTCAATGGAAGGAGCTTATCAGGGATTGTATGGTATGTTCGTAGAAAGTGGAAAATATCCTGTAAAATCATTGGTATTGGAAGATGGTGTCTTTAAGTATATCCCAGATGAGGCAAGCCGTATTGACAAGAAGAATTATTCTGCATATATAGACATGGGTGATCTGACTGAACTTGATGAGTGGGCAGAAATGATGATTCCGACATCAGGATTGGAGGATCCTACCGCAATCAAGAGTGTTAAGTCTGCACAAGATTCAAAGATAAATTCTCCTGAGATTTATGATCTCTCTGGAAGGCGTGCAAATGCTGATACAAAGGGTATCGTAATAGAAAATGGTGTCAAGAAAGCAAAATAATTGACAAAATACTTGCACAGGTAAGAAAAAAGTATTACCTTTGCACCCGCAAAGAAATGATGGAGGGCTCTCAAGAGTCTTCCATCATTCGTTAAAAAAGGTTTTACTCCTTAATATCTTTAAAGAATGGTAGATAAGAAAAAAGTTGAGAGTGTAGTCAAAGAATGGTTAGAGAATAGCGATAAAGGATATTTCCTTGTTGATGTTGAGGTCTCTGACGACTCTCGTATTGTGGTTGAGATAGACCATGCAGAAGGTGTTTGGATTGATGACTGTGTATCTTTAAGCAGATTCATTGAAGAACACATCAGTCGTGATGATGAAGACTACGAGTTAGAGGTGGGTAGTGCAGGAATTGGACAGCCTTTCAAGGTTGAACAACAATATGTTAATAATGTAGGGAACCAGGTAGAGGTGTTACCTACCAAAGGTGATGCAAAGGGAAAGAAAATCGTGGGAACCCTTTCTGCTGTTAATGGCAGAGAATTCACGGTCCTTACTCAAGAGAAACAAAAAGAAGAGGGGAAAAAACGCCCAGTTCTGGTTGAGGTAGAGAAAACATTCTCGATGGACGAAATCAAATATTGTAAATACGTAATAGATTTTAAATAAAAATGGCTAAGAAAACAATTGATCAACAACCAAGCATGATTGATACTTTCCGTGAGTTTAAGGAAACAAAGAATATCGATCGTGCTACTCTCGTCAGTGTTCTGGAAGAGAGTTTCCGTAATGTAATTGCTAAAATCTTTGGCAGTGACTCTAACTTTAATGTCATTGTAAACCCAGATAAGGGCGACTTCGAGATTTATCGTAACCGTGTGGTTGTACCAGATGGTGAGGTAAGTGATTCAAACAAGGAGATTGCATTGTCTGAGGCTCAGAAGATTGAAAGTGACTATGAGGTAGGTGAGGATGTGTCAGAGCGTGTCGATTTCACAAAATTCGGACGTCGTGCAATCCTTAATCTGCGTCAGACTCTTGCATCAAAGATTCTTGAATTGGAGCATGACTCTCTGTATAATAAGTATAAAGACCTTGTTGGTGAGGTAGTCAGTGGTGAGGTATATCAGATATGGAAGCGTGAAGTTCTTGTGATTGATGACGAGGGCAATGAGATGCTTCTTCCAAAGGCAGAACAGATTCCTTCTGATAACTACCGTAAGAATGAGACAATACGTGCATTGGTACTTCGTGTAACAAATGAGAATAACAATCCAAAGATTATTCTTTCACGTACCTCACCATTGTTCCTACAGCGTCTTATGGAGGCAGAAGTACCTGAGATTGCTGATGGCTTGGTAACTGTCAGAAAGGTTGTCCGTCTCCCAGGAGAACGTGCAAAGATTGCCGTTGAGAGTTTTGATGATCGTATTGATCCAGTTGGAGCATGTGTAGGTGTTAAAGGTAGCCGTGTGCATGGTATCGTTCGAGAATTGTGCAATGAAAACCTTGATGTCATCAACTATACAACAAATACAAAACTCTTCATACAGCGTGCTTTGGCACCTGCTCAAATCAATTCTATCGAAATTGATGAGGAGAATCGCAAGGCAGAGGTTTATCTGCGTCCGGAAGAGGTGTCTCTCGCTATCGGTCGCAACGGACAGAATATTAAACTTGCATCAATGATTACAGAATATACTATCGATGCATTCCGTGAGACAGATACACAGGGTACTGATGAGGAGGATATCTACTTGGATGAATTCAATGACGAAATTGATCAGTGGGTTATTGATGCTGTTAAGGCTATCGGTCTTGAGACAGCCAAGCAAGTTCTCAATGCTCCACGTGAGATGCTTATTACAAGAGCTGACCTTGAGGAAGAGACAGTAGATCACATGCTTAAGGTATTGGCTTCAGAGTTTGAAAATTAAAGAAGGGAGGTATAAATGAGTGTAAGATTAAACAAGGCAATAAGCGAACTGAATATCGGCTTGCAGACAGCGGTGGATTTTCTTGTGAAACATCCAAAGCTTGGAGAGGTGAAGCCTGAACTGTCCTTCAAATTGAATGACGAACAGTATGAGGCCCTCGTTGCTGCTTTCAAAGGCGATAAGGAAGTGCGCTCACAGGCTGAGAAGATTTTCAAGAAACCTGAAAAGAAGGAAAAGGTTCATAAGGAACCAACTCCAGAAAAGGCAGAGACTCCATCAGATTCTATTCTGAAGGAAAAATCAGATATACAGCCCTTAGGAACTATCGATTTGTCATCTCTCAAAAAGCCTAAAAAGAAGAAGGAAGAGAAGAAGGAGGAACCAGTGGTTGAAGAACCAAAGGCTGAAGAAACTCCTGCTGCCCCTAAAACTCCGAAGGCTCCAAAGGCCAATAAGGTAGAGGTTGAGGCTCCTGTAGTTGAGGAAGTAGAGAATGTCGCTCCAGAAACCCCAGCAACAGAAGAAGTTCCAGAAGTTAAGGAACCTGTCGCTGAGGCAGAAGTAGAAAAGACAGTAGAAGAGCCAAAGGATTCACAGCTAGAGGAGGAAGAACCAGAGGTATTCACTCTGAAGAGTGAGAACAAACCAGTTGTCATGCCTAATGTGCTTGGCACTATCGATCTTTCTGCTCTCAATCAGAGCACTCGTCCTAAGAAGAAGTCAAAGGAGGAGAAAAAGAAAGAGCGTGAGGAGCGCGCAGCACAACAGTCTGCTGTGAAGAAGAAGCGTGCTCGTATTGGCAAGGAACGTGTTGATATCAATGACGTTGCTAACCAGCCAGGCAAAAAGGATAAAAAGGCTCGCAACCAGGAGGATAAAAAAGCTCGTAACAAGAAGAAAAACTCTCAGCCAACAGTTTCTGATGAGGATGTAGCACGTCAGGTAAAGGAGACACTTGCTCGTCTTACCAGCAAGCAGTCTATGAATAAGAAAGGTGCTAAATACCGTAAGGAGAAGCGTGATGCTGCTGCTGAACGCCGTGAGGAAGAGATGCTCACGGAGGAAATGGAGTCAAAGACACTGAAACTTACAGAGTTCGTTACTGTCTCCGACCTCGCTACTATGATGGATATTCCTGTGACAAAGGTTATTGGTACTCTGATGTCTGTTGGTATCATGGCGTCTATTAACCAGCGTTTGGATGCAGAAACAATAAACCTCGTTGCCGAAGAGTTCGGATTTACAACAGAGTATGTATCTGCTGAGGTGCAGGAAGCTATTCAGGAAGTAGAAGATGATGAAACAGAATTGCTCTCTCGTGCTCCAATCGTTACCGTTATGGGTCACGTCGATCATGGTAAGACTTCACTCCTCGACTATGTCCGCAATACCAACGTGATAGCTGGTGAGGCTGGTGGTATCACACAGCACATCGGTGCTTATAACGTTAAATTGCCAGACGGACGTCGCATCACATTCCTTGATACCCCTGGTCACGAAGCATTTACTGCGATGCGTGCCCGTGGTACTCAGGTGACTGATATCGCCATCATCATCATCGCTGCCGATGACTCTATCATGCCTACTACCAAGGAGGCTATAGCACATGCTCAGGCTGCTAATGTACCTATGGTATTTGCTATAAATAAGATTGACAAACCAGGTGCTAACCCTGATAAGATACGTCAGGACCTTGCTGCTATGAATCTTCTTGTGGAAGAGTGGGGCGGTAAGTACCAGTGCCAGGAAATCAGTGCCAAGAAGGGTACAGGTGTAGAGGAACTGATGGAGAAAGTGCTTCTCGAAGCAGAAATGCTCGACCTGAAGGCTAATCCAAACCGTAACGCTACTGGCTCTGTCATAGAGGCTTCTCTTGATAAGGGACGTGGCTATGTTGCAACAGTACTCGTTTCTAATGGTACTCTTAAGGTCGGTGATGTCGTTATTGCCGGTACAGCATGGGGACGTGTAAAGGCTATGTTCAATGAACGTAACCAGAAAGTAGAGAAGGCTCGTCCTTCCGAGCCTGTTATCATCCTTGGTCTTAATGGTGCGCCTTCTGCAGGTGACTCCTTCCATATCATGGAGACAGAGCAGGAAGCTCGTACTATTGCCAATAAACGTATGCAGTTGCAGCGTGAACAGAGCTTGCGTACAACAACAACCTTGTCACTTGAGGAAATAGCACATCGTGTTGCACTTGGTGAGTTCCACGAACTCAACCTCGTTGTCAAGGCCGATACACAAGGCTCTTGTGAGGCCCTCTCTGATTCCTTCATCAAGATGTCAACAGAGAAGGTACAGGTTAATGTCATCATGCAGGCAGTCGGCCAGATTTCCGAGAACGATGTCATGCTGGCTTCTACAGCAGAAAATGGTATGATTGTCGGCTTCCAAGTTCGTCCGTCTGTTGCAGCAAAGCGTCTTGCAGAGCAGGAGGGTGTGGAAATCAATACCTATTCTGTCATCTATGATGCAATGGATGATATCAAGGCTGCTATGGAGGGTATGCTTGATAAGATTAAGAAAGAGGTTGCCACAGGTCAGGCAGAAGTTAAGGAAGTCTTCAAGATTTCCAAGGTCGGCCTCGTTGCTGGTGCCCTCGTCACCGAAGGTAAGGTACATGCTAAGGATAAGGCACGTCTTATCCGTGATGGTATCGTAATCTTCACGGGTGAACTCAATGCCCTCAAGCGTTACAAGGATGACGCTAAGGAAGTAGCATCAGGTCTTGAGTGTGGTATCTCTCTCGTCAACTGCAATGATATTCAGGCAGGTGACATCATAGAGACATTCACTGAGATAGAAGTAGAACAGAAACTTTAGCCGAAGAACAGATAAGCTACGGCTATTGCAGCTATAACGCCCGCTATGTCAGCCAGTAATCCACAGGCAACGGCATGGCGGGTGTTTCGTATTCCCACACTACCGAAATAAACTGCCAGGATATAGA
Source organism: uncultured Prevotellaceae bacterium (assembly GCA_946405805.1). GTDB lineage: Bacteria > Bacteroidota > Bacteroidia > Bacteroidales > Bacteroidaceae > Prevotella. The sequence goes on along the minus strand of CAMJIL010000009.1, from coordinate 34,936 downwards.
ATGTGGTATCTGTGCTTCCTTGGAAGATACAACTGAGTCTTCCGATAAAGCTGTCAGCACCATAGGTTGTCATAGCATCAACCATCATACCTCTTGCTCCAGAGCCTGAGAGCGGCTTCATAAGGGCTGTCGGTAATGCTCCTACCCATTCGGCAGAGAATCCTAATCCTTCAACTAAATAGCCGATTCCACCGATGATTGAGTCCATAGCTCCTGAAGCACGGAAAACACCGATTGCAACGAGAATAGCGACAAGATATGGTATTATTCTTACAGCTGTTGTAAAGCCGTCCTTCGCTCCTTCTATGAATGTTTCATAGACGTTTATCTTCTTGCGTATTCCTGCAGCAAAGAATCCTACAATGATACTCATAAGCAGTACATTGGCTGTTGTGGTGGAAACAAGTGACATCGTTTCCTTGTCCATAGCAGAGAATCCCCATATTATGCCACCTACAACAAGGCACATACCGCCAAGTGTCAGCAGCATCGTCTTGTTAAAGAGGTTTATCCTCTGGTAGATGCTTGTTATTATAATGCCTGCAAGGGTGGCAAAGAAGGTAGCAATAAGTATAGGAATAAAGATATCAGTTGGCTGTGCTGCTCCCAGCTGAGCACGATATACCATGATACTTACAGGTATCAAGGTAAGTCCTGAGGTGTTCAGCACTAAGAACATTATCATAGGATTCGTTGCTGTCGTCTTGTTGGTGTTGAGGCTCTGCATCTGTTCCATAGCCTTTAGTCCCAATGGCGTTGCAGCATTGTCCAATCCCAGCATATTGGCAGCAATATTCATGAAGATGCTGCCTGTTACGGGGTGACCTTTAGGAATGTCAGGAAATAGTTTTGAAAAGATAGGAGACAGAATGCGGGCAATCACATTTACGATACCTCCCTTTTCTCCGACGTTCATGATGCCAAGCCAGAGAGAGAGGACACCAGTCAGCCCCAATGATATCTCGAAACCAGTCTTTGCAGAATCAAAGGTGGAGTTCATCATTGCTGGGAACACCTCTACGTCGCCCAATACTATCAGTTTGAACAGAGCAATAGCAAAAGCTATCATGAAGAACGCTATAAAAATATAATTCAAAACCATTTCTTTATTCCTTTTATCTATTTAAAAAATTCGTTTTTATATTCTCCTTGCAGGAATTCGTATCCAAATCTGCATCTCAGACATTCCTTTTTGTCGCAGTATTCTTTTTTCAGTTGCAGCAGAGATTGTGAGTCGTATGCTGTCTTTATCTTCAAGCCACATTCCTGCCACATTCTCACGATGTTATTATCCTCCGCAGGCAGAGACTCCAGCATGTCTAAGGCTCTGTCGCAGAGTTCGTCCTTTGCATGATGTGAGCCATAGGCAAACATAGTAGGAATGACGGTATTGATGGCAAACAATGTCAGCTTCATACCGTTGAAATCGTATAATTTTCCCACTTCCGCTATGGTCTTACACTCCAGCAGGTCCCTCAGTCCTGTCCTGTGCTCATAATACATCCTTGCAAGTTGCATTATTCTCACATGAGGATGGTTCTGCGGCCTTGTCTTATACTTCCAATGCGAGGCATCCATTGGGGTGAGGGTGAATTTCTTCTGCATATAGGCATATTCCTTTGCATACTGGGGTGCTACATGCTCCAGCAGTCCTGCCTGTCCCAAGAATATCGCTTCTATTTGGAAGAGGTTATCCCTATGATGTGCTACAGCACTCATGGGTACTATCCTAGCCCATTCCTCGAAGGCGTCGCTGTTTACGCCATATCCGTGATTGCGGGCTAAAGTAGCAAAATAGGCATCCTCCCACGAGCCGTTCATTACCTTTACCTTATTCTCTATATCCCTCGTTTTCCTCTCCAATCTTTCTGTCTGCAGGGCACTCAGCCAGGCATGCACCTTCAAGGTGGGCAGGTCTTCTATTATCTTGTAGCAAGGGGGATATTTCTCCGAGTTCAGCAGTTCGGCATAGTTATCCTTCAAACTCTGTGCTATAGGTATTACGAGGGTAGGGACATCCTTTCCTGCTGATGTTGTTACTTCTGTGTCGGCATTTTCTACAACATGCAGTATCACATTGTCGTATGCCTTGTCGTTATCGTGTTTGTGGTGATACCAATCGCTTGCCTTCGTGTGTATCTCCACGTTTCCCACCCACAATAATCCGTCTATCTTTACCTTAGCATTAAAAAAGTCTGGTCCGCTGTCGGTGCGGTTGTATAATCCTGTATCTATTATCTCCACAGGCTTGCCGTCGGTTGTCAGCAAATCCTCCAGCGGAAATATCTTATGACGCCACGTGTAATGAAGGAGTTTTTCCATGTTTTTTGTCGATTCCACCGATTATTAAGACAAATTCTCCCTTTGGCTCTGTCTCCTTGAAATGTGCCAGCACCTCAGCTATCGTGCCCCTCACGCTTTCCTCATGTACCTTTGATATCTCCCTGCATGCTGACATTCGTCTGTCTTCTCCGAATGCTACAGCCAGTTGCTCTAAGGTTTTTACTATTCTTCGTGGAGATTCATATATTATCATGGTTCGCGTTTCGTGTGACAACTCCTCTATTCTTGTCTGCCTGCCCTTCTTTTGTGGCAGGAAACCCTCGAAGCAGAACCTGTCACAAGGTAATCCGCTACTAACAAGAGCTGGTACGAAAGCTGTTGCTCCAGGAAGTGTCTGCACCTCTATGCCAGCCTCTACTGCTTCGCGTACGAGGAAGAAGCCTGGGTCGCTGATGCCTGGTGTGCCGGCATCTGTAATGAGGCATATTGTTTCGCCGCTCTTCAGGCGTTCCACGATATTCTTTGCTGTTCCGTGTTCGTTGAACTTATGGTGTGCCATCAGGCGTTTCCCCTCAATCTGGAAGTGTTTCAGCAGTATGCCGCTCGTTCTGGTGTCTTCACACAAAACAACGTCAGCCTCCTTCAGCAGCCTTATGGCTCTAAAGGTCATATCCTCCATATTTCCCACAGGGGTCGGTATCAGATACAGCATAATTTATCTTAAATTTCTTAAACTCTTAAACTTCTTAAACTCTTAAACTTCTTAAACTCTTAAACTTCTTTAACCTTTAACCGTTAACCTTTAACCGTTAACCTTTAACCCTTAACCTTTAACCCTTAACCCTTAACCGTTATCCTGCTCTTCTTTAGTTACATACCTGCGCCAGTACGCTATGAGAAGAGTGGTAGCAGGCAGAGCGATTATCAGTCCGATGAATCCTAACAATGTGCCCCATACCGAGAGCGATAGCAGTAATATTGTTGGGTTCAGTCCCATATGCTTGCCCATCACCTTTGGCACTACTATGGCATCCATTATTATCTGTACTATGCCAAAGATGGCCAGCACCATACCGAACACAACAAAGTAGCTCTGCCCGGTTTCAGCAGATTTCAGTCCTGCCAGCAAGGCAGCAGGGATGAGTCCGAAGCCGTGCAAGTATGGAACAAGGTCCATAATGCCTATCAATACTCCAAGACCAATAGCCATTGGGAAGTCTATTATGCTGAATCCTATGCAGAACAATATACCCATAATCATTGCGCAGGTACCTTGTCCGCGGATATAGTTGCTCAGGGCTTTCTCTACGTCATCCATTAGCTCGTTCCAGAAAGGTCTTGAGTCTTTTGGGAATATCTTTATCCAGTTCTTTGACAGATATTCGTAGTCAAGCAGTATGAAGAACAGATATAGTAATGTGATAAATGACTTTACGATATTCAGTATCATGTGAACAGATTGCCCCATTACATTAAATAGGGTAGGGGCAGTATCCTTTACTGTAGCCGAGAACTTCTCTGATTTCAGGAAATCTTCAATCTGTGGGCTGTTCTGTTCTATCCAAACCTTTGCTGTCTCTGGGAAGTTGTTAATTTTCGTCACATGATGCAGATAGCGGGTTGCTAATGTTGTGAACCTCGAGAACTCCTCTATCATTGGGGGGATGATGAGATACAATATTCCTGCAAATATTGATAATCCTACTATCATCGCCAATACAACGCTAAGCACTCTTATCTTTACCTTCATACGATATTGTATGAACTTCACCAGCGGATAAAGCAGATACGCAAAAACTAATGCTGCGAAGAAGGGCAGCAGAACGTTACTCAGGTATGAAAGAATAAAAATAGTAGCTACAACCGCTGCTGCTATCAGTACCCAGCGAGCCATGCGGTCAAATGTGATAGGACCTTTAATCATATGTTAGCAAACTTTGCACACTTGCTTGCAAAGTTATGAAGAAGTTGCCACATAAAGGCCGAATCCGTTAAAAATGCATAATGGTTTAACATTTTTTCGCTGAATTGTTTGGTAATACGCTAAAAAAGTATTACCTTTGCACCCGCTTTTGAGAAAAACTCAATTGTCAAATACGGTCGATCCGCTAGCTCAGTCGGTAGAGCATCACACTTTTAATGTGGGGGTCTTGGGTTCGAACCCCAAGCGGATCACTAAAAGTACATAAAGGGAGCCATTCAGGTTCCCTTTTTTCGTGCCTGATTATCAACACCTTACATTTGTAATGTTCTGATAGTCAAACAACTACAGATTTCGCAACCTCTAAAAATTATAAGATATCATGACAGATTATGAAATGATATGAATGGAAATATAGATTATAATACAATTAGAGGTAGTTATGAAACAATTAGTTAAGTTATTGAATCAGGCAAACCCACTAAAAGGATATGCCAGTGAATTGCAATCTGCCATGACACAGGTTGCATTAGTGTGTGACCTCCATGAGGACGGAACAAACATCTTTCCGGCTAAAAAAGAGGTAATAGAGTCGATGGCTAATGCAATTGAAAAAATGTGTGAGGTTTCTGATATCCTTTCAGCGATAAAAGACGCTTTTTCGGAGCAAAATGGGGGTAAATTGTCTTAAATGTGTTAAATCAAGACAAAGTTTTACCAAAATTTGGCATCTTCTCACTTATTTTTTTCCTTTGCACCAGATTTAAATAATAAAGCAATGAAAAAATACGAGATTGAAATTTTGGCTGAGATGTTATCAGATAAGGTAGCCGACAAAGTGATGAAACGTATGGGTAAGGTGCAGTTCGATGCCCAAGATGAAATGGTGGACAGTAAGGAAGCCGCCAAGATTTTGGGTGTATGCCCTGCGTATATGCGGACACTTAAGAAGAGGATACCGCATGTCAAGGCCGGACAGTATAAACAAGGTCGAATTCTGTTCCGCAAAGCGGACATCATAAGTGCATTTCTAAAATGATAGGGGTAATAAGTCAACCAGTTCTTACATATATATATAATAGGTACGGGTATGCGTCACCGAATCGCGATGCTGTCATCGAGTTGCGTATAGCATACCAGAACAAGCAGAAGTACCTCTCTACTCGTATCAGAGTATTTCCGAAAGAATGGGATAAGCGGTACCATATGGTCATTAACCGCATGGATGCAGCTATCATCAATAGGACGCTTGATAAGCTGATGAACCAAGTTAGGGAGGTCATATACGAAATGATTGATGAAGATAATATCGACATCTTCGCAATTCCTGCCCGTTTGGAGGCTAAGAAGAAACGTAGCATGACATTCCTGGAGTATTACGCTGAGAAGTCTGAGACTCGTAAACATGGCCTTGGTGCAATAACACAGGGCCGATATGACTTGGTTCTTCGCGTTCTGCAGGAGTTTGATAAGATAAGGTCATTCACTGATCTGACGGAGAGAAACATCATTGCATTAGATGATTATCTTAAGCGGAAGGGCATAAATGCAACATCTCGATTCCACAATTATCACAAGTTTATTAAGCGGTTTATAGGCGATGCTATGCGTGATGGACTGCTTAGACGTAACCCCTATGATACTATCCGGCTCGATCATGGAGACTTTGACCACAGTATAGACAAGTGTCTTACTCTGGACGAAGTAAAGCAACTCCAGAATGCACCTATGGAACCTCGATTAGAACGTGTGCGTGACCTCTTTATCTTCCATTGTTATACCTGTATGTCATATTCAGACCTTGCCAAGTTCGACAGTCATCTGATACAGGTAGTCGATGGCACAAAGGTCTATTGTGGACGCAGGGGCAAAACCAAGGTGAGATTTACAGTTCCTCTGTTGCCTCCAGCCTTGGATATACTTACCAAGTACAATGGTAAGCTGCCGATAGTAAGCAATGTCAAATACAATGCTTATCTCAAGGAGGTTGCAGCTGCTGCAGGTATAGATAAGTTGCTTACTACGCACTGGGCAAGGCATACAGGGGCAACGCTACTGCTTAATGCAGGAGTGCCTATGGAGGTTGTCTCTAAGGTCTGCGGACACTCTTCTGTAAAGATGACTGAGAAGATATATGCCAAGATGCTGCCTAAGACAGTCGTGGCAGCAGTGAATGAAATTGAAGATAAACTTATATAACTATGGACGCAAGAACAGACAAAAAGTGGGCGGAAATACTCCAGTACGCCCGGGAACACGCCACAGGCGAGGGCAGTCACAAAGGATATCGATGGCTGCAGGATGCCTTCGAGGAATACTTTAACGACCATGAAGATAGAGTTGAAAAGGGTACTATGTATTCCTTTGGCGGTGCATCCTTCGGTGAACATAACCGCACAGTATTTGCGGCTCAGATAGCCAGGGCTCTGCGCTATAACGAAGGCGGCTATGAAGGGCCAAGGCTCACAGACGAACAGTTTGGTCGGCTGACGGACACCCTGCAATGGATCAAGGAGACCCCGAAGAACGAACAACTAAAACTATAGGAGATTTGACGATGAAAAGGAAAAAGAGGCCACCACCTATAAAAAAGAAAGTCCCGGACATTGCTGTTCGGGAATGGGTTCGGAAATAAAACCACGTAACTTTCTACCTTCGCTGGGTGCAAAGTTAAGCATAATTTCCGAATCCTACAAATTTTGTTTTAATTATTTTAGAAATTAACAGAATTAATTCGGATTATGAACAATCAAAAATCAGATAAATACACTTCTCAACAGGAAAAAGAACGCAAGGAAAGAGAAGAAAACGAACGTAAGGAACGTATTAAAAAGATTGGTGTAGAGAAATCGAAAGACTATCTGCGAGTAGCTAACAGATGGTGCAAGCGGTGCATCAATCCTGAAGGTGAAAATGTACTTGAGCGAGTCACTGTTGACTCACTCATCCAAGATTTTGGAAAGGAGGTGACTGGCGTCATTACTGCAACTTCACCCAAATATATTAATGAGGTAACCGTACCAGAACATCTAAATTACTGTGAGGATATAGAGACACCATCAGGTGACCACTATTTCAACACCTACCGTCCACTCGCTTTTAAACCGCAGAATGGTGGTGACTTCCCACATATTAAAAAACTGATGTCACACATCTTCGGACCACAGGAAGAACTGGGTTATGACTATGTCGAATTGCTTTATAAGGAACCGATGCAAAAGCTTCCGGTAATATTGTTGGTTAGTAATGAGAATGCTACAGGTAAATCTACATTTTGTAATTTCTTGTCCATCCTCTTTGGAGACAATGCCGTGGAAATGACTCCTGACACGATTAGAAGTAAATTTGCAGCACCCTGGTTAAATAAGCTGTTAATCACCTGTGAAGAGACTGTTCTCAATAAAAGGGAGGACTATGAGAAAATCAAGAATCTGGTCACTGCCTTGAAAACCCCTTCAGAAAGTAAGGGTAAGGATTGGGTCTCTAAGCGTGTCTTTGTTAAGTTCATCTTTTGCAGCAATAATGAGACTAATCCTGTCCTTATTGATAAAAACGATACTCGGTACTGGGTAATCAAGGTTCCCCGCCTTACCAACCGTAATGTCGGCGAAGATTTCTTGGCTGAGTGCAAGGCAGAAATCTCATTCTTTCTCTCATTTCTTTTGTCGCGCGAAATCTCTACTAAGGGAACTGATAGGCTTTGGTTTACGCCAGAGGAAACTAGAACTCCTGCATGGGATAAAATAGTAGCTGGAAATACACCAATGTTGGATAAGGAGATTGCTATCGTATTGCTTGATATCGTGCTGAAAAAGCATCTTGATAAAATCAAGTATGACGCAACTACACTGTACAACCTTATAAAAGAATTGGAGATTCCCCAGAGCCTAAGGGTCTCATGTTCGCGGGCGGTAATAATGGAAATCATGCGTAATTGGGGATTAAAGGCCATAAGAAAAACAGAAAGATATTCTTATTATAAGGTTGACAAAGATGGAAATGTTACCCTTGCTGATCCACGAAAGCCAGGCAAATACTACACCTTCACGAGAACATTACTTGAAAGCATAGTTATGTAAAAAGTATTTACCTATGCAAGTGCTGAAACATATCCGATTTTAAAGGTAAAAATGGAAATAGCCAAAAACACGGTTACAAACGTTACAAACGTTACACGGCTTATATTCAACAACTTACGTTGTAACCTTTTTGTAACGTTTGTAACGTTTAACAGATCATTAACACTTGTTGTCTTGAAAAAGTTACAAACGCTACATCAACGTTACAAGAAACGTTACATCCTACTGATTTGAATATCAGCACTTTGCATAAATAATGAGAGAATGTAACGTTTGTAACCACGTTTTTAATTTCTCCCGTAGTTTTATTGCACAATATTGTAAATGAAATTATGAATATACAACAGATAAAAGAGAAATACACCTGTCTGGACTACTTGGGCAAGCCACTCAGAAAGACATCGTCCGGATGGTATCTATATCGATGCCCATGGAAGGAAGACAACCATCCGTCACTTAACGTCTCTCCAGATGGTAGAGTGTGGCATGATCAGTCCACAGGAGAGAAGGGTGGTATCATTGAATTGGTCATGACTTACTTGAACACCAAGGACCTAAGTAGAGTGTGCAATGAGTTTAGTTCTTCTTCTTTTTTGCTGTCAAAGATATCTGACGAACAAAAAGAAAAAGATACGGAATGCAGCGTGTTCAGGTCATTTGAGGTTATACCTCTGCGATCGCGTGGACTATTTGCGTATCTATACCAACGCAAGGTTAATATAGATATAGCCAAACAGTACCTACAGGAGGCACACTACTCATTTGTCGAGCGCACCGATGGTAATTACCTTTATGCCTTAGCGTATCAGAACGACAAGGGCGGATACGAATTGCGTAGTAGCTTTTATAAGGGCTGCACCAGTCCTAAGGGTATAACTACTCACTTCAGCATTAAGAACGCTCCTATTATCGTGTTCGAAGGTTTCTTTGATATGCTTTCATTCGCCACTCTCTGCGGCGCTGTTAAGCATAACTACCTTGTGCTGAACAGTATAGTGAATGCACCTGCAGCCATCGGGGTGCTACAGTCATACACTGGCAAGATATATCTCTGCTTGGACAACGACAAAGGAGGCGATAGCGCGACCAAAGAGATGCTGAAGGTTCTACCGGATGCAAAGGACATCAGATATAAGTTTGCGCACTACAAGGACGTGAACTTATATCTTATGAGGCGTTAGGTGTGAGATGCGTCTTTGTTGGGGGCTGCTCGCCACCCACTCCCCTCGGTATTTTAACATGGAATAGATTATTCAACAATCAAACAACATGAAAAAAAAGCGCAATAATGCAACAATCTCCTTCACAGATAAATCGCAGAAGGAGGAAGTACAGAAGATTCTCAGGGAAGAACTTCTGCAGAGATTTATGTCCAAAGATATTAAAGGTAAAGATGGACTGATGGTTCTCTGGGCAATTAGAAAACTGAAAGAATTCATTTCAAACAGCGAATTAAAAGAGCTGGAATTTGATTCTTCTGATATTGATATAGATTGGGATGCTATAGCATTAATGCAGAATGTTCCAATTTCAAAGAAAAATAGAATCAAACATAATGTTATTTGGCATTAACTAACCATGCTATAGCATAGTCTATAACTACTCCGAATATAGCTTGCTATAGCATGGGTCGTTTCACGACCAGTAAGCCTAATTACCGTTTTTTTAAAAACGCTAAGCCTAATTAGTGATTTGCAAAAATTGCAATCACTAAGCCCCTTTCCTACGGGGAGCAAGCTCAGGGCAATAAGTTTGTAAGAGACATGTTGCAACATGACACTATAATCGCCTATCTTATTATAGTTGTATTTTTGTGTGAATAGCAGAAAGACTCCAACTGTCAATAGGAATTTCCCTAATCATCTTTAGGAGGAATCCATTCATGTTTTAACATGGAATGCTTAACTTTGCATCATGATTGTTGGCTAGAGCCAAATTTTCGGGGCACATAATGTCCTAAAAAAGTAAAAATAGTTCAGAAACCTTGGCAATTTGAAAAAATATTTTTAACTTTGCCGTGGAATTTGCCCGAAAGGGTGTGTTCTGTAACAATATGGGTGAAAAATAGGAGCGTTATGCTTGTCTGATTATTGCAAAGCCTGAGAAACTTGACAATAAAAAGTACAGATGACAGTGTAATTAGCTTCCACGTATTGCGTGGACTGCTATTATCGTGTCTTGTACTTTTGGGAATTCTCAGGCCCCAGCAATAAGGATGCGAAGTGGTTCACGCTTCTTTTGTGCCTGCCCAAAACAAAAAGTACATACGAATATTATTTTGTTATATGAATGAAACTAAGAAATGCCCCTATTGTGGGGAAGAGATTCTTGCCGTAGCAAAGAAGTGTAAGCACTGCGGTGAGTGGCTGGAAGAAATAGAACCAGAAAAAAAGAAAATCAGCGACAAGGGGACGGTTCAACTTACTCTGCAAGAATCATATTCAAGTAAGATAGAGACCAAGCCTGCTGAGAACGAGGGATACAAAAGTAACGTGACACTTGCATTGGGAGCAGTAGTGCTTGGCAGTATTCTGTCATTTGCTAACGATTTTGCACAATTATATCCTTCCGATACCGGTGGCTTTTTCGGGCAAATAGTAGCACTGGGGCTTATTTCCCCCTCCTGGATTGCTGTGCTCCTTGACGGATGCGGTTCTACTTTTCTTCTTTGGCGTGCAGCTGATAGTATTAGGAATCATATAATAACAGAAAGGCAAGATGATGATGCATCATATCTTCTTTTATTAAAGGCTGTATCTATATTGTACTGTTTAAATGGCCTTATTTTTTGTTTCGCAGAAGAAGGACTATTTTATTGGATAGCAATTGTCTTAACTATAATAATGGTTCTACTTATGACAATTAATGGTTTTTTACTAAAAAAAGAGAAAAATCCATTAATTGCAAGTATTGGTGGAGCATTGTTAGTAAATGTATTGATTTTCATCTTCATGATAAAATTTCTATTCATAACAAATTATAATTCCTCATTTTATCTTTGCTTTCTTTTCCTTGAGAATGTCGCATGGATTTGTACCATGACCGCTGCATTCTTGTTTCTACAGAAAAATAGCTCCACAAAATAAGTTATTATATTTTGTTTTATTCGCAATCACTTTGTATGTTGCGCTATATTGTGCGCAGTTCGGTACTTTTAATAAGATTCTAAAAGGCACCAAAACTTCTAATGAAGTCAAGAAAGCCCATGATAAATGTGGAAACCTGGAACTCAAGGAAGTCTATAATGATATAAATATAAATAAAAAATCGATGTTATGAAAAAGATCTTATTATCAACAGTAATGACGGCATTGTCACTTGCTGGCTTTGCACAATCAACCAACATTGAACCCGAGTACAACGGACAGGTGGCAATCGTTAACAGCGACAGTACAACAATACTGCTGCAGAAGGAACCAGTTAAGATGAAAACAAAATCCACAAACTTTGGTCTGATACCTATTCCTGGTTCTGGACTTCTCGACAAAGCAAAGACGAAAATGGTCTTAAAGGGTACTGAAGCTCCTGTGTCTGTAAAGGCTGGAAGGGTAACTCTTATCCTTAAAGCCTCCACCAACGAGGAAGACCCTGCAAGGATGTTTTCAATGATTAAGTTGGAAAAAAGCAAAAAGGAAAGGTCTTATGTAGCAGGAGAGTTTGGTATTAGTGGTTCCAGTTACTCATTGGGTCAGAGCAATGTTCCTTTCTTAACAAAGAAATATGGCAAAAATTGCTATCTCATAGTAATAGAGAATGCTGAACCAGGTGAGTATGCTGTGTGTACAGAATTAACAGCTTTATCAACATTCAGTGTAAAGGAGTAAGCATTTTTGAAGAAATATTTGGAGGATTCAAATTATTTGCTTATCTTTGCATCGTGAATCTTATTGAACAATTAGAGGTTAGTAACATTACAAAAGGATGAAAATCCCGTAAGTAATTGGCTTCCAATATGTAACAAGGATATACCGCAAGGTTGGCTACAACCCCAAGCGGATCACTAAAGAAAAGGAGAGCTAAATATTTGAAAGTGCGACTTTCATATTTTGCTCTCCTTTTTTGTAATACTTTTTTTAGACAGGAGAGGATAAAATCAATGCAATGTGTACAAAAAAGTACATGTTTGCTTGCTGTTTCGATAATTATTAGTATCTTTGCCCTTGAAATAGGTAAAAAAGGATTTTATGCTTAATACTGATGATATTTTATGGAAACAATAGTTCAAAGCATAACCAAGACTATTCTCAAATATCCTAAGCGGAAGGCTGTAGTCGATGCGGAAGGCTGGTATTCCTATGAGCGTTTGGGGACCATTACCAATCAAATGGCGGAAATCATAATTCGCCGTGCAGGGCAGCATGGTATCAATCTTGCCCAGCGTATCGCAAAAGGTCAGAGCGGCCTGCGCGTGGCTATCATCATGCCTCGAACCAAGGATTTTCTGCCGGCTACCATCGGCATCATGAAAGCTGGATGTCCATATGTTCCCATAGAGCCCGACTACCCCATAGACCGTATCAACATCATTCTGGAAGACAGCCGGAGCTTCCAAATAGTCACCACCAAAGAGGTGTTGAGTAAACTTCGTGCCAATGAGGCATTCACCTATTCTTCTAAGGACATCATCCTGATTGAGGACGTGCTGGAGATGTCACCATCCAAGACAGATATGCCGTCCGTTGACTTCTCCAGATTGGACAATGAAGGTCTGGTTATCTATACATCGGGTTCTACGGGGAAGCCCAAGGGAGTCGTCCACAAGATGAGCATCTTCCCCCTGATGTCGGAGGTGGTGACGCACTTCCATACGGTGACTTCAGAGACAAGTAGTGCTACGATAGGGGGCTTCTCTTTTTTGGCTACCGAAATAGATCTCCATCTGCCGTTGATGCTGGGTGGTTTCGTGTATGTTGTAAACGAGGCGGAGCGCTTGGACATGCGCCTGCTGCATGACGTGCTGGTAAGTAACCAAATAGAGTTCAGCTTCATGTCCCCCCAACTGGGTATGTCGATGATCAATACCTACGATGACCTGCCCCTTAAGGCACTGATTGTGACTGGTGAGAAACTATTGAATCCGCCAGCTACGAACTTTACACTCATTGATGCCTATGGTGCCAGCGAGATAGGTACAGTCATCTGCCGGTTGGTGACCCCTGAGCAGGACAACGACACGCTTGGCACTACTCTCGAGGGAATGACAGGCTACCTCATAGACGAAAAGGGGCAGCAGATTACAGAGCCTGGCGTGATAGGTGAATTCTGCATAGTCACCCCGTCAGCAGCCATAGGCTATAACAACTCCCCCGAGCTGACTGCTGAGAAATTTGTTGATTGTCCTTTCGCCCCAGGACAACTCATGTTCAAGACAGGTGACATGATGGCTTATAAGAAGGATGGTTCGCTGGTGTTCCACGGTCGCAAAGACTATATGGTCAAGTTGAATGGTTTCCGTATTGAACTGGGAGAGATAGAGAGTGTGCTCTCCAAGCACGAAAGGATTTTGGATGTCGCCTGTGTGGTGAAGACAGTCAATGGAAGCGACAATTTGTGCTTCTACTATTCTACCAAGAACGGCAAGAGCATAGCAGAGGAAGAACTGAAAGACATTGCTGCCAAGAAGTTGGCGCGCTATATGGTGCCATCCATATATGTCCATCTGGATTCTATGCCTCGCAATGCCAACAGCAAGATAGACCGTCAGCACCTGCCTGAGCCTGTCTGTGACTCACAGGCAGAATACGAGGCACCCGCCACACAAACAGAGACGAAGTTGGAAGCTATCTTCTGCGACCTACTGGACCGAGAACGACTGAGTGTCACCACGTCGCTGCATATCGAGGGACTGAGCTCGATACTTATCATGCAGGCGATAGTTAAAATAACTGAGGCTTTTGGCTTGAATTTGGACTATGGAACTTTTTTTAAGGAAGATAATATCCGTAGATTGGCGCGACTCATTGATAGAGGTAAGGTTCGACAGAAAAATCCATTCAAGGTCTATCCCAAAGCGAAGACTTATCCTGCTCTGAAAGGTATGTTAGGCTATATGAAAGCATACCAAAAAGGTTACATAACTAATGAAGTGAAATACATCATCTGTATTGAGGGCGTTAAACTGCCAGAAATGGAACATGCCCTACAGGCGGTGGCAACGGCTCACCCCAGTGTGAAAGTCCGTGGTGCTATGGAGGGCAGAAAAATCATCATTGAGCGAGATGACGAAACACCAATGCCATACGAGACACTGAAACTGGACTTTGAACCCACTGGCGAATGGATAAACATAAACTGCTCGAAAGAGATACAGATAGTGGGTGGCTACTTGGTCCATTTCGTGCTGATAGAGGCACCTTCTAACGGATACCTATATTGTCATGGTTCACACGCAGCCCTTGATGCCAGTGCACTGCAACTTTTGGTTCGCGATTTCTGTCGTGTATTAGCTGGCGGTAAGTTGACACCAGAAAAATATACCATCTATGACTATGCTCTTGACGAACAACGTTATTTCCGTTCTAAGGCTAAAAAAACAGATGAAGACTACTATCGTGAGCTGACCAAGGGACTCTTGGAAAACGTGTTGCCATACGATATACCTACTGACGGTTATGAATGGTTAGAGGCGGCTTATGCGGTCAAGTTTGACAAGGTTGCCATAGACCAATATTGTTATAACCATCATGTGTCGCAAATCTCTTTTTTTATTGCCGCCTTCATGCAAGCCTTTGCAAAGAAAGGAAAGTGGAAGGAAACGATGATTTCGAGCCTGCACAGCAACAGAGATAGTGCAGAACTTGCCAATGTGATGAATCTCACGATGCGTAATTTCCCTATCGTTAGTCGTCAGCATGTCACGCTTCGCTCTTCTCGGTTCCACCAGCTGATGCAGCAAGAGATGCATGCCATACAAGACCAAGTGATCAGGGCCATGAAGATGAAATTCTACGAATATTACGGCGATTCCTGTCTCGGTGGCAAGAGTCCTAATATACCATATAAGTGTACTTTTCTATACGATGTCGGTCTGATAGACCATCTGTTTAATCCAGTGGAGGGAAGTAATATCTTAGGACGTAAAGTGACGTTCGTTAATCCAATGCCTGAAACTTTTAAAAAACCAGCTTACGACATGCTTGTCGTACATCTTGGCCAGTGTATTGACGGCACTTATGAGTTCAAACTTGTATATAATTATAAAAGCTACAAGCTTGCTACGATGAAAAAACTGGCAAGCTACGTACAAGCATATGTTGACAAGTTGCTCAATGAGTAGCGTTCAACATTTATTTTTGAATTATGATTCGCAAGCCCTATCTTATATCGCAAGCCATAAAGACTTATATCTTTGCTTCTATCCTGACGATGGCTATCGGACAACTCAATGCCCTCGTCGATAGCTTGCTGATGGGGCACTTGATAGGCCCGGAGGCGTTGTCGGCTATTATCCTGTCATTTCCTGTCTTAAATTTAGCTACGATAGCATATATCCTTCTGTCATCAGGTGCGGCAATGATGGCTGGTAAGGCAATAGGTGCCCGTGACTACGAGAAGAGTTCCAATATTTTTTCTGTAAGCATCATGTCGCTGCTAATCGTCGGAATAATGGTTGCTTTCGGATGCTGGTTGTTTCGTGGTGAGTTGACAGCATTTATATGTACAGACAAAAGGCTTTTTCCCTATGTGCTACAGTATTTGGGATGTGCTACGGGATTGTCATTCTTTACCATGATTTCGCAGGCCCTCTCTCAGTTTATGGATGTCGATGGCAAACCGAGAACCGTGACCAGAGCTATGGCTATATCCGTTTCGGTCAACATTGTGTTCAACATCTTTTTTGTTGCCATCTGTAAGTTTGGAATCACGGGCTCTGCATTGGCTTCTGTTTGTGGCAGTATGGCCAGTATTGTATTCTTAGTGCTCTGCATGACCAGAAACAACAAATCCTATCACTTTAAGGTGCATGTCCCAAATGCCATTAAAATTCTGGGAGAAAATGTGAAAAATGGGTTTTCTATGATGATGACAACGGTTCTTGTGGCGACATGTTTCATATACATGAACAGTATGGTAGTCAAATCCTTAGGAGCTGACGGCATGTTTGTCATGTCTATAACTGGTGGCTTGATGGGTATCTGTTCACTGCTGACTACAGGAGCCTCGCAGACTTTCACTTCTGTTGGGGGCATGCTCTTTGGACAGAATGATTTCCGAGGCATGCGCATACTATTCAGCAAATGTGTTGTAATAGTTCTGTTGGCAGCACTCTTCATGACGCTTGCCGGGCAGATATGGCCAGAGGGCTTCGCCATTCTATATGGTGCTAAGACTCCAGAACTCATTATGTTCTCCATTCGTGGTCTTCGTATCATGACTTTAATGTTTATTCCTTTCACTCTTCTGGTTATGATGCCTCCTGTCTATCAGCTACTGGGACATCTGAAGTTGGTGGGATTGATGGCTGTGTCTTACTATAGCATCTTGCTTCCTCTCATGACCCTATTGGGCAAGAGCAGCAATCCGGAAAACATCTGGTATTCTTTCCCTTTGGCTGCGTGGGGTGGATTGGCGTTATGTATGTTGGTACTCTTTTTTATTCATCGGAAGAATCCAGACACGATGCCGCTGGTGCTTATTCCCGACCCTAATCCGTATCATCGCATGCTTGATATCTCCATACCTGCCCGCCAAGACAGTGTTAATAAAGCTATGGAAGAGGTTTCCGAGTTTGTTGAGAGCCTTGATATCAATTCAAAGTCCTTGAAGAATAATATAGAGTTATGTACGGAGGAGTTGCTGGAAAATATTGTTCATCATTCAGGTATTCCGAGTTCGCACTACATTGATTTGCGTATAACAGAGACTGATACCATCATAACGGTGATGCTGAAAGACGATGGTCTGCAGTTTGATCCCACTATATTGAATAGCGCCAAGACAGAACTGGGACTGACCCTTGCCCGTGCGCTTTCCAACAAGATGGAATACAAGTATATGTATAGTCTGAATATGACATTCATGGAATGGAATAAAGAAGACAGCAAGAACAAGTATATTCGTAGCTCTATCATTGTGCCTGAAAAATTGTTATAATTTAACTCTAAACCACATAAAACAAAACTAAAAAATGCGTTTCTTTCTTCCTTTTCTTTTATTCTTCGTTGCCCTACAGGCACAAGGTAAGACAACCTATATCCCTTCTTACGCCAATAGGCTGATACTCATCGAGAATGGAAGGATAGATACAACAGAAAACCAGCAGCGAGTCTTGTCTCGTCCCTCACAGGATGGTGCTATCACCTGTTCTCTTGTTCAGCAGGTCGTAACCCCAGAACTGGTTAAGGCTATCAAGAGTGCGAAGAGTGCAGCAGGATGGGCTATGGTGGCAGCAGGCTTTTCTGCTGCTTCTGCAGGATATTCAATAGGTCGCATGAATTCCCGTCCTGTCGATGGCTTCATGGTATCAAACTATGTCAATGCCCACGAGTTGACAGGCGCCTCCTTGGATTATTCAGCAAGTGCTATGGCGCAGGCAGAAGACCTGAAGATGCTTTATGTTGACCTTCTTGTCAAGAACGATTCTGAAAAGGAACTCCTCATAACAGATATGGACAAAGGCCTTGTGTGGTTTGTGATGCCTCATAACGAGATGGCTCTTCATCTGTCGAAAGGCGAAGAAGGACATTTCCGCATAGCTCCCTGTGGCGCTCTCGATGAGAATGTGAAGTATATCAATGCTGTCGCTACCAGTACATTGGAGAAATACACTATAGGCCTCGAGACAGACCTATTTTGGTATATCCCTATGAGTGAAAAAGCTGTCCAGAATCTCAATTTCCCTACATATATAAAAGGTGGTTACATTCGTGTAGATAAAGAATCTATGCGCATGAAAGCCCTTTCGGAAGAAGAATTCCGCACCATAAAAGCAAGTAAAGAGGAATAAATTCCGAACTATCTCCGAAAGAACTCCGAAAGAATTCCGAAGGAACTCTATAAGACACAGGTCATTTTTTTTAGACAAAAACCTAAAAAACCCCTTTCTGAGATAGATACTCTTTTAGAGTATTTAATGCTATTAGTTATAATCTTACTTGTGTGCAAGCCCCCAGATAAGCTTATCCCTAATATCATTATCCCTTTCAGGGACACTATCTCATCAAGGAAAAACCCTCGGCACATGCCGAGAAAAACCTCTGCTGACATATAACGGTTAAAGAGTTTTCGTTTTGGTTTTCGTTTTCGTACGGAGTAACTGTTTTTCTTGCGCAAAGGCGCAAGGGTTTTTCTTTTTGCTATGTGTAAAGTACAGAGTACAGGGAAATGGTGTGAGGATTTTATCTGGAAGCTTGCTTACAAGGAAAATCATCATTCCATATCCCCATAGGCTAAAAGCCTGACACATAGCGAAAAGGGTTTTTGGGGTTTTTGTTTTAAAACCCACCTGAAAGACAATGCCAAACGTAGGGATTTGCAATTGAACCATTTTTAAAGTGTAGCGAAACGCTCCACACTTTCTCGCATCAGGAACCGTTAACAAAGCTAAAAACGACCCTCTAAATGTTAAAAAACCTTACCCCACCCCCCCCCTAAAGTTAAAGGTTGTTAAGGTTTTTCTCATTTTTTATTAGTACCTTTGCCGAGATTTTGAGACTAACCGTCTCTTGCATACGATAAAAATCGCCTGCTATCTCTTAACAGAGATAAAAAATCTCGGCGAAGTTGCTCACGCTCGACAAAGTTCAAATGCATTTGACTTCTGTTCTCGCTTACTCGCAACTTTTGCAGTCGAAATTGAAAAAAATCCCTTTTTAGGGAGTTCGTAAATAATAGATTTAGAAAAAACAAAAGCAACAAGGAACCTAAGTCTGTGAAGATGTGGTTACCTTATTTAAAGATTAACATCAGGTTATTGTACTTGTGAAGGTATAGGCCTGTTAATTAGTTAATTTTTTAATGTTTATCGAAAAAATGTTAGCCTGAGAAGGTGAGCATTGACTTACACCCTGTGCTTCGGCACAGGGGTTTTAGGAGACCCTCCGGACCCTCCTCAATCCTCCCTTAAAGGGAGGAGGAAAAAGACCCTCCTCCCTTTATTCCACCTCCTCCCTTTAAGGGAGGACCGAGGAGGGTCCTTAAGGGAGGAAGATATAGAGTAAGACCTTATATATATTCACTTATAATTAACAATTTAAAAACAAAAACAAAAACAATGAAAAAATTATTACTATTAACTAAGAGCCTTCTCGCAGTCGCTCTCCTCTGCGTCGGGCAAAATGCGTGGGGAGAAACCATCTCCAAAACTGTTTATTCATGTAACTTTCAAACAGCAACTTGGGCAAAAGAATCTGGATTTGGTACATCAACAGTAACTATTAATGGACAATCTTGTACATATGCATCAGGTGCTCTTGAGGGTCTTGCCCTTCAAGGTGGTTCAGGAACGGGTTGGACAGTGAACGGGAGTGGCCTTACACAAGGTAATGGTACTCGTAACTTAGGCATATTGAATTTAAAAGCGGGGGATGAGGTCATTGTAAATACTGCAGCAACAATATCAAATCTTGTAAATGGTACGAGCACAAATGATACTTATACTGGAACGTGCAAATTTTCTGTAACTTCAGATGGTACTTTCGGATTCTCAATTGACAGAAATAAATATACAACATCAATCATTGTTAATCGTCAAGTAGAAACTGTTTCTTTCTCATCATGGAACTTTCAAACAGCAACTTGGGCAAAAGAATCTGGCTTTGGTACATCAACAGTAACTATTAATGGACAATCTTGTACATATGCATCAGGTGCTCTTGAGGGTCTTGCCCTTCAAGGTGGTTCAGGAACGGGTTGGACAGTGAACGGGAGTGGCCTTACACAAGGTAATGGTACTCGTAATTTAGGCATATTGAATTTAAAGGCGGGGGATGTGGTTGTAGTAAATACAGCAGCAACAATATCAAATCTTGTAAATGGAACGAGTGTAAATGACACCTACACAGGAGAATGTAAATTTTCTGTAACTTCAGATGGTACTTTCGGATATTCCTTTGACAGAAATAAATACACAACATCAATTGTTGTTTATCGTGCTTTATCAGATGCTATTGCAGAATACAATGATATAAAGGTGGTAGCTGAGGCTTTACGTGATGTTCCAAATGATAATAGTGCAGCAAATAGTACACTTTCTTCTGTAATCACAACACAGAATGCAGTAGTAGCTTCAGCTACAACTTATGCACAGATTTCAACAGCTAAGACTGCTTTGCTGAATGCTGTAATGACTTATATTGCTGCAGCTAATCCAACAACTGGAAATCAATTTGATTTGACATTCTTGCTGACTAATCCAGATGTTGAGGGTATTGTGGATTGGGGTGATGCCGCTGCCCAGGGATGGTTTACAGATATTCCTCGTACAGATTTAGGTGATTATAATAATTTTGCTGCTCGTACAAATCTTAATAGCGGTAAAAATGGTATTGAAAGATATACAAGTAATGTATGTACTACAGCCAACGAATATGCTCTTTACCAAAAGGTAACTCTTCCAGCTGGTAACTATAGTTTTGATGCTTACGCTCTTGCAAATAATGCATCAAATATAGTTATGGCAGCAGGAAATGCAGAAGGTGATGCTGTTACATCTGGTGATTTTACAGCATATTCAGTAGATTTCACTCAAGCAAGTAATAGTGAAACGAAATTAGGTATCAAGATTGCTGCCGAGGGCACAAATGCAGCTAACTGGATGGCTATTACAGGCCTGAAACTCTACAAAGAGGCTCCAACTTCTGTTTCTGCAACTATCGGTTCTAACGGCTATACTACATTTGCAAGCCCATATCCTCTTGATTTGACAGCTGCTACTCAGTCAGCTAATGGCTTTACAGCTTACAGAGCTTCTGCAGTAAATGATGAGACAGTAACCTTTAAGGATGATGTTAATCAGAATGTTGTTGCAAATACTGGTGTTCTGTTGCAAGGTACTGCTAATGCAGTTGTTACTATTCCAGTAGTTGCTTCTGGTTCTGCTTTGGCTGACAATGCACTACAGGTGAACGCAGCTGGAACAACATTCGCTGCTGCTGCAAATACTACTTACTATGGCATGAACAAGGGTAGCGATCCTCTTACATTCGGAACATTTAATCCATCATCTGTTGCAATACCAGCAAGCAAGGCTTATCTGGCACTTACAAGCATTGCTGCTCGTGAAGTTCGTGTTGTATTTGGTGACATTACAGGCGTTGAGAACGTTGAGGCTGCACCAGCTGAGGCGAAGGCCAAGGAAGGCAAGTTCATCGAGAATGGCAAGCTGGTTATCGTGAAGAACGGTCAGAAGTTTAACGCAGCAGGCGCACAGGTAAAGTAAACAGACCCTCCCTAAACCCTCCCTTAAAGGGAGGGAATGGGAAAGGCATATTTTCAAATAAAAATAAATAAATAAATATGAAGAAGATATATATGATTCCTACCTTGCAGGTAGTTAAGATACAACCAGCACAGCTTTTGGCAGGTTCAGAGACAGCAAGCATGAAAGGTACTACTATAACAGAATCAAGCGGATTTGGCGCTCGTGGTGCTGGCTTCTCAGATGATGATGATTGGGAGGACTAATTTAATTGATAGTTGATAATTGACAATTGACAATTGAATTTTTCTTCGCTTAGAAGATAATATTTAACTCACACAGACTTAAAACTCTGTGTGAGTTTTTTATGCTTTGGAAGAAATATTTTTAGTAAAAAGTTTGTTACTATAAAAGTTTTTACTAATTTTGTACCCAGAAAAAAGTGTGATGGATAAGAGAACACAAGACATAGCGTATTTCGTGTCGTTTTGCATAGAGCAATATAAAAACGAAAAGCATCTGTCAGGAGCAGAGGCTATGCAAGTGTTGGATGCTTACAAGGTACTTGATTACTTAGCGGAGCACTATGAGATACTTCATACCCAAAGTAGTCAGTGGATTCTTGAGGATATAGACGAGTTTATAAGGCTGCGAAAGGAGGGAAATCTATGAGAATCTATCATGGAAGTATTGAAAAGGTTGAAAAGCCTGAACTCAGAAAATCTAATCGGACTCTTGACTATGGAACTGGATTTTATACTACGACATCTTTAAAGCAAGCAGAGGATTGGGTAAAAAGGAGAATGAAAGAAAACGAGGTGAATTGCGGATATGTAAATGTCTTTGAACTTGATGAAACAAACATTCAGAAGTTAAATTGCCTTGTTTTTCAAAAACCTACGGAGGAATGGGTCGATTTTGTGATGCAGAATCGTACACAAAAGGGCTTTTCCCATTCTTATGATATCGTGTATGGACCTGTTGCTAATGATAGGGTTTATGCAGCTTTTGCTTTGTATGAAGGAGGTCTGATTGATAAGCAGCAGTTGATAACAGAACTTAAAACATATAAGTTGGTTGATCAATACTTATTCCATACTGATAATGCGTTATCATTGTTGACATTTATTGAATCAAAAGAGGTGAAACTATGATAGGCGAAGTAAATCAGAGTAATCTATATTTGCTGCTTCCTTCAAAGGTGGCATGGATGGCAGATATGTTGTCGGAAGACAGAAATACCAGTGTTGTGGAAGCGATGAGGATGATATATTCTTCAGATGTCTATCGCAAGCTCGAAGATGAAACGACAAAAATGTGGCATCTTGGTCCTATAGCTTTATATCAAGGATTAACAGGCCTTAGCGTGTAACTTTATGAAAGAATAATAGAAATATAAATGCTCACATAGACTTAAAACTCTGTGTGAGCTTTTTTTGTTCGGAAAATTCATAATTTTCTAGAAATTATTTGGAAGTGTAATTATTTTTAGTTACCTTTGCGGCGATGAACAAAAAAGAAAAACTTATTAAGCGATTCCGGACGCTGCCAAGATACCTCACTTTTGAGGAGGTCGTAATATTATTAAGGGATATCTGATGCGAGATATTCTGAATTTCTTACTTAAGAACAACTACATAAAATAAGGAGGTAACGACTATGGGATTTTTAAAATACAAAGGATATACAGGAAGTGTTGAGTATAGTGAGGAAGACCAGTGTCTCTTCGGAAAGGTACAGGGAATGACAAAGGATAGTATTACCTATGAGGGAAATACTGTAGATGAACTAACTTCAGACTTTCATGGGGCTGTGGATGACTATTTGAAACTTTGTGAAGAAAAAGGAGTGGCACCAAGAAAGCCTTACACAGGAGTGCTTAATGTGCGTCTGACGCCAGAGATACACAGCGGTGCAGCTATGGCTGCCAAGCAGGAGGGTATAACTATCAATGCTTTCATCAAGAATGCTGTTGCCAAAGCATTAGGTATTATGCTATAAGTTTTTAATTAAACTAAGGGCTTAAGGCTTTTAGCCTTCAGCAATATATAATTAAAACTCACACAGATTGCAAGGTCTGTGTGAGTTTTTTTGTTGGCATTCCCACGGTGGGAAGATTTTGTTCCCACACTGGGTAGCATTTGTTCCCACGGCGGGAATAAATAATCGTTGGATTTTATCCGACCTTTTCTCGCCAAGGCAATGATTAAGCGAGCTTATTATTGCTCTTCTGGCTTAACGAAAACGTTGGATTTCATCCGACCTTTTCTCGCCAAGGCAATAATCAAGCGAGCTTATCATTGCTCTTCTGGCTTAACGAAAACATTCCTTATTGTACGATAAAGGCAGGTTATTGAAAAATAATGACGGGTTATTTGAAAAATCCCTCATCTCTCCCTTCAAAGTGCCAGAAGCCCAGTATTTATGGGGGCTTATGAAAATTCATCTCCCCCTTCATCTCTCCCTCTATCCCTCCCTCCACCTCTTCTGTGTCATACTAATGAGAAAATCAGTAAGGGGGAGATTAGGGAGAGATAAAAATAATCTCTCCCTATGCTCAATACCCCTATTTACGGGCCTTTCAGATGGTGAAGGGGGAGATGGGGGAGATTTTCTTTTTCTCCTTGATGGATTTTTCCTTTCTCTTAGGGGTATTTTCTATCCAAGGGCCTTGAACTTATGTTTCAGGGCCTTGGACAGTAGTTTACAGCCCTTGGACAGGTGTTTCAGGCCCTTGAATAGAATTTCGCCCTAGGGGGAAATTATTTTTCTTCGGGAGGCAAACAAAAGTTTGTCGAGACTTATGGGAATTTGCGTTATAAAAAAATTCTCAGTAGTACCAAATCAGTTTATCGTTTGGTTGACCTCTCCGTTGCGGTATTCTGTTGGTGTTACACCAAACATCTGGCGGAAGCATTGGCTGAAATATCTTGTTGTCTGAAATCCTACCGTCAGGGAAATCTGATTGACAGGCATATCGGTCTGTTCCAACAGAGATGCGGCATGTTTAAGGCGTACATTGCGTAGGAATTCGTTTGGTGTGATGCCAAGCATCTGCTGAGTCTTCTTATATAGGTTTGCACGGCTCATGGCGATGTCGCTGGCCATTTGGTCAATGGTATAATCTATGTTGTCCATATTTTCTGCAATGGACTTGAGGAGTTTTTCTACTAATTTTTCCTCTTCTTTGTTTGTGGAAATCTTTTCAGGAACGATGCTTACTGACTGGGCGAACTGATGTCGTGCTTCGTCGCGCAGTTCAAAGAGCCGGTTAATACGTTCCTCGTTAAGGCGCTCCATTTGCTGTTTGCGTTTTTTCAGGTATAGGTGAATGAGAAGGACAATTACAAAGAGGGTCAGGAGAACATATAATGTCTTTGCCCACCATGTGAGCCATAGTGGCGGCAGGATTTCTATTTCTGTTATATTGGCTTCGCCCCAGTTTCCGTCTGGCGTGGATGCCTGTACCTCGAAACGGTAATTGCCAGGCTGTAATGCCATATAGTGTGCAGAACCCTGTCCGCTTCCGTCGTTTACGATGTTCCATTCTTGCTCTAAGGGGTAGAGCCTATAGCGGTAACAGATATGTGAAGGGGTTGCATAGTCGAGTGCTGAAAATTGAAATGTGAGATAATTTTGGTCGTAGGGAAGCTGTATGTCTTCAATGCTGGCATCATGGTCATTTACTCGAAAAGCTGTTATCACTACAGGCAGAGGCTGTGTGTGGGCAATTATAGAGTCAGGATGAAACATGACTGCCTGTGAGCCTCCCAAGACAAATACCAGCTGTCCGTCTTCTGTCAGGCAAACGGCACGTTCCATCATGCTGGCTGTCGGTATGCCGTCTTCATTTCCTAAGTTGACAACGGAAGGGGTGATGCGTGATATACCATACGAGGTGCCCGCCCATACTCTGCCTTTGGTGTCCAGTGTCAGGCTGCGGATGCAGTTATTACGTAAACCCTCGATACGTCTGACATTCCATGTGGAATGCTCAATGTAAAAAAGCCCGTTCTGTGTTCCTACCCACAAGTCTCCCTCGTTGTCACGCACCATGCAGTTGTATTTCGTAGCATAGCGTTCTATCTTGATGGCAGGAGGAAAAGATGCCAAGGTGTCAGCCTGGCTATCAAGCATGAAGATACCATTCTGGGCATATACTACAGTCCATCGTCCGTCAATGGGACAGGCTCCAACATAATGGCGGTATTTATTGAGTGCTGGAAGTTTTGCATTCAACGAAATGAACTCTTGCTTTTCAGGATAGAAATATCCCAATGTTGAGAGGGAGTCGCACAGAATATAGTGACCTTTATTGATTTGCTGAATGAAGGTTGTACGGTTATGGGGTAGCCCCTTTACATTGTTTATATTATATAAGGTGTAAGTACCTCTTTCTTCACATTCCACTCCGTTTGCCTTGCATCTCCATATTCGTCCTTCGCTGTCTTTCGTGCTGCGGGCTATGCCTATCAGAAAATTGTCGCCAGTCAGTTCTTCAGCTTTTTTAGTGTGTGGTGAGAGATATACTATACCCTCGCTACGAGTGCCTATCCACAGACCTCCTTGACAGTCTTGTGCCACAGCACTGTATCTTTTTGATAGCCCGAGGGAATCTATACATTGCAATTGCCAAGCATTCGGTTCATTGCGGAGGAGTTTACCCTTGACAAATTGTTTGAGAACGTCGTTGTTTAGACGAGATTTTATATCATAGCGGAAAGCGCGAATGCGTGTGTCAAAAAGATATACCCGATAGAAGTCATGCAGCCATAATAGGGAATCGCCTTGCCACATGTGGCTGTATCCTTTCGCATAGTTCTTCATTTGGAAAGTATTGCCATAGTCGCAGGCTATGACGTCGAATCCAGCACCGTTTGACAGGCAGAAGACACCTTCACAATTAATGAGCATCTGTCTGTTTGGAAGCTCTATGATTTGTTGTACTTCGCCTGTTGATAAACCGTTGGCTACCATCCAGTGTCGATGTGTAGCCAAAGCCGTTGCGGACAGCAGCAATATCAGTATGCACAATAGCGGTCTCTTTCTCATAAAATACTTATAATAACCGCTTGCAAAGATAATGTTTTTTCATGAAAAATAAAAGAAAAGTGCAAAAATAATCTCAAAATAGGTGTGTCAATTGTCTAAACAGCGATTTAGACGATATTTTTCGCATCTTTAGACAATAGGGGCAGTAAAGAAACAAATAGTATTTATACTTTTGCATCCGAAATCACAAAACTACTAACAAATAATGTCAAAGAACAATGAAGAAGAAAGTCCTTTTTATTATGCTGTTGCTGTCTGTGTTAGTAAATGGAACGCAGGCGCAGGAGGAACACCTGAAGTTGCATTTTGATTTCAGCAAAGTGGATGGAACGAGTGTTACAGATGTAGTTGGCGGTATCAACGCGAGTATTATAGGCTCTGCCACAATTGAAAAGGTAGGCAAGTACAATGTGCTGAATCTGGGCAATGGTACAGGATATCTGAATATGACAAGTGCAGCAGGTAGTATAATGAAGAATTTAGGCGATTTCACCGTGTCTGCCTGCTATTTTATTGACGAAAAAGCTTCGTTGTCAGGCAATGGATTCTTTTTATGGGCTTTTTCTTCAACAGCAGCCTGTACACAGACAGAGGGTAAGTATATGGCTTATCGCTTGAATGCCCAACGTATGGCTACATCTATTGGCGGTTATGGTTCTGAAAGTGGTATTGAGGTGGGCTCCGCCTCAGTCAAAGGTCGTTGGATGCATGTACTGTACAGACAAACAGGACAGCGAGGAGAATTGTTCATAGAAGGCAAACGCGTTGGAGTGAATACGAGTATGCCTGTACTTAAAGAAACTTATACGTCTGCTCCATCTAATTGTTGGATTGGACGGGCTCCATTTTCTGGTGACAGTTACTTGAAACAGACTCAGGTGGCTGACTTCAGGGTATATGACATTGCTGTTAGCGATGAGCAATTGGCAGAGTTGGCAGCTGTAGCTTCTGATATTGAAAATGAATATAAATATGGTGATCCGGGTGATTTCACTGTTCTGCAAGAAAAGGTAGCGGAATGTAAAAACTTCATGAAAGGTGATGTGTCATCTTGTGCTCCTAATGCTATTGCTGAGTTGCAGGATGCTATAACGATAGCCGAGAAAGAGATAGAGGCTTCCCGTGCTTCACAGAATTTAATAAATCAATATGTATCTACTCTTTTGCAACTACTGTCAAGAGCGAAGGCTACCAGTGGTTATCAGCCAAAGAAAGTCTTCGAGGTGACAGAGGATCACGGTTTTGTGCATCCTGGTGGCATTGTATCTCAGCAGGACATTGATCGTGCCAAGCAGTTACTGGCAAGTGGTAATGAGCGTATCAAAAAGGCGTGGGATATCCTTTGTGCCAACGAGTATTCTCGTGCTGATATAGCAACGTGGCCAGTGGAAACTATTGTACGAGGAGGCTCAAGTGGTCAGAATTATATGAATGTGGCTCGTGGTGCTGCAATGGCCTACCAGAACGCATTGCGCTGGAAGATAGGTGGTACACGTGCTAATGCTGACGGTGCGGTACGTATCCTTATGGCTTGGGCACGTGGTAACCGATGGGTGAGCGGAGATACAAATGTATCACTTGCTGCTGGCATCTATGGTTATGAACTTGCAAATGCTGCTGAGTTGATGCGTGACTATGATGGATGGAGCCGTGAGGACTTTGAGGAGTTCAGGCAGTACATGATTCGTACATGGTATAATCCTGCCATAGATTTCCTTCGTCGCAGGCACGACACATGGCTCAATGCACGGAATAATGTAGGGCAACGACCTGGTCATTATTGGAGTAACTGGGGATTGTGTAATGCTCTTTGCGTGATGTCAATTGGCATATTGTGCGATGATGTGCATATGTATAATCAAGGCGTTTCTTTCTATAAATATGACCACGTAGATACGTATAAAGACCGTTCGAAACAGAGTGTCATACTGAATGATGGATGTAATGAATTCATAGGAAACTTGGTACCCGTTGTATTGCCTGACGAACGTGGCCCTTTGGGTTATCTGGGACAGATGCAAGAGAGCGGCAGGGACCAGGGACATGCCCTCATGGCTCTTGGTTTGGCTCTTGATATATGCCAGATAGGTTTGACCCAGGGTGATGACCTGTATGCATACATGAATGACAGGATTGCAGCAGGACTGGAGCACGTGGCGGCACTAAACTTCGGAGGTGTGGCAGGCTCGTCTCTACCGTGGATAACATATAACTATGCCGATTGTCGCGGAACAATGGGAGCAGGATGGGCTCAAACGGCTCCTAATGAAGGTGGAAAGGGAGAGTATCGTCCATATTGGGATCGGGCTATAGGCTATTATGAGGGTTTGCGCGGTGTGAAGTTGCAATATGCAGAAAAGGCGAGTGCTGCTGTATGCCCTGATGGCGGTGGCGGCAACTACAGTCAGAATTCTGGCGGTTTTGATCACGTAGGTTTCTCAACCCTTACCAGCTGGCGACCGGCCATTGCAGCAGAGCAAGCTATCACCCCATTGTCTGGAGATATAGTCTATAAGGGTGTGACATATAAGAATCAGACTAATTTGGGTGGACTGAAATATAATTATGTGATATGTCCTTCAAAGGGCATTCCTGCTGATGGAGCAGACATTACACTCATTCCCCAGCTGCCAGAGGGAGCCGAAGACAGTGGACAATGGCAATGGAGTACAGGCGAGACAACCAAGGAACTGACAGTAAAGGCAGAGCGCAGCTATATATATCGCGTTACCTACACTGCTCCGAACGGTACACAAAGTCAGCAAGCCTTTGCTATTGCTGTCAGCGGTGATGCCAAGCCAGACCTGATGACCAACGAAATAACAGTTGACGGTATTATTCGTCAAGACACTATCCAGACCGTACTGGCAGGCACTGATGTAATTCTCTATGCAGGAGCAACGACTGGATGGACAGACGATTACCTTTGGGACAACGGACAGAAAGCGAGTGTAGTCACCATTCCTATGATTTCTACCAGCCGCACATATACATGTCAGTATGCCAATCAGAGCGGGGCAGTGAGTGAAAGCCATTTCCACCTGAAGGTGGAAGAAGCCCTTCAGCATATTATTGTGGGAAGCGGTGAGAGCGAGGCAAAGGATATACAGGTGCTCAGGGGAACTGCGGTGACACTGAAGCTCATCATTCCTGCTACGTCCAGCGAAGAAGAGGTTGTATGGCCTGACGGCTCAAAAGGTACAACATATTCCATTGACAATGTGGAGAAGGATATGCAAATAAGTGCTACCTATCAGGGTGTGACTTATACATATAATATAAATGTCAAGGCAACTGACTATGGATATTATGACATCCTGACAACTGAGCGGGGATATAGCCTTGTAACTTCTTCTGATGAATTGTCGTTGTTGGCAGAAGACAATTATTTTATAATAGCAAGTGATCAGGCCAATCTCCTCATAGGATTGAAGGATGCACCGAAGAATGGTAACAAGGCATTGTTCTTCCAATCACCAGTCAATCCGGTTTCCGACCTTTCAAAGGTATTTACGATAGAACCTTACGGCGATGCTTTCTGTCTGCGTAACATTGACTACGACGGGCTTTTACTTCAGACAGAGTGGGACAGACCGGACCAGTTGCGCACTCATGACCAGCCATTGGCATGTGAGTGGACACGTTTTCTGCTCAATTATGCCGATGGAGCATGGACTGTCGAGAACGGCAAATATCCCGGTAACTGGCTGGGGCTTTGGACTCCTGCTAATGGCTATCGCGATGGTGAGGAGATTTCATGTAACAAGAATGGTGATGATATAAGTCGTTTGCAAATCTTCGCCATTGATAAAAAGCTTTTCCATACCAGTTTTATCACAAAGGATGTAGAGAAAGATGTTACCCCATTATTAGTTAACCCACAGTTCATAGGTAAAGGCTTAGGGTGGACAATGACCGGTTCATGGGGAAACCAAAGATATAATGGCGCTGCGGAAGTATGGCATAGTACCAACTTTAATCTGATGCAGACTGTCAGCGGTTTATTGGACGGACATTATACTGTTACATGTCAGATGGTTAATGGTGAGGGCAGCAATACGGCTTATCTCTATGCTACGTCAGGAGAAGTGACGGAGAAAGATGTCGTTCGCCAGAGTTGTGCTGGAAGCAACTTCGATGCCCAGCGTGATCAGATGGCAGCAAATGCCTCTTATGGCCTGTTGTCTGTAGATATTGATGTCGTGGGAGGTGTGCTCACCGTCGGCATCCGTGAACCGTCATCTGGCACTACATGGCTCGTATGGGACAACTTCACACTGACGTATAAAGGTTCTGCTACGGGAATCAGAAACATACAATCCCATTCGCCTGCCGCTGGTTTGATGTATGACCTACAGGGTCGCCGCATTCTCTCTGCACCTCAGAAGGGGATATATATCATGGATGGTAAGAAATATGTAAGATGAGAATAAAACTGTTGCTGACAGTTTTGAGTCTGGCTGCTTCCCTGCCGGGAGTGGCACAGACTCCTTATCAGATGGCGGGCCCCTATGAGGTGGTTGCCCGTGATGGGGAGTTCCGCCACACAAAGGTGGGTAGTGAACGCGACATGCGGGCGGCCTTCGACTATGCACAGAAGGGGGACAGCGCAAATGCCTTGTTTATTATAAAAGCCTATGCACATCACCTGCAACGTCTGGATGGTCATGATGCTCCGCTCTGCCTGATACAATGTTATGATTTGGTGAAGGCAATGACGCTGCTAAAGTGTCATCAAACGGTGGATTGGAGAAATATGGTGCAGCGTGCCATCCTCCCCACCATACAACAGTTTGAGACAAACAGCCCATACGCCAATGGCAATTGGGGCGCTATTGTTAACCGTTGCCGCATGGCGTGTGCAATATTCTTGCAGGACAGTATGCTCTATAAGGCCAGCATAGACTATTTCCTGCATGGTGCAGATAATGGTTCTTTACCATGTTATATCGGCGAGACAGGCCAATGTCAGGAGACAGGCCGTGATCAGGCTCATGTGCAATTGGGGCTGCAGGCTCTTGCAGAAACATGTGAGATGGCATGGAGTCAAGGCGATGACCTTTGGGGAGCATTGGATAACAGGCTGTTAAAAGGCTTTGAATATACTGCCAAGTATAACCTTGGATATGATGTGCCTTTTGAAACATGGCAGGATTGCACGGGGCTATACTGCTATTGGGACGAACCGGGGCAGATGAATCGGGGTAAACTGTGGGATATATATCATTTGCCCTACAACCATTATGTAGGGCGTATGGGGTTGTCTATGCCATATACCGAACGCATCGTAAAAGGTGAGAAACCAAAGATAAAAGAATATAAGAAACTGCATCAGGTCTATACCTATGCAGCTCCTTCTGGAGCGCCATTGAAGCAAGATTATGATGTCTATGTCAGATCACGTGAAAGTGAGGAGTGGACACGGATAGACACTTATATGGCAAAAGTAAATGCCCCCATCGGCAACAGCGGTCATAGTATAAGTGAAATATCCTATGCCTGCTTCGACTTCGTGGGGGATGTGTTTGTTCGTGTGGTGACAAAGCAAAAAAAGTTCAAGACAGCACGCATCCGTCCTGACTACAAAGGGGTGATAGCAAATGTGCAGAATGACAGCACAGTGCAGTTCCTGCTCTTTCAGCCAGAGAACCTGAGCATAGAGTTTGATGTTGACATAGCCTCTAATCTGCTTCTCTTTACCTCCAAACCGCCTGTTTCAAAGGCGGAGGCAAAGAAAATGGCAAAGAAGGAAGGGAGAAAATTCGTATGTTATGAGCCGGGATTATATTCTCAGAATACTATCCGTATAACCTCTAATACTATCGTATATCTTGCTGGCGGCAGTTATTTCACAGGAACGTTTGCGATAGAGGATGCCGAGAATGTAAGTATATTGGGAAGGGGCATTGCTCGCCCCGTCAGTGGATATGAAGGCTGTCACATACATCGTTCAAGGAACATTCTTATCGACGGCATGATACTCAACACGTGTCCTGTAGGTGGTTCCGACGGTGTCACCATCCGTGACGTTCGCAGCATTTCATATCCGGCATGGGGGGACGGGTTGAACGTCTTCGCCAGCAGCAATGTTCTCTATGACCGTGTGTTCTGCCGTAATAGCGACGACTGCACGACAGCATACGCTACTCGTAAGGGTTTTAGCGGCTCCGCACGTAATATTCAGATGAAGAACTCCATACTGTGGGCTGACGTGGCACATCCCATCTTTATCGGCTTGCACGGCAACCCTGCAGTAGGCGATACTATAGAAAATCTGGTATATGAAAACATCGATATTCTCTGTCAGGCAGAGCCGCAGATAGACTATCAGGGATGTCTTGCCATAAATTGCGGAGACGATAATCTGGTACGCAATGTTACCTTCAACAACATACGTGTTGAGAATATCTTGCAGGGCAGCCTGCTCCAAGTGAAGGTGGGATATAACAAAAAATACTGCACTGCCCCTGGGCGTGGCGTAGAGGATATAAGATTCAGAAACATTCGCTATAAGGGCGAAAGTGCAGGGCTATCAATTATCAATGGCTATGACGAGTCGCATGCAGTCAAGAATGTCTCGTTCCATGGTTTGAAAATCAACGGACGACAGCTGTATGACGATATGCCTGATAAGCCCCAATGGTACTCCACTGCCGATTATGTGCCTATGATGATAGGCAACCATGTAGAGAATGTCGCGTTTGTACGTTAGGTGAATATATTTAAATTAGAAAAGATTAGTTAATAGTAATATAGTTTTTCATATGGGCAAATTACATGTCTGTGAAGATAAGGTGCCCTTTTGTATTTTGAGTATTAGTTGTAGTGCCCGTGAGGGTATAGGTTAAAAACATGTTAATGTTAAATTATGGAAGGAATTCAATGATGTTTTGCCTGTGAAGGTAAACATTCCACTTACTCCCCTGTGCTTCGGCACAGGGGTATGTAAGACAAATTCGTACCAATGTAACTATGGAGTACGTATTGGTGTACACACCATTTTTAAGACTCGTAAACTCGAATAAGTGTGCAAAGCCGAAGCCCCCAGCGGGGAGGTCCTTAATCGTTATAAAGAGTTTTGGGATATAGCCGAAGATAAACAGCAGAAGTTAAATGCTGAAAACATATGTTAAATGATATTTAAAAAAAATTATCTATGAAGAAACAAAAACTAATTTTTGCAGTACTCGCCCTATTAGTGGGGGGGGCAAATTCTGCTAGTGCTTACACTACGTCGGACTTGACGAGTGCAGGATGGACACAGGTGACAGACCTGTCTTCAATGAATCTAAGTGATTATTATTTTGCTATTGTCAGCAATGACAATACAGATTTGATGGTTAAGATGGATAAGGCCAAATCTGGTCAGCAAGCAAGTAATCATTCCATGTGGTATATGAATGGTAAAGACCCTATTAAAGACAATAGTTATTTGTGGACATTGGAAGCAAATAACACACCGGATTATGTTGGCTATACAATTCGTAACGTGGATCGCCCTGTTCGTGTTTTACAAACGAACAATGGTGAACCATGGTATTGCAGGACTAATTGGGAAACAACTTCTGCTAGATGGACTTCTTATGATTTTCAGGTCGCTGAGGGAATATACTCTATTAAAGCCCTTGCGAATGGAGGTACATATTATTTAGGTTTATGGACCCCCAAGAACGGATATGTAAGTGGTCAGGAACTTGCTGGCAACAAGAGCGGGAATGAAATAGGTAAGTTTAAAATTTACTCTATTTCAAAAACTACGGCCAACAGCAGAATTGCCGCAGCAGCGGATGCGACATCTGATTCACCGAGTGATTTAGCTCCTAGCCTTTGGGGAAGAAAGACTTCCGATTATTCCTCAGATGTAAATCTTGGCTATTATGGAGAATATAGATATATAGAAAGATATAGAGATAATGTAGCACCCCAAACGGGTGACATTATTACTAAGACAATTACTAATGCACCAAATGGAATACATGAGATATCTGTAATTGTTAATGCAGCATGGATTTCTGGTCGTGGAGATGTAGGTACTACTGTGCCAACTGTTAATGAAAATTCAACTGTAGTGACAATTAATGGTGTCAGCCAAAATGTACCTGTCAGAACAAACGGCAGTTATAATCCAGTGACACTCAATTTTACAACTCGTGTAACAGATGGAAAAATAGATTTCGCTATTCATAACAATGTAGTTTAACGATTTTAGTTGACTACTAAGAGACTTATTTGTAAAGTAGGTTG
>CAMJIL010000008.1 GCA_946405805.1 uncultured Prevotellaceae bacterium | reverse complement strand
CCTCAGAACCTACAGCGCGGAATTCGAAGCGGTTGCCGGTGAATGCGAATGGCGACGTGCGGTTACGGTCAGTATTGTCGATAAGCAACTCCGGTATCTCCGGAATATCCATCTTCATTTCCTGCTTACCACCCATTGCCAAGGCATCGTTCTTGTCAGCCTTCTCGATGTGGTCGAGCATTTCGGTGAGCTGTTTTCCAAGGAAAGAAGAGATGATTGCAGGAGGTGCCTCGTTTGCTCCGAGACGATGAGCATTTGTTGCCGACATGATGCTGGCCTTCAGCAGACCGTTGTGCTTATACACACCCATCAGCGTCTCTACTATAAAGGTAGCAAAGCGCAGGTTCTGCTCCGGTGTCTTGCCTGGTGCATGCAAGAGGATGCCGTTGTCGGTGCTCAAAGACCAGTTGTTATGCTTACCCGAACCGTTGATGCCTGCGAAAGGCTTTTCGTGCAGCAGCACGCGGAAACCATGCTTGCGGGCCACGCGCTTCATTACTGACATTATCAGCATGTTGTGGTCAACGGCAAGATTTGTCTCCTCAAATATCGGTGCCAGCTCAAACTGGTTTGGTGCCACCTCGTTATGACGTGTCTTGCAAGGTATGCCCAGTTGCAGAGCTTCTATCTCCAGTTCACGCATGAAGGCAGCTACGCGCTCCGGTATGCTGCCGAAGTAGTGGTCGTCCATCTGCTGGTTCTTTGCAGAGTCGTGTCCCATCAGTGTGCGGCCCGTGAGCAGCAGGTCAGGACGTGCGGCATATAGGCCCTCGTCAACAAGGAAGTACTCCTGCTCCCAGCCGAGGTTTGAGGTCACCTTCTTCACCTCCGGGTCAAAATAATGGCACACCTCCGTAGCAGCCACGTTCACGGCATGCAGTGCACGCAAGAGCGGTGCCTTATAGTCCAGTGACTCGCCGCTGTATGATATGAATACGGTAGGGATACACAGCGTGTCGTCGATGATGAAGACAGGCGATGTAGGGTCCCACGCAGAATAACCGCGTGCCTCAAAAGTAGAGCGGATACCGCCCGATGGGAAAGAACTGGCATCAGGTTCCTGCTGCACGAGCAGTTTTCCCGAAAACTCCTCCACCATGCCGCCTTTGCCGTCATGCTCCACGAAAGAGTCGTGCTTCTCGGCAGTGCCCTCTGTCAGAGGCTGGAACCAGTGCGTATAGTGTGTCACGCCATTCTCCGTAGCCCATTGCTTCATGCCGGCAGCAACAGCGTCAGCTATGTCACGTTCCAGACGTGCACCGTTGTCGATGACATCAATCATCTTTTCATAGACATCCTTTGGAAGATACTTATACATCTTCTCACGGTTGAACACCTTGCAACCGTAATACTCAGAAGGTCTCTCACTTGGTGTTTCTACTGCGAGCGGCTTCTTCTTGAACGCCTCTCCTACTACTTGAAATCTTAATGTTTGCATTTCTAAATCAATTGAATATTGAACATTGAAAATTGAAAACTTTTAACTCTTAACTCTTAACTTTTAACTCCCAAACTTCCCCCCTCCCATATCGCATGGGAGAGAGGAAAAAAGGTAACAAAGAAGATTAGGGTTGCAGCGTGAACCCAAACACAAGATATGCTTTCTGAGTACAAGGGTTACCCGTTACCTGTCCGAAAATAGGCAGTGAGAACGAATCGGTAATCTTGATGTCTTTTGTAGCACGCAGGGAGATGTTTGTGACGGCAAATCCTGTAGTGGCATACAATGTAGAAGCATAAGGCACGAGACCTGCTGTAGCCGTCCAGTCGACCTTGAAGAGTGAGAATGGTACCGTAGCCTCGAAGTAGCTACTGTATGCTCGCTTCCCTTTCTTGTTCAGACCGTCGTTGCCGGCAAAGTTAGTGAACCACTGCAGTGCGACGGGTCCGAAGTCATATCCTACGTTTGCCTCAAAGATATGGTTGGTGCCGTGAGCCCCATACTTGAAGTATCTTGCATCGGGGTCAAGCCCTTCTGAGAACCAGTAGTCAATGATGCCGACATTAAACTTTCCGTTTGTATATGCCAGAGTCAGGTCAAACTCCTTCACGTCGTCCTTGTTAGTCAGTCCATAACTGCCCCATGCCGTCAGGCTGAGCCCTTTATATCCGACACCCAGAGTAGGCTGTACAGCCACGCTACCCAAGTCCAGACCACGCCAGATGTACTGGTTCACGAAGTCCGCCTTTATGGTTGTCTCTACTTTAGCTTTCGTTTCTTCCTCCTGTGCAACCGCCGCAGTACCCACTGCGAACAACATTGCAAATAAAACAATCTTTTTCATAATCTCTTTAAACTTTAAACGTTAAACTTTAAACTTTACACTAGTTATAGCATGCCTCTCCGTGCTCATAGATGTCCAGACCTTCCTCTTCTATGCGTCTGTCAACGCGCAGTCCGTGTGTCTTCTTGATGCCATAGAACAGGATGAATCCGCATACAGCAGCCCAAAGGTCTATCATCAGCACGCCGAAAGCCTGTGCTCCGAAGAAACCCCATCCTCCACCGTAGAAGGCGCCTGTCTCTGTTGCCAGCAGACCAGTCATCAGGGTTCCGAGGATACCGCATACGCCGTGTACAGAGCTTGCACCTACAGGGTCGTCGATGTGAAGTTTGTGGTCAATAAACTCGATGGCGAATACCAATACCAGTCCGCAGACCAGTCCGATGATTATAGCGCCCAGCGGAGATACCAAGTCACATCCAGCCGTAATACCTACGAGACCTGCCAGCACACCGTTCAGTGTCAGTGAGAGAGAAGGTTTGCCATACTTTATATATGTAAGGAACATCGTTGCCACACCGCCTGCAGCAGCTGCGAGGTTGGTGGTAAGGAATACGTGAGAGATGGCGATGCGGTTTACCTCACCGCTTGCTGCCAGCTGACTGCCCGGGTTGAAACCGAACCATCCCAGCCAGAGGATGAATACACCCAGAGCGGCCATTGTCAGGTTGTGGCCAGGGATAGCGCGGCTCTTCATGTCCTTGCCATACTTGCCAATACGTGGACCCAGTGCCATAGCACCTATCAGAGCCAATACACCGCCTACGCTGTGTACGATGGCAGAACCCGCAAAGTCGTGGAAGACGTCACCAAATGTGCTCATCATAAATCCGTCGGCAGCATCGTTGCAAAGCCATCCGCCGCCCCAGGTCCAGTGACCCTCAACAGGGTATATGATAAGAGAGATGATGGCGCTGTAGATAAGATACATAGAGAACTTCGTACGCTCGGCCATAGCACCGCTGACGATAGTGGCGGCTGTAGCACAGAATACGGTCTCGAAAATCAGGAAGCCCTCTACAGGCAGGTCGCTCTCGTAGAATGACAGGTCGCCCCAGTTTGGCAAACCGATGAAACCGCCGAGTGTGTCGGCACCAAACATAAAACCGAAACCAAGGAAGAAGAACAGCAGTGAGCCGAACATGAAATCGACAAAGTTCTTCATCAGGATGTTTGCAGTGTTCTTACTGCGCGTAAAACCAGCCTCACACAGCGCAAAGCCCGGCTGCATCCAGAAAACCAACATG
Organism: uncultured Prevotellaceae bacterium; assembly: GCA_946405805.1. Taxonomy (GTDB): domain Bacteria; phylum Bacteroidota; class Bacteroidia; order Bacteroidales; family Bacteroidaceae; genus Prevotella. The sequence continues at coordinate 60,446 of CAMJIL010000008.1, read as the reverse complement.
GCTGCCAATAGCATCCATACGGTATCGAGTGATAATCCTATTTCGTTCATAATCTAAAGCCTCCCCCTAACCCCCTCACAAGGAGGGGGAACCCGAACGGAGACACGGGGTTGTTATTTGTGTTTGTGTTGTTGTTATTCTCCCCTCCCTTGTGGAGGGGTTGAGGGTGGGCTTATTACTTCTTGTCTTTCAGAACGGTGTCGCCATTCTCACCCGTGCGGATGCTCCATGTGTCGATGACATCACTGACAAAGATGCGTCCGTCTCCTACCTCACCCGTGTGGGCTATTTTTAAGAGCACCTGAACCGTTGGTTCCATGATGACATCCCTACATACAATCGTTATGGCTACTCGCTCTATCACGTCCGTGGAATACTGCACGCCACGATATATGCGCTCCTGACGACTCTGGCCGATGCCGTGAACATCATGATACTCAAACCAGTCGATGTCTGAATGAAGCAATGCTTCCTTCACGTCTTCGAACTTCGTCTTACGAATGATAGCTTCAATCTTTTTCATAAATATAAATTTAATTCATTTTATTATACCCCGCCCTTTAAGGGAGGGATGGGGAGGGTCCCCTTAACCGCGGTAGCTTTCCTTAAGCTTTCGAGTGCAAAATTACGACATTTTGCTATAATACGCAAGGATTTTCTCACATTTTGTTTAAACAAAATAACTATGACTGACATTTTGTAAACATTTCGGACGCTTTTGCTTTCCATTTGTTTACACTTTGCGTCATATTCCCGCGTTTCCCTTACAAAAAGTCATTTCGCCCATTGTTGTGTCCGCACACAACAATGGCGCAAGATACAAAAAGAATTAGGAATGAGGAATGAAGAATGAGCAATTAACTCCTAATTCCTAATTCCTAACTCCTAATTCCTAATTAAAAACAAAAGCGAAGCGGCATCACGCTTCGCTTTTGTTTTGTCTCAGCCCTCATCGCCGTCACTGGTGCCGCCACCGCCGGTTCCTGGGTCAGAAGGAGTGTCAGGCGTTGTCGGCGTTGTGCTGCCGCCGTTTTCGTTTTGGTTTTGGTTTTCGTTGGAACCTGTTCCGGTGCCTGTTCCGCTATCGGAGCCATCGCCGCCAGAATTTGAGCCTGTGCTGATGCCTTTGCGTGCCAATATCTGACGATAGTGCTCTATCTCTGCGTTGAGAAGGTTGATAGGTGTAGTAAAATCGAGTCCCGCAGGCACTTCGCAGATAGCCATTGCATTGACGAGCTTCACCACATTGCGATAGGCAGCTTCACACAACAGACGCTTCTCACGAACGATACCCTTCTGCAGTCCTGCCTGTGCCTCAGTGCGCTCATTCATCTTTGCGAGGAAGGCCTCGTTCTTCTGCTTCAGGTCCGTAAACCAGTCATCCAGTCCCGTAGTGGTGAGAGCCGCCATAGCATCCGTATTAGACTCTACTTCCTGTATAAACTGCGTCGTCATAGTTGTCTGCTTCATATACTCGTCAGAATTATCGAGCGAGTATTTGTCACGGATAAATGTCAGCAACTTAGCAGCCTGTGCCTTTGCAGCATTTGGCGATGCCAGCATTGCCTTCAGGGCATTGAGAAATGCGGACTGCGCATTATCACGCAATTTGTCCAGATTGTCTATATCCTCTGTCTGTTCCCATTTACGTGCCTGTGCATAGGCATCGTCGTAGCCCTGACGTGCAGAGGTAAAGTCAGTCCATACGCTACTCATTGCTGCCGTAAGCGTACTATTGCTTTCAAACTTTGCCTGCATCTGTCCAAAGAAACCAAGCGCGGTGGTGATATCCATGCGCGTGTAGTCAAAAGTTGTCAGTTGTTTTGCATTTACATTCATAGTTTTATTATTTAAAGATTAGTAAAAAAATAATTATTTAGTTATGCTCGCGGGCCAACCGCGAGGCTGTCAAGATGATTTTTCTTGTTCGCGGGCCAACCGCGAGGCTGTCAAAGCGATTTTTCTCATTCGCGGGCCAACCGCGAAGCTGTCAAAGCGATTTTTCTTGCTCGCGGGCCAACCGCGAGACTGTCAAGACGATTTTTCATACTCGCGGGCCAACCGCGAGGCTGCCAAGACGGTTTTTCTTGCTCGCGGGCCAACCGCGAGAACCTCCGGCGGAGGGCGGCCTCCTTTTTTAGTAAGATGCTTGTTCATGTTGCTTCACGTCTATATATAATAGTTTAAATTCTTTTCAAAAGAAAGAGACGTGAAGCATGTTCATAAACAACATCCACCCTAGAGGTAATTGCAACACCTATACGGAACTGTTGAAAACTACTAATGCCCACGCCTCTTGTAGGTGTGAGCAAGCAGCCTTCGTCTTCGTATATCTAATGTTGCATTTCTAGGATGGAACGATAAACTGTAGGCTCTTTCTTATGCCATTAAAATTTCGACTACAAAAGTATATAATTTTCATGAAACATGAAACACCAACCCAGAAAAAATGACGAAACCACCTGAATTTTATGCGATTTTCACAATTAAAGGGCTTGTTATTAAGATTTTTTACTACATTTGCAGCCGACATTTGTTAAGAAAACGATTATGAAAAGAACCTTTCTGTCACTTTTAGTCATTGTTTCTGCGATAGTTGCCTATGCACAGGAGTTCGGCAACCCGGGATGGCTGTGGGAAATCAGCGGCAACGGGCTGACGCAGAAATCATACCTTTTCGGCACCTGCCACGGCGACGGACATAGCTTCACAAGGGAGGAGGTGTTCGGCATCACGGGGCTGGAGAACGCTTTTAACAACGTGGAAACAGTATTGTTTGAAATGGAAAGGGATCCCAACAAGCTGGACTCTGCCGAAATAAAAGCCTCAAGAGAGAGCAATGAGAAACTGATGAAGTGGATTAAGAACCCTGGCCCGAAATACATGATGCCGGAAGGTGCTTACTACAAGCCGCTTTTCGACAGCATTGCCCACTTCAAAGAAGTTGACAAGTACCTTACGAGGAAGATGAAGGATATGGAGTACTGGAAGAAGACTCCGGGCTATTGGTTCTCTGTAATGAGTATCGTGATGTTCGTAAGCACTCGCAGAGTGACGACCGTAGAGTCGATAATGTACGAAGAGACGGTCAAGCGCGGCTACGAGACCGGCGGCTTGGAGGTGGTAAGTGACATTAGCGGTTCACTCGACACCCTTTTCAAGACGCATGCCTTCCTTGAGAAACTATCCTTGAAGGAACAGGCTGACACTCTATATCGTTCTATCAAAATGATGGAAAACGGAGAGATGAAACGTTTTTTGGGTGAGTTTGCCAAAGCCTACTTGTCCAATGATACATGCAAGATGTACAACTTCATTAAAGAAGAGGAACTTTTGCATAAGGACAGTACGGCCCAAGCCATGACCCAAAACATCCTGCTGCGCAAGCGTAACATGGCGTGGCTTCCTGCCATCAAGGAGAATATGGCAGCCCAACCTACTATGATTGCCGTCGGCTGCCGTCACCTGCTGTCCGGCGACGGGCTCATCGCCATCCTACGCCGCGAAGGCTACACCGTAGAGCCCGTAAAATAATTCAGGCATCTGCATACAACCACTTCGGGAGGACCCGCACACTTTGCGAATCCTCCCGAAAATAACTATCACCTGTCAACTATCAACTACCCTCTCCCCCACTGCTTTATTCTCTCCAGCGCCTCGGCTGTTGATTCGTGGCTACCGAAGGCGGTTAGCCTGACATACCCTTCTCCGCTCGGTCCGAAGCCGGAGCCTGGAGTGCAGACTACGTGGGCGCCATAGAGCAATTCCTCGAAGAACTGCCATGAGGACTTGCCGCCAGGGGTGCGCATCCAGATATATGGGGCATTCTCGCCGCCGTAACATTCGTAGCCGAGAGAGCGCAGCACATCAAGCATCTTGGCAGCATTCGCCATGTAGTAATCAATGGTCGCCTGTATCTGTTCCTTACCCTCAGGAGAGTATATCGCCTCCGCCGCACGCTGGGAGACATAGCTGGTGCCGTTGAACTTGGTACACTGGCGACGGTTCCACAGCTTATTGAGCGATATGCGCTCGCCCTCAAACGTGGCAGCCGTGACATCCTTCGGTACTATGGTATAGCCGCAGCGGATGCCGGTGAAGCCGGCCGTCTTGGAGTAAGAACGGAACTCTATGGCACACTTCCTGGCACCGCGTATCTCGTAAATGGAATGTGGGATGTCGGGGTCTTGGATGTAGGCCTGATATGCTGCATCATAGAGTATCAGCGCATCGTTCTTCAACGCATAGTTGACCCACTTGCGCAGCTCCGACTTCGTAATCACCGTGCCGGTAGGGTTGTTGGGGTAGCACAGGTAGATGATGTCAACATGATGGTTCTTCGGAATCTCCGGCACAAAACCGTTCTCTGCCGTGCAAGGGGTGTAGGTGACGTATGACCAGCGGCCATTCTTGTAAGCACCGCAACGGCCTATCATGGCGTTGGAATCGATATACACGGGATATATCGGGTCGGTGACGCAGATGAAGTTATCCCAGTGGAGCAGCTCCTGGAAATTGCCGATATCAGACTTTGCGCCGTCATTGATGAACACCTCGTCGAGGTCGAGATGTATGCCACGCGGAACATAATCGTTCTTCAGGATAGCATCGCGCAGGAATTCATATCCCTGCTCCGGACCATAGCCGTGGAAGGTCGATGCATCGGACATCTCCGTCACGGCCTTCTGCATCGCCGATATCACAGCAGGGCAAAGCGGTTGTGTCACATCGCCGATTCCCAAGGATATGACATCAGCCTTGGGATGCATCACCTTGAAGGCATTAACCTTCTTCGCAATGTCGGCAAACAGATAGTTATCTTGCAGATTTAAATAGTGTACGTTTACTAAAGCCATAATTTTAATTCATAATTCATAATGCGTAATATAATTAGGAATTAGGAATTAGGAGTTAGGAATTAATTTCTCATTCCTCATTCCTCATTGTTCATTCCTCATTGTTCATTCCTCATTCCTCATTCCTCACTCCTCATTCCTCATTCCTAATTCCTCACTCCTCATTCCTAACTCCTCATTCCTAACTCCACCTCGGCAACGCCGTCAAAGACAAACTCTGCCGGTCCTGTCATATATACGTGATTGTCTGATTCTCTCCATTCTATTTCTAACGCTCCTCCGTCCATGACGATGCGCGACTGACGTCCTCTCCTGCCTGTTACGGCTGCTGCCACGGCGGTAGCGCACGCTCCTGTGCCGCACGCCATAGTAATACCGCTGCCACGCTCCCACACTCGGGTGCGTATCGAACCGTCGTCCATCACATGGGCAAACTCGATATTGCAGCGTTGCGGAAAAGCAGGATGGTTTTCCAAAACCGGACCCATCACGCCTACCTGTTCCACGTCGTCGGTGAAGATGACATAATGGGGATTGCCCATCGAGACAAAACAGGCCTCTCCCCCATCCCCTCTCCAGTTAGAGAGGGGGGACTGTATCTTTTCCGCCATGTTTGGATTGAAGAGGCTTGCATCTTCGAATACAGGTTCCAGCATATCGACTGTAACGCTATGCACTATGCCGTCCTTCTCATGCAGCAACAGCGTCTTTATGCCCGACAGCGTCTGCAGGCGTATCTCCTTCTTTGTTGTCAGTCCGCGCTCAAAGAGATACTTCCCGATGCAACGGCTCGCATTGCCGCACATCATTGCCTCCGAACCGTCGGCATTGAAGATGCGCATGGAATAATCCGCATCCGCAACAGTGCTTTTATCTATCAGCACAAGTCCATCGCTGCCGATACCCTTATGGCGGTCGCTCCAAAGAACAGACACCGCACTCGGGTCGGCAATAGGATGGCGCGACACATCGACGTAGATGTAGTCATTGCCACAGCCGTGCATCTTGCAAAAAGGAATTTTATTCATTCTTTTTACGTTATAACGTTATTACGACATATCGTCATTTCGAAAGAAAACGATCAACGGCAGAGGCTGTCTCTATGCCGCTGGCCATTGCACGTACCACGAGGCTGGCACCGTTGGCGCTGTCGCCACAGACGAAGACATTCTTGGGATATTCCGGATGCTCGGGTTTGAGGAAACCCATAGCAAGGAGCACCAGTTCGGCCTTGATGATTTCGGGCTTTCCCTTCTCCACCATTATAGGCCGTCCGCCGTCGGGATTTGGCTTCCAATCAATCTCCTGCACCTTCACGCCAGTGAGCTTTCCGTTCTCACCAAGGAACTCCAAGGTATTTATATTCCAGCGGCGGGTGCAACCTTCCTCGTGACTTGATGTCGTCTTGAGAGTACGCGGCCAGTTAGGCCACGGATTCTGCGGATCTTCCGGACCTTCCACCGGCTTTGGCATTATCTCGATTTGCGTAACGCTCTTGCATCCCTGACGATGCGCAGTACCGATGCAGTCGGAACCGGTGTCGCCACCACCTATCACGAGCACGTCCTTATCCTTTGCCGTCACACGTTCGTCAGCACTGAACTCCATGCCGGCAAGAACACGATTCTGCTGCGACAGCATTTCCAACGCGAGATGAACGCCCTTCAGCTCACGCCCCGGAACCTTCAGGTCGCGGGCCGTCGGAGTGCCGGTGGCAACAACGATTGCATCAAATTGATAATTGATAATTGATAATTGACAATTATTATCAGCAGAATCATTATCAATTGTCAATTGTCCATTGTCAATTGCTACGGTGCAGCCGTAGCAGAACTCTATGCCTTCCTGTTCAAGGATGGCGATGCGGCGGTCGATGACGGCCTTGTTGAGTTTGAAGTTCGGAATGCCATAGCGCAGCAGACCGCCTGCAGCTTCGTTCTTCTCGAAGACGGTAACGGTATAGCCTTTCAGGTTCAGGGCATTAGCAGCAGCCAGACCGGCAGGACCGGCTCCTATGACAGCCACCTTCTTTCCATTGCGTTTGATGTCCGTACGAGGCTGGATATACCCCTCGCGAAAAGCACCCTCCGTGATGGCACACTCATCTTCGCGGTTGGTGGTAGGCTCATGGTTGAAACGGTTCAACACACAAGCCTTCTCACAGAGTGCTGGACAGATGCGGCCCGTAAACTCAGGGAATGGATTCGTTGCGTTGAGCAGACGATATGCCTTTTCCCATTCGCCTTTATACAAAGCATCATTCCATTCAGGCGCCTTATTGCCCAACGGACACGCCCAGTGGCAGAATGGTACGCCACAATCCATGCAACGTGATGCCTGCAACTTACGTTCGCGAGTACTGAGCGTCTGCTCCACCTCGCCAAAGTCGTGAATCCTATCATGTATGGGGCGATAACCCGCCTCCTGACGATGTATCTCTAAAAATGCTTTTGGATTTCCCATTTTTCCAATTGATAATTGATAATTCTTTTAGTCGGCCTGTGGCCTTTGTAAAAGCGTCACAAGTGCCGAGCGGACAATTGATAATTAATAGTCTCTCTGAATATCTGCAATCTTCTCGTGCAGTTTCTTCATCTGCTCTTCCTGTAAGACTCGTTTGTACTCGATAGGCACTACCTGAATAAAGTCTTCGATATAGCGGTGCCAGTCGTCGAGCATGCGTCCTGCGAGAGCGCTGCCCGTGTGCAGATAATGCTGACGGATGAGTTCGAGGAGTTCCTTGCGGGACACAGAGTCTTCGACAAGCGAAAGCTCCACCATATCCATATTACAGAAGTAGTCGAACGTATGGTCAGGGTCATAGACGTATGCCACACCGCCACTCATGCCGGCAGCAAAGTTACGTCCTGTTTTTCCGAGAACGACAACACGTCCGCCCGTCATATATTCGCAGCAGTGGTCGCCGGCACCCTCAATGACAGCAATGGCACCAGAGTTACGCACACCAAAGCGCTCACCCACCTTACCATTTATATACAGTTCGCCACTGGTGGCACCATAGAGACCCGTATTACCGGCAATGATATTCTCCTCGGCCTTGAAGTCGTCACTACGACGGGCTGGCGGCAGAATAGCGATGCGTCCACCAGAGAGACCCTTGCCGAAATAGTCATTACATTCGCCCTCTAGTTTGATGTTGAGACCGCGAACGGCAAAAGCACCGAACGACTGCCCCGCAGAACCTTTGAACTTAATGTTTATAGTATTGTCGGGCAGACCCGCCTCACCATATTTCTTGGCAATCTCACCGCTGAGCATCGTCGTGACGGCACGGTCGGTATTCTTGATGGTATATTCGAGGGTTATCTCTTCTTGGTTATCAACAGCCTTCTGAGCCGCCTTGATAATCTCCTCGTCCTTAACGCCTGTCACCTTAGTATATGCACTACGATCCCAATACAAGACCTTATCGGTTTCAGGCTTGTGAAGCAGACGTGCAAAGTCGATGGTCTGCCACTTCTCTGCCACAGCACTCCCCGCCAACTTTTCACTTTTCACTTTTAACTTTTCACTTATTTCAATCAGTTCGGTGTGACCGATAATATCCTTCAGGCTCTTGACACCCATCTCGCTGAGATATTCACGCACCTGTTGTGCCAGGAAGGTGAAGAAATTAACAACATACTCGGCACGTCCCTCGAAGTGCTTGCGCAACTCCGGATTCTGTGTTGCCACACCCATCGGACAGGTGTTGGTATTACACTTACGCATCATGACGCATCCCAGCACAATCAGCGGTAGCGTACCGAATGAGAACTCATCAGCACCCAACATCGCCATGATGATAACGTCCTTGGCAGTCTTCAGCTGACCATCTGTCTGCAGACGCACCTGATTGCGGAGACCGTTCATCACCAATGTCTGCTGCGTCTCAGCCAAACCGATCTCAGGCGAAATACCTGCAAAGCGCATACTTGAAGCAGGGCTGGCACCAGTACCGCCTTCTGCACCGCTTATCACAATCAGGTCGGCCTTTGCCTTTGCTACACCGGCAGCGATGGTCCCCACTCCACTCTCGGCAACGAGTTTCACGCTGACGGCAGCTGTCGGGTTGATATTCTTCAAATCATAGATAAGCTGTGCCAAATCCTCAATGGAATAGATATCATGATGAGGTGGCGGCGATATCAGCGAGATACCAGGAATGGCGTTTCGCGTCTTGGCGATGATGTCGTTCACCTTGAAACCGGGCAACTGTCCGCCCTCACCAGGCTTCGCACCCTGTGCCACCTTTATCTGTATCTCCTCGGCATTGACGAGATACTCTGCCGTCACACCAAAGCGTCCGCTGGCAATCTGTTTTGTCTTGCTGCTGAGACTCACGCCATCCACCTCTGTATGATAGCGGGCATTATCCTCACCACCCTCACCGGTGTTACTGCGTGCACCAAGTTTATTCATCGCCAATGCCAATGCCTCATGAGCCTCTATGCTCAAGGCGCCGAATGACATCGCACCGGTAACAAAGTGTTTCACGATACTTTCTACACTCTCCACCTCGTCGATTGGTGTAGGCTTGGCAGCTTTCTTAAACCCAAAGAAGTCACGGATGAAGATAGGAGAATCTTTCTCATCCACCATTTTCTCCCATTCCTTGTATTTCTTATAGCTACCCAGACGTGTTGCCAACTGAAGGTTAGCAATCGTCTCCGGATTCCATGCATGCTTGATACCATCCTTGCGCCATGAGAACTGGCCATGGTTTTTCAACATGGTATGCTCCTTTGCAGCCTCCTGCAGACGGATGGCGTCGCGGGCAATTTCCTTCAGGCCTATACCACCGATGGTGCTAACCTCCGTACCGAAGTAACGTTTTAGCAATTCTTCGCTCAAGCCGATGCTCTCGAATATCTTCGCACCACGATAACTGCGGATAGTGGAGATACCCATCTTCGACATAATCTTCTTCAGCCCCTTATCAACAGCCTTGATATAATGCTCCTCAGCAGTGGCATATTCCTCCTGTATCTTACCATGCTTCACCAAGTCATCAAGAATGGCGAAGGTCATGTATGGACACAATGCCGATGCTCCATATCCCAACAGCAAGGCAGCATGCATCGTCTCACGAATCTCACCGCTCTCTACTATCAATGCCGTCTGTACGCGCTTGCCCACGCTAATCAGATGATGATGCACCGCGCTGACTGCCAGCAATGACGGTATTGCAGCATGCTTTTCATCGATATCCCTGTCTGAAAGGATGATGTAGTTTACGCCTTCGTCAACACTTGCCTCAGCCTGCTTGCACAGGTCGTCAAGAGCCTGGCGCAAGCCGTCCTCACCTTTCGCTATCTCAAACACTATCGCCAGCTTTTTGGTGTTGAAGCCTTTATAGCGGATATTGCAGAGTATATCGAGTTGTGTATTTGTCAGCACCGGTTGCGGCAGGCGCACCATCTTGCAGTTCGATGCATCGGGCGTCAGGATGTTTGTACCTACGGCACCGATGTATTCCGTCAGCGACATCACCAGTTCCTCGCGGATAGGGTCGATGGCAGGGTTTGTCACCTGTGCAAACTGCTGACGGAAATAGTTGAATAGCACCTGCGGACGGTCGGAAATGACTGCTAACGGCGTGTCGTTACCCATAGCAGCAACAGGCTCCTGACCGGCAGTGGCCATCGGGATGATTGTCTTGTCAATATCCTCCTGGCCATATCCGAACTGTACCAGCTTACGCTCAAAATCGCTCACAGAGTTTTCTACCTTACGGCCACTCTTCAGTTTCTCCAGCTGCACACGGTTTTCGTTGAGCCATTCACGATATGGATGTGACTTCGACAACTGCTCCTTTATCTCGCCGTCATAATATATCTTCCCTTCCTGGGTGTCGATGAGAAGAATCTTTCCGGGCTGCAGACGTCCTTTGCTGACGACATCCTCCGGTTCGAAATCCATCACGCCCACTTCTGACGCCACCACCATCATGCCGTGTTTCGTAATGGTATAACGTGATGGGCGCAGACCGTTTCTGTCGAGCATACCACCGGCATAGCGTCCGTCAGAGAAAAGCAATGCTGCAGGACCATCCCATGGCTCCATGAGAATAGAATGATATTCATAGAAAGCCTTCAGGTCTTCGCTGATAGGATTCTTGTCATTAAAACTCTCCGGCACAAGTATCGCCATCGCCTGTGGCAACGACATACCACTCATCATCAGGAATTCAAAGACATTGTCAAGGCTGGCAGAATCGCTCATCCCCTCCTGTACGATAGGAGATATCTCCTTAATATCGCCCAAAGCCTCACTGCTCAGCACACTCTCGCGTGCCTTCATCCAGCCACGGTTACCGCGGATGGTGTTTATCTCACCATTGTGCGCCAGCAAGCGGAAGGGCTGGGCTAGTGACCACGTAGGGAATGTGTTTGTGCTGAAACGTGAGTGAACCAGCGCCAGCCCGCTTGTCAGGTAAGGATTAGACAAATCCGGGAAATACCGACGCAGCTGTCCGCTGGTCAGCATTCCCTTGTATATAATGTTAGTATTAGATAATGAACAGATATAGAAATCAGGATGTGTTACCCTGCGCTCAATCTTCTTCCTTATAATATATAATGTGCGCGAAAGCTTGTCAGCATTTTCTTCACTTACACCCGTAACAAAAATCTGTTTGATAGCAGGTTCCACCAGACGTGCAGCCTCGCCCAATACCTCAGGACATGTAGGCACAGTACGCATATGCATCAGCTGCAAGCCCTCACGTTCTATCTCTTCTATCATCACAGACAGAATCTCCTGCTGCTCCTTTTCCTCCTTCGGCAAGAACACCAAGCCCGTACCATACTTACCCTTTTCAGGAACAGGAATTCCCTGCAAAAGAATGAACTCGTGGGGAATCTGTAACATTATACCTGCACCGTCACCTGTCTTATCCCGTGTCTCAGCACCGCGGTGCTCCATATTTTCCAGCACACGCAAGGCCTGATCTACTAATTCATGACTCTTGCCTCCATGAATATTCACCACCATACCAACACCGCAGGCGTCATGTTCATACTGCGGCTGATACAATCCTTTATGTTTACTTTTTGTCATATTTTTCTAACTTAAAGTTACATTTGGTTTAAATTCGGGTGCAAAGATAATACAAAAGTTAAATATAACCATAAAAATATGACAATAATTTACTTTGAAAACGCACACAGGTGACATATTGAATATTTTATGCGTGTTTTTATATCATTATGTAATGCATTTTGCAGCCTTAACGAACTTTTTGTTTACATTTTGTCATTTCACATAATTTTGTTGATGTAAAGTTGAGTCATTATGCGATTATTTTTCAAAAACACCGTACCTTTGCATCCGAAATTATTTAAAGTACGTATTTAATCATTATATTAAGGTATGAAGATCAAGAAACGTTGGATAATTTTGATGACAGCAATGACGATAATCGCTATTGCAGGAGTTTTTGTTGGCGAGCCGACTTTTGAGTGTGACTGGTCAGTAATATCGGCAGCAGATGTTGCATGGCTCATTACTGCTACAATCTTTGTACTGATGATGACGCCAGGACTATCATTCTTTTATGGTGGCATGGTGGGAGCCAAGAACGTTATCAGTACCATGTTGCAGTCATTCATTGCAATGGGCTTAATTTCTATCCTATGGGTAACAATAGGTTTTTCTTTATGCTTTGGCGATGACATCGGTGGAGTCATCGGCAACCCTCTTACTTTCTTGATGTTTCGTAATGTAGGGGCAGAGGTATATACAACTCCTGCCGGCAATGTCTTGGGTGGTGCTTCTATTCCTTTGGCACTTTTCGCATTATTCCAGATGAAGTTTGCCATCATCACGCCCTCACTGATTACAGGTTCCTTTGCTGAACGGGTACGTTTCTCTGCCTACATGTTCTTCATGATTTACTTCTTTTTTATTATATATTGTCCCCTGGCACACATGACGTGGCATCCCGAAGGTCTGTTCCTTCGTTGGGGCGTGGTTGACTTTGCCGGAGGAATCGTTGTGCATGCTTCCTCTGGCATCGCAGCCCTTGCCGGAGCAATTTACTTAGGTCGTCGAAGCACAGAAAAGAGCGAACCGGCTAATATACCATTCGTACTTCTCGGAGCTGCATTGTTATGGTTGGGATGGTTTGGTTTCAACGCTGGCTCTTCACTCCATGCTGACGGACAGGCTGTAAAGGCTTTCTTAAACACGAATACTGCTTCAGCTACAGCCATGATGACATGGATATTCTTCGACTGCCTGCGTGGACGCAAGCCTTCTGCTATGGGAGCCGCAGTAGGTTGCGTGGTTGGTTTGGTAGCTATCACACCGTCTGCAGGATATGTCACAGTCGGACAGAGTATCTTTATTGCATTTGTGATTACACTCATCTGTAACGTTGCTGTTTATTGGCGTTCGCACACCAGCATCGATGATGCTCTGGATGTCTTCCCAACCCACGGAACAGGTGGTATCTTCGGCACTGTCCTGACAGGTATTTTTATACAGGAGGGACTTATTGCCGGAACATGGGACGGCTTTATTATCTTCCTGTACCATCTGCTTGCAATAGTTATCGTCTTTGCCTATACTTTCTGCATGAGTTGGTTAGGATACAAACTCATTGACAGCCTTATTCCGATGCGTGTTTCTCCTTACAGCGAAAAGGTAGGTCTTGACTTCTCACAGCACGATGAGCATTACGGTCTTGCATACATCGACGAACGCGAGATAGCAGAATACGAAGAACATATAAGGTCAAAGGAGTAAAGTTTTAGGTTTCAGGTTTCAGGTTTCAAGTTTCAGGTTTCAAGTTTCATGTTTCAAGAAATGCAAACAAAATATATTTTCGTAACAGGCGGTGTTGTTTCTTCTTTAGGTAAAGGTATTATCTCTGCCAGCATCGGAAAGCTGTTGCAGGCGCGGGGATATAAGATTACTATTCAGAAGTTCGACCCCTACATCAATATCGACCCGGGTACACTCAACCCCTACGAGCATGGGGAATGTTACGTAACGGCTGATGGCATGGAAACAGACCTTGACCTCGGCCATTACGAACGCTTTACCGGCATAGAAACCACTCGTCACAACAGCATCACGACAGGCCGCATCTACAAGACTGTAATAGACCGCGAGAGGCATGGTGACTATCTCGGCAAGACAATTCAGGTCGTACCCCATATCACAGACGAGATAAAGCGCAGGATGCTACGGGATGATGAAGACTTCGACTTTATCATTACAGAGGTCGGTGGCACCATTGGCGACATCGAGAGTGCACCGTTTATGGAGGCCATCCGCCAGTTGCGTTGGCAGTTGGGGCATGATGCTGTGTGTGTGCACCTGACGTATGTGCCTTACCTGAAAGCGGCTGATGAACTGAAGACAAAACCCACGCAACATTCCGTGAAGGAACTGCAGTCGATGGGTATTCAGCCCGACATCCTTGTGCTCCGCACAGAACGCCACCTTGATGATGCAATGCGTCTGAAGGTGGCATCGTTCTGTAATGTAGATTTGGAGTGTGTAGTACAGAGCGAGGATATGCCGAGCATTTACGAAGTGCCTGTCAACATGCAACGCCAGGGGCTCGATGCTGCCATCTTGCGCAAGATAGGCATTCCTGTCGGCGAAACGCCACAGATGGCACCTTGGCATAAATTCCTGAAAAAGCAGCGTAATGCTACACACGAAATTAACATTGCGCTAATTGGCAAATACGACTTACAGGATGCGTATAAAAGTATTCGCGAAAGCCTCAACCTTGCTGGCATATACAATGACGTGAAGACACGTTTGCACTTTGTGAACAGCGAATACATAACCGCAGAAAACATAGCATCAAAACTCAACGGCATGGCTGGCGTCTTAATCTGTCCTGGTTTTGGCCAACGCGGCATTGAGGGCAAGATAACTGCCATAGAATATTGCCGCAACAACGATGTGCCTACCTTCGGCATTTGTCTGGGCATGCAGATGATGGTGATAGAATTTGCAAGGAATGTACTTGGTTACAAAGATGCCAACAGTTGCGAGATGAATGCAAACACGACACATCCTGTCATAGATCTGATGGAAGAACAGAAAGCCATCAAGGAAATGGGTGGCACAATGCGACTGGGTGCATACGATTGTGAACTGAGAGAGGGTTGCAAAACCTACAAGGCTTACAACGGAAAATCATCTATCAAGGAACGGCATCGCCATCGCTATGAATTTAACAATCATTATCTCTCCGAATTTGAATCAGCAGGCATGAAATGTGTCGGCATCAATCCTGATACCAAACTTGCAGAAATAGTAGAGATACCGGAAAAGCGATGGTATATCGGTACACAGTTCCACCCGGAATACTCTTCTACCGTTCTGCATCCCCACCCCCTATTCATGAGTTTTATAAAAACATGTATCGATGGAACAACTGAAGCATGAATGTGGCATAGCAATGATTCGACTTCTAAAGCCGTTGCAGTACTATGAACGTAAGTACGGCACACGTAGTTACGGCTTGGGGAAGCTATGCCTGATGATGGAGAAGCAGCACAATCGTGGTCAGGAGGGTGCTGGCATTGCGGGGGTAAGTCTTGACACACCAGCAGGACAGGAATACATGTTTCGCGAAAGAGCCGAGGGCAAGAATGCTATTTCAGAAGTATTCAAACGAATCAATGATGGGAAATTAACGATTGACAGCGACTCAACTCCCAACTCCCAACTCTCAACTCTCAACTCTCAACTCTTAATGGGCCACCTCCGCTATTCCACAACAGGCAAGAGCGGCCTGCAGTATGTGCATCCTTTCCTGCGTCGCAACAACTGGCGCGCAAAAAACCTCGCCATCTGTGGCAACTTTAACATGACAAATATGGAAGAGGTTTTCGACTTCCTCACTAGCCAAGGTCAGTCACCACGAATGTGCGGAGATTCATATATCACACTTGAGGTGATGGGCCATCGTCTGGATCGTGAAGCAGAACGTCTCTTTCGCATCGCAAAAGACAAGAATCTCGAAGGGGCCGACATCACTCGTTACATAGATGACAATATCGAGATGTCAAATGTGTTACGCACCACGATGCCACATTTTGATGGGGGCTATGTGATGTGTGGTATGACAGGCAGCGGTGAGATGTTCGCCATTCGCGACCCTTGGGGAATACGTCCTGCATTCTGGTATCAGGATGACGAAGTCGTTGTCATTGCTTCTGAACGTCCCGTCATTCAGACCTGCTTTAACCTTGCTGCAAACGACATCAGGGAATTATCTCCGGGACAATCCATCATCATCCGCAAAAGCGGCGACATGAAGTTAGAGCAGATAATAGAACCCAAAGAGCTGAGCGCCTGTTGTTTTGAACGCATATACTTCAGTCGTGGTAATGACGGGGACATCTATCAGGAGCGCAAACGCCTGGGAGAGCAACTGACGCCAACCATCATGAATGCCATCGGCAACGATGTCAGCAACACTGTGTTTTCATATATCCCAAACACAGCAGAGATTGCCTTTTATGGCATGACAGGCGGAGTACGCCAAACGCATAATGACGTCAGGACAGAGAAGGTCGTATGGAAGGACATAAAGCTGCGCACCTTCATCAGCGAAGGTAATGAGCGTAACGACCTCGCTGCTCATGTATATGACATAACATACGGTTCCGTAAGAGCTGGAAAAGACAATTTAGTTATCATCGACGACAGCATTGTGCGTGGTACGACTCTCAAGGAGAGCATCCTGAAGATTCTCGACCGCCTGCATCCCAAGAAGATTGTTATGGTCAGCAGTTCGCCACAGATACGATATCCTGATTATTATGGCATTGACATGTCGCACCTCGAAGAGCTCTGCGCCTTCCGTGCTGCAATAGCTTTGATACAGGAGCAGGGCATGCAGCAACTCATTGCCGAGACATACAACCTGTGCAAAAGCAATCCTTTGGCAGCCAATCATGTACGCAGGATTTATGCGCCTTTCAGCATTGACGAATTAAACAGAAAAATCGTAGAGTTACTTCGTCCGAAGAATATGCAGACACCTGTGGAATTAGTTTTCCAAAGCATCGAGGGCTTGCACAAGGCTTGTCCCAATCACCCTGGCAATTGGTATTTCACAGGTCACTACCCCACCCCCGGCGGCATCCGATTAGTAAACAAAGCCTTCGTACATTACGTAGAAGACATACTTAAATTACAACTATAAAAATTTTCATCCTTTCATTCTTTCATTTTTTCATTCTTTCATTCTTAAAAATATGTGTGGAATTACAGCTATACTGAATGTAAAAGAGCAGACGCAAGAATTGCGCAAAAAAGCTCTGAAGATGAGTCAGAAGATACGTCATCGTGGTCCTGACTGGAGTGGTATATATTGTGGTGGCAGCGCTATTCTTGCCCATGAACGATTGAGCATCGTTGACCCCGAGAGTGGCGGTCAGCCGCTTTATTCTCCTGACAGGAAACAGGTGCTGGCTGTCAATGGTGAGATATACAATCATCAGGAGACACGTCGTCTGTATGCCGGGCAGTACGAATTCCAGACAAAGAGCGACTGCGAGGTTATTCTGGCCCTATATAAGGAGAAAGGCATCGACTTCCTTGAAGACATCAGCGGCATATTCGCCTTTGTGCTTTATGACGAGGAGAAGGACGAATTTCTCATTGCCCGAGACCCCATTGGCGTCATACCTCTTTACATAGGTTATGATGACGACGGAACAATATATGTCGGCTCCGAGCTGAAAGCCCTCGAAGGATTCTGCCAACATTATGAGCCATTCCTTCCAGGACATTATTACTGGAGCCGTGAGCCAGGCATGAAACGTTATTACAAACGTGACTGGATGGAGTATGATGCCGTTAAGGATAATGATGCCTCTGTTTCTGCCATCCATGATGCTTTGGAAAGTGCTGTAAAACGTCAGCTGATGTCTGATGTGCCATATGGCGTATTGTTGTCAGGTGGTCTTGACTCTTCTGTCATCTCTGCTATTGCCGAGAAATACTCTGAGATGCGTATTGAGAACGACTCTCGCACCAAGGCTTACTGGCCTCGACTACACTCCTTCGCTGTAGGACTGAAGGGTGCTCCCGACCTTGCAAAAGCAAAGCTGGTGGCTGACCATATCGGCACCGTCCACCACGAGATAAACTACACCATTCAGGAGGGACTTGATGCTATCCGCGATGTCATCTACTACATCGAGACATACGACGTAACAACAGTCCGCGCTTCTACTCCTATGTATTTGCTGGCTCGCGTCATAAAGTCTATGGGCATCAAGATGGTGCTCAGTGGCGAAGGGGCTGACGAGATATTCGGTGGCTACCTCTATTTCCACAAGGCACCTGATGCAAAGGCTTTTCATGAGGAGACTGTTCGCAAACTCTCCAAGTTGTATCTCTACGACTGCCTGCGTGCCAACAAGAGTCTGTCAGCATGGGGCGTGGAAGGACGAGTGCCTTTCCTCGATAAGGAATTCCTTGATGTGGCGATGCGTACAAATCCTTCTGCCAAGATGTGCCCGGGCTCTGTAATGGAGAAGAAGATAGTACGCGAGGCATTCAGCAGTCTGCTTCCTGAAGAGGTGGTTTGGCGCCAGAAGGAGCAGTTCTCTGATGGTGTAGGATATTCATGGATAGACACTCTCAAGCAGATTACCTCTGAGGCCGTCAGCGACGAACAGATGGCACATGCTGCAGAACGTTTCCCTATCAATCCTCCACAGAACAAAGAGGAGTATTACTATCGTTCTATCTTTGCCGAGCACTTCCCCAGCGACTCTGCTGCCAAGAGTGTACCAAGCGAAGCCAGCGTAGCATGCTCTACAGCAATAGCACTAGAATGGGACGAAGCATTCAAGAATATGAACGACCCAAGCGGAAGAGCCGTAAAGGGTGTTCATGAACAAGCGTATTGATTTGGTTTCAGGTTTCAAGTTTTAGGTTTCAAGTTTCAATATAATAAATGAATGACGCAAAGTTGATATTAGATAATGGGGTCATCTTTTATGGAAAGAGTTTTGGTTATGAAGGCGATACCTCTGGTGAGGTAGTCTTCAATACCGCCATGACAGGATATCCCGAAAGCCTTACAGACCCCAGTTATGCTGGGCAGATATTGGTGATGACATATCCCCTTGTGGGTAACTATGGTGTTCCATCCACAGAGATTGCCGACAACGGACTGCCATTATTCATGGAGAGCGACAAAATACATGTCAAAGCACTCATCGTAGCCGACTATAGCAACGACTATTCCCATTGGAATGCCCAGAACTCATTGGCATCATGGCTGAAGAAAGAAAAAATTCCAGCCCTGACAGGCATCGACACACGACGCCTCACAAAGATAATCCGCGAACACGGTGTCATGAAGGGAAGGATAAGCCTCTCCCCCAGCCCCTCTCCAGTTAGAGAGGGGAGCAATGACCTTCAAGACTACGGCAGTGTGAACTGGGTAGAGAAAGTCTGCTGCAAGGAAGTGATAATATACAACTCTAAACTCTCAACTGACTCTCAACTCTCAACTCTAAACTCTAAACTAAAAAGAGTAGTGTTAGTCGATTGCGGAGTAAAGGCCAACATTATCCGCTGTCTGTTAAGAAGAGGCGTTGAGGTTATTCGTGTGCCATGGGATTACGACTTCAACCAGCTGGAGTTTGATGGTCTGTTTCTTGCCAATGGTCCTGGCGACCCGGAACGTTGCGAGACGACAGTACAACATATCCGTCAGTTCCTCAACAACAAGGCCGTACGCCCTTGCATGGGAATATGCTTAGGTAACCAGCTGCTGGCCCGTGCTGCTGGCGCAAAGACATACAAGCTGAAGTATGGACACCGTTCTCACAACCAACCCGTGCAGCAGGTGGGTACCACAAAATGTTTCATAACATCCCAGAACCACGGATATGCCGTAGATGACAACACCCTGCCGGAAGATTGGGAGCCACTCTTTGTAAATATGAATGACGGCTCCAACGAAGGCATACGCCATAAAACGAATCCCTGGTTCTCAGCACAGTTCCATCCAGAAGCCTGCTCAGGCCCAGTGGATACAGAATGGATGTTTGACGAGTTTGTAAAACAGATTTAGTTTCAATTTTCAATTTTCAATTCTCAATGATAAAAAAGGTTTTACTCCTCGGAAGCGGAGCATTAAAGATAGGTCAGGCAGGAGAATTTGACTATAGCGGTTCTCAAGCCCTGAAAGCCCTCAAAGAGGAAGGCATCGGAACCATCCTCATCAACCCCAACATCGCTACTGTCCAGACATCGTCAGGCATAGCCGACAAAGTATATTTCCAACCCGTACAGGCTGACTTTGTAGAGCGCATCATTGCCAAAGAACGTCCTGACGGCATACTGCTGTCATTCGGCGGTCAGACAGCCCTCAACTGTGGTGTGGAGCTATACCAGCGGGGTGTGCTCAGCAAGTATAATGTGCAGGTGATGGGAACTCCTGTTCAGGCCATCATCGACACAGAAGACCGTGACCTGTTCGTAAAACGTCTCAATGAGATAGATGTCAAGACGATAAAGAGTGAGGCATGCAACACTGTCGAAGAGGTGAAGCAGGCTGCTGATGACCTCGGCTATCCTGTTATCCTGCGTGCAGCATACGCCCTCGGAGGACTTGGGTCTGGCTTCTGCGATAATGAAGAGCAACTGCTCAAGCAGGCAGAAGAAGCATTCTCGTTCTCTCCACAGGTGCTTGTCGAAAAGTCTCTCAAGGGATGGAAGGAGATAGAGTATGAGGTGGTGCGCGACAAATACGACAACTGCATCACCGTCTGCAACATGGAGAACCTCGATCCTCTCGGCATACATACTGGTGAATCGATTGTGGTTGCCCCCAGTCAGACACTCTCGAATGCCGAATACCATAAGCTGCGCGCCATCGCCATCAAGATAATACGTCATATCGGCATCGTGGGTGAGTGTAATGTGCAGTATGCCCTCGACCCTGAGTCAGAAGACTATCGTGTCATCGAGGTCAACGCACGTCTCAGCCGTTCCTCTGCCCTGGCATCAAAGGCTACAGGCTATCCCCTCGCCTTCGTGGCAGCAAAATTGGGATTGGGATATGGACTCTTCGAACTGAAGAATTCTGTCACTAAGACAACAACAGCATTCTTTGAACCGGCCCTCGACTATGTGGTATGCAAAATACCACGTTGGGACCTCACCAAGTTCCAGGGCGTAAGCCACCAGTTAGGGTCTTCCATGAAGAGTGTCGGAGAAGTGATGGCCATAGGACGCACTTTTGAAGAGGCCATCCAGAAAGGCCTGCGTATGATAGGCCAAGGCATGCACGGATTTGTGGGAAACCACGAAACGACCCCACCCATTACCCTCCCAAGGGAGGGAGAAGAAGCCTCTTCACCTGTCAGCTATCAACTGTCACCTGTCACCTCTCTCCTCTCCCCTACCGACACACGTATCTTTGCGGTTGCGCAGGCTCTCCAGATGGGATATACCATAGAGCAGATACACCAGCTCACGATGATAGACCGTTGGTTCTTGCAAAAGCTGAAGCATATCGTCGATATCAACCACGCCCTGCAACAGTATTCCCACCTGTCGGGGCTGTATCAGTTCCTGCCCAAAAGTGAGATGATGGAATATGTTGAAGAAGAGAGATTCCTCACCCTTCTCTATGATGCGAAGGTATATGGATTCTCCGACTTCCAGATAGCGCGAGCCCTTGGCTTCGAGCAATACTTCAACATGGAGAAAGCAGGTCTCGTAATCCGCCAATGGCGAAAGGAATACAATATCCTGCCATTCGTAAACCAGATAGACACCCTCGCTGCAGAATATCCCGCCCAGACCAATTATCTGTACCTGTCATATACGTAAAGTGATTTCACAAAAGTTTTCGTTTTCGTTTTGGTTTTCGTTATTTTTTCTTACCTTTGTACCCAGAAACCATAATCCGACATCGAAACATGAAATACAAAATCAAGAAAGCCCTCTGGCTGCTTACCCTTGTTCTCACCCTGTGCAGCACTTCCGTTTTGGCAGGCTGCGAAACGAATAAAAATCTTAATGACGCCCCGCCCGAGAAGGTTGACGAGATACGTGACCGAGGCACCTTGCTCGTCGGCACCACCGGCGACTATCGCCCCCTCTCCTACTTTGAGTCGCAGACCGGCACCTACTGGGGTTTCGACATCGAGGTGGCATACGAGATAGCAAAAGCCCTTGGCGTAAACGTGGCATTCGTCAAAACCTCATGGCCCAAACTGACATCCGACGTGCTGGCAGACCCGCAGCTCTTCGACTTTGCCATCGGAGGCATCACCATCAGCGACGAGCGAAATGAGAAGATGATGATGAGCGACGGCTATCTGGCAAACGGCAAGACCATCCTCTGCCGCGCAGCCGACAGAGACCGCTACCAGTCCCTGGCAGACATCGACAAGCCTGAGGTTCGTGTGATGGTCAATCCGGGCGGCCTTAACGAGAAGTTTGCCTACGCAAGTCTCCCACACGCCTCCATCTATGTCTATCCGACAAACGAAGACATCCCTACCCTCATTGCCGAAGGCCAGGGCGACGTGATGATAACAGAGATAACGGAAGCCCCCTATTACGTAAAAGCCGACAGCCGTCTGGCAGCACCGCTTCTCGGCAAGCCCTTCACTCACGGTGAGATAGGCATCCTGATGCGCAAGGGGCAGGACAACCTAATGCAAATTGTCAACACCACCCTCCAGCGGATGAAAGATGACGGCACCCTCCGCAGCCTGCAAGAGAAGTATGGGCTGGTGCACACAGAGAAATAGAAAAAAACTATAACATTATAAAAATTACTTTACATCTTTTGCAACTTTGCAAAATCGCAGGTGCGGAGTTTTTCTGTTACGTCGGGGACGGTTTTCTTTTCGAAGGTGCCGTCTTCCTTGAGCCAGATTAGTTTGCGATCGATTACTTTCAGGCCTATATCCTCAAGCATCAGGGCATAGAGCGACAGCTGGATGGTATAAAGGCTGAGGTCTTGCTCTACGAGGTCGTCAAATGGCTCGCGCAGGTATTTTCCGAAACGAAGGTTAAACTCGCTCTCAAGGCATTTGTTGGTCTTGTAGTCAAAGATTACAAAGCCTGCCTTTTCCGGATTTCCTCCCCCATCGTAATAATACAGCATATCGAAGGTGCCACAGACCTGCTGAGTGAGGTTTCGCGATGCGTCTGAATTCTTGCCGCTATACACCCTTGTTTCGTTGAGCACGAGGTGGTACGATGGTGGCAAAGCATCAAGGAATTTTTCTACCGCCTCTTCCTTCGGATGTATTGGAGCCAGATAACTATATTCCTCGCTATACTGGCTGATAACGCTGGGCCTTATCATCTCCGGATGTCCAGCACGCAGGTATGCCAGGCTCTCGCCAAACTCATGCGTCTTGGTGCCAAGAGTGGTTGCCCGAAAAGAGTTCTGTCGCCATTGTCTTATCCAGTATTCCGGAGTCTCCCCGTGACGTTCTGCATAACGCATCGCCTGAAACGCTTCGTCAAACGGCTCACGTATAAAGCGATGGGCTAACTGTGTGACAGAGGGAAGCTGACATCCGTTAAGGATATAGATATGACCTTCCTCATGGAATTCAAGGTCTTTGAACTCCATGAGGATTTTTTCTCTTGTCTCAGCAACTATTGCCGGTTCACCCTTAATCGCGAACATTATCAATTCCTCACTCCTAATTCCTAATTATGCATTATGCATTACCCAAATGCGATTGTGAGGCCTGCCATTACGATGCTGACCATTGACATCAGCTTGATGAGGATGTTGAGTGATGGGCCGCTGGTATCTTTGAATGGGTCACCAACAGTATCACCTACGATGGTAGCTTTGTGAGCAAAGGAACCCTTGCCTCCGAAGTTGCCCTCTTCCACCATCTTCTTCGCATTATCCCAGGCGCCACCGGCATTTGCCATAAAGACTGCCAGCGTGAAGCCACAGGTAAGACCACCTACGAGAAGTCCCAGGACGCCTGCAACACCAAGCACGCAACCTACTACGATAGGAATAGCGATAGCGAGGAGAGAAGGGAATATCATCTCTGCCTGTGCAGCACGAGTGGAGATTTCTACGCAAGAACCATAGTCAGGAGTAGCCTTTCCTTCGAGGATACCCTTTATCTCGCGGAACTGACGACGCACCTCTTCCACCATCTTCTGTGCAGCACGTCCTACAGCCTCCATAGTAAGACCACAGAACAGGAAGGCTGCCATACCTCCGATGAAGGCACCAACGAGTACCTTTGGATTCATCAGGGTAACCTGGAAGTAGTTCATAAAGTCAGGAATAGTAGCCTGAGCAGCACTAATTGCCTCACCCTTGAGGTTTGTGAGCTGCATACCAGTACGCTCCATAGCAATCTTCACCTCTTCTATATAAGATGCCAGCAAAGCCAAAGCAGTGAGGGCAGCAGAACCAATGGCAAAACCCTTACCTGTTGCAGCAGTAGTATTTCCCAAAGCATCGAGGGCATCAGTGCGATGACGCACATCCTCACCCAGTTCACTCATCTCGGCATTACCACCAGCATTATCAGCAATAGGACCATAAGCATCAGTAGCAAGGGTGATGCCAAGTGTTGACAGCATACCAACGGCAGCAATGCCTATGCCATAAAGACCCTTTGACAAAGCAGCAGCAGACATATCTGTATCGAAGCCGTTTGCAAAGAGATAGCTCAACATAATTGCCACACCAATAGTGACAACAGGAATGCAGGTAGAAATCATACCTGTTCCGATACCCTTGATGATAACAGTAGCAGAACCAGTAAGGCCAGCCTCAGAAATCTTCTGTGTTGGCTTGTAGCTGTGAGAAGTATAGTATTCTGTTGCCTGTCCGATTACCACACCTGACAGCAAACCAGTTATCACTGAGAAAGACAGGCCGAGCCAGTTTTCGATGCCCAGCAGATAGAGGATAGCGAATGTAGCACCAGCGATGAATACTGCTGAAACATTAGTACCTACAGACAGAGAGTGAAGTAGATCCTTCATTGTTGCGCCCTCTTTTGTGCGAACAAGGTAGATGCCGAAGATGCTGAGGAATACGCCAACAGCAGCAATCAGCATAGGAGCGATGACAGCCTTCAGCTGCATCTCTGGGGCCATAGCGAAGGCAGTAGCACCAAGGGCTGCAGTAGAAAGAATAGAGCCGCAATAGCTCTCATACAGATCAGCGCCCATACCAGCAACATCACCCACATTATCGCCTACATTATCAGCAATAGTAGCAGGGTTGCGAGGGTCATCCTCTGGGATATCAGCCTCAACCTTTCCTACGATATCAGCGCCAACATCAGCAGCCTTGGTATAGATACCACCACCTACACGAGCAAAGAGAGCCTGTGTAGAAGCACCCATTCCGAAGGTAAGCATTGTTGTCGTGATAGTGATGAGTGCCATCTGGTCGCCATGATAGAAATGACTCAGAACGAGGAACCAGATTGCGATGTCGAGTAAGCCGAGACCTACGACAGTAAGACCCATTACGGCACCACTGCGGAAGGCAATCTTCAGGCCGCCGTCAAGACTCTTGCGGGCAGCATTCGCAGTACGAGCGCTGGCGTAAGTAGCTGTCTTCATGCCGAAGAAACCAGCGAGGCCAGAGAAGAAGCCACCAGTAAGGAAGGCAAATGGCACCCAAGGATTCTGCACCTCAAGCACATAAGCCATAAATGAGAAGATTACAGCAAGCACTACGAAGACAATCGTAACGACTTTGTACTGCTGTTTCAGATAAGCCATAGCGCCACTACGCACATGACCAGCGATTTCACGCATACGAGGCGTGCCTTCATCTGCCGACATCATCTGGCGGAAGAAGCACCACGCCATACTCAGTGCCACAACAGATGCTATAGGCACCAACCAAAAAGCTAATGGAGTGTTCATGTTCTTTTATTAATTGATAATTGAAAATTGATAATTGAAAATTGACCTTAGACCTTCGACAAGTTTCAAGTTTCAGGTTTCAAGTTTCAAGAACCTTTAACCTTTAACCGTTAACCTTTAACCTTTAACCGTTACTCGACCTTTGACCTTCCCCCTCCCTCGGGAGGGCTGGGGAGGGGCCTCAAAACCTAAACGTCATTCTGTGATAAGGTGTCGGGCCGTATTTCTTTATTGCTTCCCTATGTTTCTCTGTCGGATAGCCTTTGTTCTGCAGCCAGTCATACTGCGGATATTCCTCCGCCAACTGTGCCATATAGTCATCACGATATGTCTTTGCCAATATGCTGGCCGCTGCTATCGACAGATATTTCCCATCGCCCTTCACAATAGTGGCATGAGGCATCGCCATTATCCCTCCGTCAGGATAGTACGGGTCGAACTTGTTGCCATCTATTATCAGGAACTCTGGTCGCACTTTCAGTTGATCTAAGGCTCTATGCATAGCACGATACGAGGCATGCAAGATGTTTATCTCGTCTATCTCCTGTGCTGTACAGACGCCTACTGCCCATGCTACGGCATCTCGCTCTATATCTGTCCGCAATTGGTAGCGGGTCTTCTCGCTCAGCTGTTTCGAATCATTAAGAATATCATTGTGATAATCAGGCGGCAATATCACGGCAGCAGCATACACACTGCCAGCCAGACAGCCTCGTCCGGCCTCGTCGCAGCCGGCCTCTATCACTCCTTTCTTATAATATGGCAACAGCATCGTTTTTGTATATTTAGTATACGAGCGACAAAGGTACAAAAAAAAATTGATTACACAAGAAGAAATAATAAATTTATTTACATGGAAAAATATTTTACCCCTAAGGGAAAGTTATGTTCAAGGACCTGAAACTACTGTCCAAGGGCTGTAAACTACTGTCCAAGGGCCTGAAACATATGTTCAAGGGCCTTGAACATAAAATACCCTTAGGGAGAAATAATTTTCCATCGGGGAGAAAGGAAAAATTCCCTTCGATTGAGAAGAAAAAGCATCGGCAGAAAAAGATATTTTTTTTCGAACTTTTTGAAATTTTTCCGAAATTTAAGATATTTATTTTGCAAATTCAGATATTTTTTGTACCTTTGCAACCGTTTTAGCACGGATAACAAGTGGAAGGATTGAAAAAGATAATAGCATTAGCAGTAGCTGTGCCAGTTCTCATGGCATGCTCAGCATCTGCAGACGATTACATAGAGGTTTACGAAGACGGCATATACAAAACCAAAGAAGCCCTGACCAAGAAGAAGTTGGCCAGGATCACCTTTGATGTGCAAGATGATGTAAAAGACCTACAAAACAGAATAGGGGCAAACAAGAGCAAGTTCTCTGAAGAGGAGTACAGAAAGATTTTTGATGCTCAGAACAAATTCTATGACGCAGTCGAGAAACGGGACAAGGAATTATCCAAATAAAATCCAATTTATTTTGCTCTTTTTAAGAAAAAGACAAAAAGAATTGAAAAAAATTTGGATAATACGGAAAAAAGTTATACTTTTGTACTCGCTACTGTAAGAAATAACTAGAATCTAATGTACACGACTTCTTGGATTACATACCTGTTTAATCTATTTATGGCGTATGCCACATACTATGTGACGTACTTCATAGACATATTTCGTGAGTATCCCATTGAAGTAAGGACAGCCGCTTTCATGACTACAGCATCGCTGCTTGGCATTGGCATAATAAGAATCTGGCTGATAAGCATTAGGCGTGAAAGGCGTCTCGACAAAAGAACAGCGCAGCGCCTGATAGCACGCTTTGGCAAAGGCATCAACTATATCATCTCTGACGAAGCAAGTCCTAATATGTCGCGTCGCGAGGTGATGCGCGCTATGGGCATAGAAAAGGAGATAGCAGAGAAGACAGCCATCCTCAAGACAAAACGTGAGAAATGGATGTTCTGTCTGTTGCTAATTGATAAATCCACGAAGGGTGAGATAAAGAAGGCCCATTGGAACAACCTTCAGATGATGCTTACGCTCTTTGGAATACAGGAGTTTCTTGAGGGCGAGGTCAGCCAAGGAGGAGCCGAGCATCAGGTAATGAGTCTTGGCATGCTATGTAATTTCAAACTGCACATCAGCCCGTGGATTCTGAACAAGACACTTGAATCGAAAAACATACGAAAGCGTCGTCTGGCGATGTATGCGATGGTGATATCCAGTTCCGACAACGAATTTGACTACTACGAGTCAGACTTCTTCGACAAGCATTGTTGTATCTACGACGAAATAGAATTGGGTTACGCCCTATATCGCCGCCAGAAAAGCGGCATGAAGCTCCCCAACCTCGCTACATGGGCATTACGACAGGCTCATCCAGAGACAAAGTGCATTTTCGTAAGGTTGATGCGACGCTTCGACCAAAGAGAGGCATGCCCACAACTCGTTGACCTATACAAGGAGAGCAAGCATAAGAAACTGATTGAGGAGATTTCCCGTACATGGGGATATCTGTACTATAAAGACAGCGAACAGCTGATGACTGATGCCCTTCTGATGCAGCCTGACGATACGAAGGTAGCCATCATGCATGCCCTAACACGTTTGGCAACAGGCAAGAGCCTTGAAACATTGGCTGAGAGTTTCTACATCCATACGAATCCGCACGTTAGGTACGAGGCCTTGCGATGTCTCTACAACTATGGGCCTGAGGGTAGAAAGAGATTCGAGGAAATAGAGAGCCAAGCAGCAGAGGTGGACAAGAAATACTTCGTATTCTTCCACAACCCAATCACACTTGAAAAGATACGCCTCGACAAAGAACAGGCATATCATCCATCTGTGGAAATGGTATATAACTGGAGCTGAGAAGGATGATGTAAGAGGTGAGAGGTAAGAGGTGAGAGGTAAAGATTTATGCATTATGAATTATGAATTATGAATTAAAATGTGGTTAACCATATATTACATATTCTGTTACCTGATATTCGGCTATTCAATATTGATTATGCTGAGTTACCTGTTCCTGGTTATCCAGAGTTTCAGGGTACAGAAAAGAATGGCTGGCAACACGCCTAACGACGATACTATCAAGTTCTTGTTGCAGGGGTCACCATTGACTCCTGGCGTATCTATCATCGCCCCAGCCTTCAACGAGGAGGTCACCATCATCGATAATGTCTATTCGCTGATGAACATTGACTACCCTAACTACGAAATCATCATCGTCAACGATGCCAGTACCGATAGGACAATGGAACTGCTCATCAATGAATTCTCACTTATAGAGATACCATACGATGTTGCGATGAAGGTACCATCGAAGCCTATCAAACGAGTGCTGAAATCTACAGAAGAAAAGTTCAGCAAGTTGGTGGTAGTTGACAAGGAACATGGTGGACGAAAGAGTGATGGTTCTAATGCCGGCATCAATGTATGTGCAAACAAATATTTCGTATGTACCGATGTGGACTGTATCATAGAGCCTATGGCGCTCTATCGCATGATATGGCATGTAGTGAACAGTCATGAGCCAATGATAGGTGTCAGCGCCACGATGCTTATGAGTAATGCCTGCATCGTTGAGGATGGTCATGTGGCAGAGGCTCATGTGCCTACCAAACCTATTCCGATGTTCCAGCAGCTGGAGTATATGCGTTCTTTCCTCATTGGTAAGTTAGGATGGGCTGCTATGGATGCTCTGCCAAACATATCTGGTGGCTTCGGAATGTTTGATACTGACGTTGTGGTAAAGTCTGGCGGCTATGACCAGACGAGTATGGCGGAGGATATGGATATGCTGCTACGTATGGTGACATATATGAGGAACAACGGTTTGCCATTCCGCTTGGCACAAGTGCCACAGGTATGTTGTTGGACAGAGGGACCTGCCAATATCAAGACACTATATCGACAAAGAATACGTTGGGCACGTGGATTATGTGAGATTATAGCACATCACAAACAGCTATTCTTCAATCCGCACTATGGTCCTATCGGAGCAATAACATTGCCATATATCTTCATCTTCGAGTTTATCGCTCCTGTACTGGAGCTATTCGGACAGGTCTTCATGGTATGGCTGCTCTTCGCAGGAGGTATCAACTGGGGAACTGCCTTCATCATCTTTGGCATGATATACTCTTTCTGTATATTTATGTCCTTTACCCTCACTTTGTTCGACTACAAGACACGCGCAATTCCTTGGCACAGAACATGGAAGAGCCACACAAAACTGATAATAGCAGCTATGCTGGAGCCTTTCTTCTATCACCCTCTCATTACAATCTTCTCGGGTATTGGATATTGGAAATTCCTCACGAATACAGCAGCCGTATGGAAGCCTATCCAGCGACAAGGTGTGAAGAAGCGTGCTAAGAGTTAAGAATTAAGAGTTAAGAGTTAAGAGTTAAGAATTAAGAATTAAGAATTTTGAATTAAGAGTTATGCATTATGCATTATAAATTATGCATTATAATAAGTTTGCTATTGATGCCGTTAGCGTTGTTTGCTGAAGGCTATACCCCTCGTTATTACATATCAAGAGCAGAGTCTTATGTTCAGTCGAAAGCATGGAACGAAGCCAAGCGTGTTATCGATGAGGGATTGGAAGAATTCCCCAACAATGCAGATTTACGTTACCTGAACGGACGCTATTATTATCAGGCACGGCAACTCAACGAAGCACGATATAACCTGGTAAAATCAGTACAGCTTGATGACCAGAATTATAGAGCTAAGCGACTATTGGTTGACGTAGAAGATGATTCCAAGCATTACTCCAGCGCAATCTGTTATATCAACGAATTGTTGGAATTCCAGCCATACGATGTTGACTTATGGAGGCGTAAGATAGGTTTATATCGCAAGTTAAATAACCATACCGAGGCAGATGCCGCTCTGGAGCGATTGTCACGCATATATCCTAACGATACCTTGATAGCAAAAGATGTAAAGAGTCGTCGTCGCGAGAATCTGCGTAACATAACACAGTCCAGCAACCTCACCGAGTCAGCTGCCACATTAGAGCAGTGGTTGGATAAAGACCCTAACAATCTGGAATACTACCTCGACCTCATTGGTGTATATCAGAAGATGGGTGAATTTGAGAAGTCCATTGGTGTTGCCAATCGAGGCCTGCAACAATTCCCAGGCAACAAAGTACTCGTTAACAAGATGGTAGGCATCCTGACTGATTTAGGTCTATACTCCCAAGCCTTTGAAATAGCAAAGCGCTACGACCCACATGGAACAGCATACAACAATCTCCTGCACCAAGTAGCGGCACAGGCACGCATGAATGACAGTTACGACATTCACGGCAGGCTATATGCAGAAACCCATGATAGAGAAGCCCTCGCCTACCTTATCAATACTTCGCTGACACGTGGATATTACGATGATGCCCGGATGTACCTCAGCGAAGGAATGAAGTTAGAAGGACGCTCAGCAAAACTGCTGATGAAACAATATGCTCTTGAGAAACGTATGGGCAACGAGCGAGAAATGCACAAACTGCTCCTGGAGTTATATGCCATGAATCCTAAAGACGAAGAGTTGAAGGATGAATATACCAGCATGATACTTCAGTTAGCTATCAACGAGATGTCTGGCGAGCAATGGGCTGATGCGGCACAACATCTGAAGAGGGTTCTTGAGATAATGCCTGTCACCAACGAGGCGTGGCCATCTGCCGTTTCGCGTCGCATTACGTGTTTGGGACATATGGGACAATATGCTGAGGCACGCAAGCAATATCTTGAAGCAGCAGACAAGAGTGCTAAAGACAAAGAACGCTTTGCATCAGCATATGAGGACATCGTAGCAAACAGGTTACATTTCCTTATAGAAGAGGAGAACTACGATGAAGCACTTCAGGAGGCACAGCAGTTATTGGAAGTGCTGCCAAAAAGTGAGCCGGCTCTGCGTTGTTGCATCAATATGAGTCAGACACTAAAGAAGGATGACCTTTTCCAGAAATACGCCCGTCAGGGTTACGAGTCATTCCCCAACGAGCCATACTTCATAGTAAAGCAGGCTGTATCATTGCAACAGCAGGGACGTAGCACTGAAGCCCTCGCCCTATTGAAGAAGCCTATTGAGAAAGATCGCACCATGCTCGATGCAGCATTCTCTGGCATTAGTGCCGAATGGGCACAACAGCTCATCAAAGACCGCATGCCGGACATCGCGTTAGGTGTCATCGATAGTGCTCTCGTACATGATGCCAAGAATCGCGAGTTGCTGTATCTGAAGGGTTTGGCATACGAACAGTTGAAAGTGTATGATAAAGCATATGAATACCAAAGGAATTATTATGTGCCTAATAATGCCGAGCAAAAGGAATACTATCAGCATTTGCGCAACCTATACTTCCGAGGAAGGAAGAATCGCGTCAATGCCTCTTACACATACGCCTCGTACGATGCCAAACAGAACGATGCATCAGTAAGCAGTCATCTCTATTCTGTTGCTACTGTGGCATATAGCCGCATCGACAGCATCAACACCTATACGGCACAGATCAGTTACAAGGGAATAGACGGATACTACAACACAGATGAGTCTTATCCTGATGAGAATGATGCAGGCGGTGTCGGATTAGAGTTTATGGCACAATGGGAACGCGACTTCAATCATCGTTGGAGCGGTATGGTAAATTTTGCGTATTCTACACGTTATTTTAACAAGATTGGTACCAATGCGATGGCATCATACCACATGAACCACAACTGGACGCCATCATTGAGATTCGGATATCGTCGCACACCAAAGACATACCTATTCATGAGTGGCGGCTCAGCAACGCATAAGAAGCACGACCTATTTATAGTGACGCCTGCTGTCGAGAAATCTTGGGAGCGCATCAAAGCATCATGTAATGTTGATGTGACCTTCATGGAGAGTTCCGTGTACTATAACATCGGCTTGAAAGGAAAACTATTTATTAACGATGACAACATATCATCCGTATCTCTACTGACAGGTTTCGGTTCGTTCCCAGAACTGACCTTCTTCGAACAGACAGCGCTACAAAACATGTCGCACACCAATGCTATGGTAGGCTTTGATGCCCAGTATCTGGTTACAAAGAACATGTACATAGGACTGTCTGGCAGTTGGAATACATACTTTAACCCATACCGCGATATCTATAGAGTTTATCATGACTCTTATCGCAACGTTTTTAGCATAACAGCGCAATTACATGTAGCATTCTAAACAACTGTAAATAATTAAAACCTATGACGAGACAACTTCGTACATTATTCTCCGCATTATTAATGGTCTGCTTCAGTAGTAGCTGCGGAACAGCTCAGGAATCTCCCTTTGAATACAAAGAGATATATCTGCCAGAGAAAGACTCTGACAATGCAAAGGATTTGGGATTGAACAACCTCGATAATGACTGGGGCATTTGGGGACATAACCTTCACCACGTTCTTCCCTCTAATCCAGCACCAAGCATATATGCTGTAGTAAGTGGCAACAGGACAGACGAGCAGTTCTGTTTCTCGTCAGATAAGTTATATGAGTATATCGTGACATACATCGAAGACAACTACGGGGAAAGCAAACAGCATCGTTTTGCCATACTGCCTTGTGATAATGCTATGGCATGCACCTGTGACCAATGTAAGAGTCGCGGCAATACTGCCAACAACGCTACGCCAGCAGTCAGCTATATGCTGGAGAGATTAGCGAAACGCTTTGAGGGCCACCTCTTCTTCACTTCGTATTACCTTTCTACACGAGAAGTGCCCAACCATAAGATGCCGAAGAATACAGGCGTACTGGTAAGCACTATGACATATCCTCTGCAAGCAACAGGAACAAAGGCCGAGGAGGACTTCAAGGACTTACTACAGAATTGGCGTAGTAAGATGACACATGTATATGTGTGGGACTATGTCAACAACTTTGATGACTATATGACACCCTTCCCTATTCTGAATATCATGCAACGACGCTTGCAATTGTATAAAGAGGCTGGAGTCAATGGCGTCTTTTTCAATGGTAGCGGAACAGACTATAGTACCCTTAGCCAACTGCATTTCTATGTCATTGGAAAACTGCTTCTCAATCCCTATGATGATTGGAAGAAACTGGTGACAGAATACTGTAACGAGCATTATCCTACAGCAAGTGATCTGGTAGCTAATTTTGTGATAGAGCAGGAAGAGTGGACAGCCAATAAGAACCACGCCCTACCCCTTTATGGTGGCATCACACAATCTCTCGCTACCTACCTGCCTGAGCAACAGTTTGTCAAATTCCATCAATCACTTGCGATGATTCTTCCTCAGACAGACGGTAAAGAGAGAGCAGAACTTGAGACAATGTGGCAAGCAATGGCATTGACACGGCTGGAGTTGAATCGTTTAAACCATTCAACAGATGATAGTGAACCATTTTTAGATGGTTTACGCAAGCTTACAGCAAAGAACATCCGGATATACAGCGAGTCTTTCTGGTATATTGACAGCTATTTTAATGAATACCAGCAGATGCTGTCCCACAAAGCAGAAGCCAAGCGAAACCTCCTGTTAGGAAAACAGCTACAGCCTATGACAGCCCTGGATGAAGAATATAGCGACATCAGCATACTGACAGATGGTTTGTTGGGATTGCCTTCCAACTACCATTGCGGACAAATGCTATCTTCAGCAGATCCACACCTGAAGATTGCTATACCAAGGATTGTCGGAATGAAGAAGCTGAAGGTGTATTTGGTTAATAATCCCAAGTATCATATCATTCTGCCAGAAAAGGTTATTCTGTCATCAGGTGGCAGAGAACTGGGAACAGTAATTCCTAATACTTACGATGCAGAACAAAAACGGGCTGTAGCAGAATTCAACATCCCGTCCAATGCTTCTGGCACACTAATACTCACCTTACGTCGCAACAAAGCTGACCGTACTATGTCTATCGACGAGATAGAAGGATACTGAGATAGTTTAAAGTTTAGAGTTTAGAGATAAAAGATTAAAAGTTAAGAGTGAAGAAGTTATTATTTTTCGTATTATCATTGCTTTTCTTCGCAGCATGCGAGAAAAGATTGAAGCCTGCGACTGTGATTATTGTTGACCCTGTACGTCACTACTATCCAGTTGTTCAGGGAGAAATAATGCGTGTATCCTATGCTATTGAGAATGTTTCTGAGAATCCTCTATTTATAAGAGAGGTACAAACCAGTTGTGGCTGTCTCCTACAACGCAATGAAATGCCGATTGTAATTCTTCCTCACAAGCAAGGTTTTATAGATATCGACTTCAACACAATAAAGAATACAGGCTACGCCCAACACTTTATATACTGCTACGGCAACTTCAAGGACTCCAGCGTAGTAGAACTTCAGTTCGATACTAATATCGTTCCACCAGGCAACACTACTCCTGACTACGAAGAATTGTGGCAAGAACAGAACGGTGTGAGCATAAAAGAAGCCGTTGACGGTGTCAATGGAGAAAAAGGATACTACATCGATGGCGGTACCAACCCACGCGAAAAAGAAAATCACGAAATACAGCGCAAGATAGATTCTCACGCTTTTTAAAATATTTTCATCAATTATGTGTACAATTATGAAGAATCATGCAAAACTTCTGAGCATGATAACATTTGCTACATTGACTCTTGCATCATGCTCTAACAGCGATGACACATCGTCAGTCAACGATCAGTTCACATTCACACCTGCCAAGACACCAGATTTCCGTGCCTACTCACACGGAATTGACATCGGCACGACACGTAATGCTGGTACCCGTGCGGACATGCAGGTAAACGTTAATTACTACAAGATTCAGGACTTCGGAGGCGGCAAGAGTGACTGGATGCGCACAAGCGCCCCTGTTCTTTATGAGTATTTTGATTATGCTCCAACAAAAACAGACCGTGACGAACAGGTTTCTCAGGCAGAATGTGACTATGTAATCAACTACATCAAGGAACATCCGGACGAGGGTGGTACCACATGCGATCTGAGAACCTATTTCATCCAGAATGTAGGTTCAAGTTATGATAACTATACTGTTGATTTTATGAATGGCGATACCAAACACCACTCTGCAAATATCACTGGTGGCAATCAGATGGACTATTTAGAAATCAATGGCATACATGTCAACGACTACAATGCTCATTGGGGGCCACGTGCGTTGGTATTCGACGTTCCTCTCCTCAATCCTCGCTATCATGACTCATGGGGCACACAGGAGCAGACAAAGGAGAATGCCTATAAATTCTACTATATCGAGTATGAAGGCAAGACAAACTGCTACCTTTGCTTCGACTATCGCGTAAAGAAGTATGACAACGGACAACTGGACTTCAAGGGTGATGGCGTTTATAACGACTGGGTAATCAAGATTTCTCCTGCTGATGGTTCTGACGCAGTAGATCCTGCTGCTGCAGGTTCTGGTTCTGGTTCTGGTGAAGGAGCTGGTGCCGTTACAGGTAACAATGGTGAGATAGAGGTAAACCTCTCTCTTAATGCCGAGAAGGAAGAAGATGACTATATTACAACAAAACTTTCAATTCACGTACGCGACACCTCTGACATAGAGGTCTTCATCCCAGTACCAGCAGAGTACTATTGTGCAGCTGATGATATGGATATCGTAGTATCACATCGTATGCAGATTGAGCAGCATAGCCCAAGCGCTGAAAGTATGACATACACCATCAATGGTCACGACATCACCTTAAAGGTTGCTTTCGAGATGGGTGGCATTCGTGTAACCTCAGAAGGTATCAACCCAGAAGTGTTGCGTTACCTGAGAAGCACTTACTATGATGGCATCACATTCGAGGTATGGAACTACTACAAGCAGAATACCACAAGAACTGCTCTGCAGGCTTTGTTAGATCAGTCAACCATTACATTTACCAATGATCCTGGCAAATATATAAATGCCTTTGGCAAGGTTAACGGCAGTAAGAATCCTTTAGACTGCGTAGTAACACCACCAAGCACATTCCCTAACTCAGAGACAAACGACGGTACACAAAACTACAACGTCATTTATACGCACTAAGAATTAGCTAAATATCTTATTTGAGCAGCAATAGTCCAATCGGATTATTGCTGTTCTTTTTTGACATAGCGCGAGTAGGCAGAGCATAGGCAGAGCATAGGCAGAGCGTAGGTACACGGTAGGTACACGATAGGATACACGATAGATACACGATAGATACACGATAGATACACGATAGATACTCGATAGGTACTCGACAACGAGTTACGGCTCACTGCTAATGAGATTACGGCTCACTATTTGTCATAATAAAACCGCCCATGGAAATCCACGGGCGGTTTATATACTCTATTCTGTTATATTACCTATTCTGGTTTAGCATTGCCAGATACAACTTGCTTCTCATATGTCTTTCCATCGAAAGTATATTTGATTGTCGCAGTTGAATTAATGTGCCAAGTCAGGGCTGCGCCATCAAGGTCATAATATCCAGTGCCTTTCTCACCAGCATTCAGCTTATTTGTACCTGGAGAGTACTTAGAACCAACCTGATACAATGTTGTAATAGCTTTCTCTGCTGATGATGTTCCAATAGCATAAGCAACCTGTATAGAGGTCACAGCTATTTCTTTAACATCACTTAGTGTAGTACCAGACAGCTTCATACCATAGACGTTTCTGCCGAGGCCATTTGTCAGCGTGTACTGTACGCCAGCACCATGACTGTTAGCAGCCTCCTTCGTGTAAGCTGCAGCACCCCATGTAGCAGTAACATAAGCATCAATATCCTTGATATTAATCTTATATGAGAACTGAAGTCCGTTCTGATTATTCTTTGCAGTAATTATAACCTCACCCTTAGCCTTCATCGTTACAATACCATTACTGATAGTGGCGAGATTCTCGTCACTTGAAGTATAAGCGTAGGTAGAACCAGCAGCAAAGAATTCGTTAGCGCAATAAGAGAATGCATTTGTTGGGTTGTCAGCAACAATTCTCTTAATAATAGAGTCAACCTTAAAGCTTAGTCCTGTAATACCATCAACAGACTTACGTTCTTCAACAGTAACGTTGAACTGTGCTGAGCCATCATCTGTTGAAACAGTAATTAGTGAAGAACCTCTACTATCTTCGTCCTCAATAGCCTTCAGTGTCCATGTCTTACCTTCCTGCTCTTTTGTTGGAGTGAGTACCGTACTATTGCTAGAAGTAGCATTATAAGCTACCTTCTCAGGATTACCATACTGATAGGTAAACAGACTATCAAGTCTTACTGTAGAACCAGCATAGATTGTCATAATCATGCTCTTTGCGATAGGCAGGACCTGTACATTAGGTGTCCAATTGCTAACACCCACCTTGTCACCAGGTCCCGTTGTCACATACTGATATCCTTTCTTCATGCTGGCTGCAGTACGTGTATTATTAACCCAGAAAGAAGACATATTATTAGACGCCAGAGAAAAATTACCTGTTACATTATCATCGAAGTATCCATAGTAATTATAAGCGCCAGTGATTCTCCTTCCTGCAGTACTTGAAACATAAGAAATTGCCTGTTCTCTATTTGAGAGTCCGAACTTTCCATCATCCGTAAACTTCATAGTAGAGAAATCAAGATAGGTACACTCGCGGAAATCCTTAATGCATGGGAATGCATCTGGTACACCAACAATAGTCACTTTCATTACTGGACGATTATTCATTGGCAAATTGATGATAATAATATTGCCATCCTTTGTATATGTACCATCTTCAGTGGTAATAATATCACCTTTGGTACGTATTCCATTGGCTGGATTATAAGAAAGCATATCAGCATATACAGCCTTAATTTTTCCACTGGCAGCAAACTCAGGAGCATTTTCCAAAGGTTGCGTATCCCATGTTCTTGCCAATGTATCAAATGTCAGGGAGACGATATTGTCCACTTTATCATCAATGACAAAATATATTACATCCTTATGTTCCCATTCCTTCTTTATAGCAGTATCTCCAGCAGCACGCGTACCATCAGCAATATATGCATTAACCTTAAATGTGTACCCTTCAAATGCTGCGTTGTTCTGTGCAATCTCCTCTTCATTAGAGCATGCTGTAAAAACGAAGGCAGCAATCAATGGCAGAAGGGCGAATAATCTATTTATTTTTTTCATAATCATATCAATTTTAAAGTTAAATACTACCATTCAACTTTCACATAAGGATCAAATGTAATATTCTCTGTATTAGACTTTACGGTTACATGACATGTATCCTCTAAGCCGTCTAAGCATGACGCAATAATATCCACCTTTCCAGCTCTCACCGCTGTTACTTTGCCATTTTCCACTGTAGCGACAGAAGCATCTTCTGTTCTCCACGCAATATTCTGATAATAAGCATTGGCAGGTTGCAAAGCTACAGACAGATTCATTACGCCACCTTCCCGTAAAGTATAGTCATCATAGTTGAGTTTCAGTGTTGTAAGCTTAACATGTGATACAGCCACCTTACATGTCTTGACTATTGAACGATCCTGTGAAGCAATAGTGATAATAGCTTCACCATCACTATGAGCTGTCAGCACGCCATTATTATCTACAGTTACGACAGACGGATTACTTGATGTCCACACCAAATCCTGTGGAGTAACAGTACTTGGTGAGAGTTGTGGTACTATTGCAGAAGTACCATTGACACCCATCACGAAATCTACAGACTCTACATTAATCTGCATGTCA
The DNA here is from genome assembly GCA_946405805.1 of uncultured Prevotellaceae bacterium. Classification (GTDB taxonomy): domain Bacteria; phylum Bacteroidota; class Bacteroidia; order Bacteroidales; family Bacteroidaceae; genus Prevotella. The sequence continues at coordinate 20,990 of CAMJIL010000008.1, read as the reverse complement.
TCTACATGCACATACTGTTTTTCGCTGCTGCTGCCATAATCCTCTTTCTCACAAGCAGAGAAGAATGACACCATCGCGATAGCAGCGATGCATAAGAATATTTTTGATGTTATTTTCATAGTTCTATATTATATTTAAGGATTTGAGAATGGGACATCTATAGTGTATGGATTTCCATTATAGGTGTAGGTAATACGCAATATTGATGTTGGGAGTTTTGTAACATTCTCTTCTTTTACCCTCAGTTCACCTGACGCAGAACCATTACTTGCTCTTGCCAAGAGGTTGAGGTCATCTTGTGATACTACTTCCTGATATCCACCTGAGCCATCAGGTACCATCATAGCAACACGTGTTACCACGAGGTCAACGACAGTATTGTTTAGGAACCTCCATCCCACATTATATGTAGAACTGAATGAAGCACCCCATTTAGACTTTGTCACGTCAACAAGCTCTTGAACTTCTTTTACACTTACTGTCATAGTTGACTGATATCCGCTTATTGTGGTTGCAGTAATAGTAGATGTACCTGGTCCAGAAGTGTAAAGAGTATTACCATCTTCAGAAAGAGTAATAACACTTGGGTCACTGATTTCGAATGTCAGTGATCTGTCAGAAGGAGCAGGAGCTTTCCACTTGCAAAAAGGTTTAAAGTTGACTTGCTGATTTTCAGCCAAAGTTAGAGATGCTTGGGTGAAATTCATCTCACCGTTAATACCTTGAGAAGTCCATAGTGAAGCTTCTTCTTCACTCATCGGACCATATATATAGATATTATCACCAGGATTTATTGACTTCCCAGGGAACTTGCGCCAATATGCTACCATAGCATTGCTACCTAGTGCCGCATTACCTTCGATACCTTTGTAACTGGAAGCTGTGGTACACATTACAATTGTGATATCACCATTCTCGTCGGGCTGCATAGTACCATAATATACAGCATCAATAATCTGAGCATCTTCTGGCCTTGCGGAATACACCATATTACCAGCACCATTCAAGTTACTTCCACTTAACTTATCCCTGAATGTCTGGGTATCAGGAAAGAATCTGTTGACTTCATTCAAAGTCATGGATTTTGATTTATTATAATTGGCATTTGTACCTGCCGCATTATCCACACCACCAGGCATCGTTCCCTCAATATGATTTCGAATTTGAGTAGCACCTATATAAGCACCAGTGATATGTATCTTTGCCACTGGTCTTTCAAAAGTAAGGAAGATATCCACTACCCCATTCTTGTCCACCGTATAAGTACCATTATAAGTTGACATGATGTCACCTACCTTCTTACTAGTACCCGTTATATAGCCTGTCAATGTACGAGCAGTTGTCTTCGCAGGAGAATAGTTTGAAGGTTTATCCGTAGAGAGATCCAGATTATCTCCAATCATCGCGAATGTAACAGTACCACCTTCTGGTTTGAAATCTGGCGTTTTACCATTTTTATACCATTCTGCAAAGCTCCAAGTCGAGCCATCATAAGTAGCTTTGAATCCTTTGTCAGCATCGCCACCATCAAGAATCATGAATATCATATCGCCATTAACCCAATCTGTCTTATTGTCAGAAGGAACATCGATACGAGTGCCACTTTTTATAGTAGCGTGCATGCGAATATTCTGTCCATCAACAGCGATAGCATCTGCCACACCAGATTCGTCGAGCGAAGAACATGCTGTTAACGCCATTGTGAACGTGAACAGCGATATATATATATACTTTTTCATCTTCATAGACATTTATTTTACCATTGTTGTTTTTCTGGATACTGAGGGTACTTTATACCAGAGAACTGTCCTACATTAACTACACACTGAGCCTTGAAACCCTGATCAACCGTCGTAGCAGTAATCGTAGCAGTACCAGAGTTGAGAAGTGGATTATGTTTTGGATTAGCCCACAACTTACCATCCACAACTTTTACTACATTCTCATTGCTTGACGTCCATGTTACATTCTTATAGCAGGCATTTTCTGGAAGAATAGTAACTGCTATAGAGTCAGAATCAGATCTCATCATATTAATTTCATACTTGTCAAGAGTCAGTCCAGTAACCTTTACGAATGACACTGTTATGTAGCATGTAGATACAACGAAGCGACCTTTCAGACGAGCAGTGAGTGTCGTTTTACCTACTTCCTTTGCTACCACTTTTCCTGTTACCGGGTCATATTCAGCAACAGAAGGGTTACTGTTTGTCCATACTATATCTGCAGCAGAATATCCCTCTACCGTTGGAGTTGCTGACAGACTTCCATCTTCTTCATTGAGAAGCAGTGTAATAGTGTTCTGAGACAGAGCCACTTCCTTTACTACATCCTCCTCATACGAATCATTAGAGTCAGAACCACATGCTACGAAACATGCAGCAACTCCTAACCCGAACATCAGAAATAGAAATTTATTAATCTTTTTCATATTCTTTGTAGTATAATGTTTTTATTTATATGGAAGATACCAGTTATCAGGAACCATAAGGTTTACCTGAGGATTATTTCCTGCCAGTTTGCTTGCGAACCATCTAGAGCCAAAATTACCACCATATATACCGCTCTCATTCTTATGACGTGCCATACGCTGTAAGTCAGAGAAGCGTGTGCCTTCAAATGCGAACTCCATTGCATATTCGTCACAAAGGAGATCTTCTACAGCATTCATCCTATCAGCATCAGACATTGTTGATACTCCAAGACCGAACTTCTTGTTAAGATAATCCATCTTTGCCTGTACAATTTTTTCGTACTGATACGGTGTCTCACTACCAGCAGTAACGCCACATCCGTGAGCATGGATACCAATGATATTTTTCCTTGCATTGGCATTTACATCATTACTCTCATTAGTAAATTTCTCAATGTAAGCATCAGCAAAGAATGGTATTCTTGTCTTTAGCAAGTCAATAGACTTCTGAGAAATATATGCATTAGGCTGTATTGATGAACCAACTACGAGAGTCTGCAGATTAGCCTGCAAGCCATCCTTAAGGATAGCGAAAGCGAGGTCAGGATACCCCATACGGTTCAGAGCCTCAGCGAGGTGCAGCCAGACCGTTGCCTGACGATACAGATAAACATTACCGTTACTTGGCTTTGTTACCCATGTATAAAGTGAGTCAGGGTCAGAATATACGAGGTTTGCACGAGCATCACCAATATTCTTATATGTAACAGAGTTCTTACCTTTAATAATACCGCCTGTTGTATTTCTGTAATAATAAAAGTTAGCGGTATCAGCCATTGTCATGTATTCCTTTGATGGTACAATCTGTATATTCTTCTGCTCAGGACAGCTGTTAGGTCTTTGTACCCTTATGAGGTCAGACTCTGTTCCCGTTGAATAATAAGCATAACCATATGCTTCAGGAATAGATGTTACAGTACCACGTGTATAGTTAACAGCCATCGGGATATAGGTTATAACATCAGAAGGCAATGCACTGTTGGTAAAAATATTCCTTCCCCAAACAGCGACACCACCGAAGTAAGCACTATTTTGCGAGCCTACTAATGTCATTGACTCATAATCCTCAGGGTATTTGCTTTCATCAACACGGTCTATATATGCAGTCCTTACATATCCGGCATTCTCATTAAGATGGTCGAAATAGCACTTAGCTGCTTTCTCGTACTCACCCATCTCAAGATACAGTTCACCGAGTATCACATTCATTACTACGAAACACGTGGCAGGGTTGAACTGCTTGGTAGTACCAAAGTTTGTTGTTCCTGCTGCTACAGCATCTGCTCTGAATGTTGGTACGTTGAGGCTTCCATACCTGCCCTTAATAGCCTCCAGTTGTGCACTCTCTGCAGCAGCAATCTCTACAAGAGACTTTTCTGCATAGTTAGAGCCATTTATCTGAGAGATTGTTGTCAGCGGCTCCGTGATATATGGTATCTTACCATATACGCGTGCAGCCTGCAGATAAGCCCATGCACGGAATGCAAGAACTGCAGCATATTCATTGATTGCTACATTCTCATTACCAGAATATAGAGCAGTATCGCGATGTGCGAGATAGTAGTTACAGTTATTGATTACCTTAAAATATCTGTATATACTATCATACTTATTACTTGTGTCAGCACTATAGTTTGCCAACGTACGCAGGTTGTCGTCTGTTTTATCAGTAGTAGTAACCAGTTCACCTCTCAACTCATTCTGATAGTAATACTGGTCAGCAAGCTCCTGTATTGCCTGCATGATACCGAAAGCATAGAATACAGAATCTGACTTGGAATTCAGTTCTGGGTCAAAGACCTGGCGTGTACTGTCTGTTTCAAGCATTTTGGAACATGAGACAAGCCCGTTTGCCAGAGCCAATGCACATAATATATATATTGTGATCTTCTTCATCGTTATGTATGATTTAGAGGTTAATCTTAAGACCAATCGTGAAAGCACGTGACTGAGCGAGGCTACCACGGTCAACACCTTGATAATAAATGCTATTACCAGCGCTAAACTCAGGATCCAGACCAGTGTACTTAGTAATGGTAAAGAGGTTATGAGCTTCTCCCCATACAGAAAGTCCCTGCAGCCATGTCTGCCATGATTCCGGTATAGGAATCTGGTACGTAATAGACAGAGTCTTGAGACGAATATACGAGCCATCTTCTATCCAGCGATCAGAGAAGCGGTTATTTCCCTTAGGGTCACCAAATGCTGCCTGCGGTATATTGGTCTGCTGTCCTTCATAACGCCAGCGACCTACTTCAGCAACCTGCTGATTGTAAAGTGTTGAACCGCTGTTGAGAACAGACTTTGAATAGTTATACACATCATTGCCCAAGCAGTAGTAGAAGCCCATATTGAGAGAGAAGCGCTTCCACTTCAGTGTAGCATAGATGTTACCATAGATATCAGGATTGGGATCACCGAGAACCACCTTATCCTTTTCATCAATATAACCATCCTTATTCTGGTCAACAAAATGCATGTCACCAGCTGTGAAGTAATTATCAGCACCTGATGCATCCTTATACTTTAGATAAGTACCATTACCGGCAGCCTTAGCATCTGCGTCAGTAGAGAACACACCAACTGTCTTATAGCCGTAGAACTGTGCTGCAGGGCTACCAACCTGTGTAATGATATTGTTATCACCATATACAGAGGTAGTATAGCTACCGTTAGCAAGCTTTGTCACCTTATTCTTATAATGAGCAATAGTCACGCCAGCCTCAAGATTCCAATCCTTTGTAACGACAGGCTTACCATTTACTCCAATTTCAAAACCCTTGTTGATAAGAGTTCCGTCATTCACCCAATAGTTATTAATACCAGCAACAGGGTGGTCGAAGGTCTTCAGTGCCAACAGGTCAAGTGTCTTATGCATGAAGTATGTGAAGTTGAATCCCAGACGATTATCCAAGAAGTTTGCTGTCACACCATAGTTCCACTTTTGTGTCGTCTCCCACTTCACCTCATCATTACCGATATTTGTCAACTGCATACCGATAGCGTTGTAATTAAATCTAACAGAATTGAACGAAGTTCTTGCAGCGTAGTTAGATATATCATCATTACCGCTGACATCAAAGCCTGCAGTCAGTTTCAAGTAATTCAAAGCCTTGGTCTTTGGGAACCAATTTTCATTTGTCATCACCCAACCGAGTTGAATAGAAGGGAAGATGGCACATCTAACACCAAAGAATTTTATACCACCGGTATTTGTATTCTTACCAAAGCGACTGTTACCTTCTGCCAAAAGAGATACCGTTGCATAATATTTTGTAGCATAATTATAATCGCCACTGATGTACCACTGCATTTGCTTCCAAGTGTCATTAGCACCTGTTACCATAGGATAGTTAGCAGCACCGGCATCAAGATATGGATTCTTGTCATTACCTGTCTTATTGGTAAATTGTGTTTCCAAGTCGTTACCGTCGTATGAGAAGAAGTTGTAACGGAATCCTGCCGTTGCAGCAACGTCATGAGCACCAAACTTTTGATTCCAATCTACATGAGTATTACTGATGACATTTGTCTCCTTTGCAAAGAGAGATGCTGTCATTGCAGTTACAGTACCCAGGTTAGCGATTGTGTATGAAGGCATTCCTTCGTATGGACGATAGTAACGCTGTGAGTTACGATTCAAGTAATAACTGAAGTGTGTTGTAGCCTTCCAGTGATTGTTGAACTCGTATGTAGGCATTACAGCAACATTGAAGAAGGTATTCTCTACCTTATTCTTATTGTCACCCTCACCCTTCTCGAATAGAGACAATGGGTTTGCCAAAGAGTATTTATCACTCACCTGACTGAAAATATCGTCTGCACCATATAACAATGATGTAAAACCATTTACATAAGCATTGTACTGGTATGGATAAATCATTGGGCTTTTAATCCATGAAAGGAATCCCGGAGAAGTTATAGTACCACCAGCAAGATTTGCAGGAATACCATCATCATAAACGTAGTTATTTGTACGTGAGAATGACATATCAATCTTCGTCTTCAGGTTCTCAAGTATATTGATATCCGTATTGAAGCGAACGTTGATACGGTCAAATGAAGATTCCTTAATAGTGGTTTTTGAGTTAACATAGCCTACAGAGAGGTTGTACATACCTATATCATCACCACCCTGTACATTGATGCTATAATTCTGTGTCATCGCAGTGCGATATACAAAATCTGTCCAGTCGGTATTATTATGGTATGTGTGATAATAGTAATCATTAGGATTATCACGCAGGAACTTAAATGACAAGTCAGTATTGTTTCTCAATTCCAGGTCACCGATTGTTCCCAGTTGTTCTACAGCATAGCTTCGGTACTGATTTGCATTCATCATTGTGTGCTGCTTTGGCTGTAGTGTAACACCTGCAGAAATCTTAGCATCTATACGTGTTGCCATTGACTGTCCGCGCTTTGTAGTAATTACAACGACACCATTAGCACCTCGTGCACCGTAGAGGGCAGTAGCATTCTTCAGAACCTCCACCTTATCTATATCCTCTGGTGACAACGTAGAGAGCATATTAAACACATTACCCTGATGAAGTGCTTCACGGTCACGTTGCATGTCAAACTCTACTCCATCCACGATTATCAATGGCTGTGCATTAGCATTGAGTGAGTTCAAACCACGTATGAACATCACGTTACCCATTGCCGAATTTCCTGAACGTGCAATAGAACGAATGTCAGCACCGAGATTGTTTTGAATCTCATCATCTATAGTGACATAGTTTCCATGTGCTTTAAAGCTATTCTTTGCGGTATAAGAATTTCCATTCTCATACATTGGAGAGAATGCATCGCTATACAGCTGAACATTTATCACCTGTGTTGAATCGTTACTTACTATTGCCACCTGTTGAGCGGAATAACGTGGAGCCTGGAAATAAAGCGATGTAGCAAAGTTAGGAACCTTCATTACAAACTTACCCTCGGCATTAGTCATTCCAGTATAGCGCTCATCCTGAAGAGTTTGAACGCGCACACCGGCAACGGGTTTCTGTGATACCTTGTCGGTAACAACACCTTGAATGGTTATCAAGGTATTCTTATCCACAACAGCTTTTCTCTTAGGTGCCTTGATAGCCTCCACCTCTTCATCCTCAGGGTCATCTTGGGCAAAAGCGGCAGTGTTACATGTCAGCACTAAGGCAAACAGTGAGAGTCTGAGACTCTGACGTGTTAATATATTATATATAGTATCCATCATAATGATTTACAGAATTACATTATTATTCTCCATAGAAATCCACGGCTTCCTTTGGAATAAGGATAACACCTGCAAGGTTTATAACCGACTCATACTCTGGGTCAGATTTGTTTGTACACTGCACTCTCAATGTTGGATATGCATCAATTCCATAATAGCTTATAGGGAATGTAACATATCCGAGATCAAAATAAGAGAAATTGTTAGACTGCACCTCCGACTTATCAGGAGTAAGAACATCAACCTTCTGATCTGTGCCGTCAAAATAGTCAATCCAGAATGAGAACTTCTGTTTCTTAGGACCAACAAATTCCGGATCAGACAATGGTGGTGCTGTCACCATAATAACCCTATAGGTTGTAGCAAGCACATTTTTAAGTGCTACGCAGAAACTGGAATTTGTTGTTGAGTTTGGATTTATACTTACAAATCGCAGGTCTGAATCAAAACGCTTGTCATACAATTCAGGTATTACGACTTTGTTAATAAAAGGCTTACCAGCACCTATCAGGTCACTCCACAAGATAGGCTCTCCAGCATTTAAAAGAACCGTAGTAGTTAAGGTACTATTTGTTGGATGGTAGTATGGAATATCTCTTCGTGTATTATACACAAGAGTTGGTTTGTATGTATCCCAAGACTTGAACCCGAGCTCGTCGATAACACGAGCATATCCATTACTGAGGTTCTTAACCTTATTTCCGTCAATATTAACACCATAATGCTGAATAGCCACTGCACCTCCAGGGATTCTCATATTATTAGTAGTAACGATAGTATCATCATCTTCTATCGTAACAGTTCTGTCAGGGTCAAGCCACTTCTTGTTATTTGGGTGTTTCATTGAGAATGAGAGACGGTTGGTCATGCGATACTTATACACAGAGTCATTGTATAATTCTGCATCCACAGTCAACTCCTTCATAGCTACATCAGCAGGCATCGAACCATTTACAGCTGTTTTCTTTGAAGCTTCAATATTTGCCCAGTCATTATACTTATAGGTTGCAATATATTTAAATTCAGGCTGCATTTTTGCCGCCGCTGATTTCCAAGCATTGTTTGTCAGATACACCATAGTATATATACTATCCTCCACATCCGCTCTCATAAACAACCTGTCATAATATGAATTGGTATATACTACGGTAGAGTCAAGGTATGTTATCTTGCCGTTGACATCAGGAGGTCCTGGTACAGAGTTTGCTACATCAACATACGAAGTTTCATACTTCTTTACATAGACTCTGAACGAATCACAGTTTTCTGCACTGTCAGTATATTCATATACGTTAGGATGCCATGGTAGCTGCCCTTTCAAGACATGAAGAATACCATTACTTGCGGGAGCATTAGTCAAAGCGAAGTTAACATAATCATTACCCTCCGCATCAGTAACTCCCTGGGAATTTACATAATGTATTTTTCCGTTCTGGGTACGAAGTATATAAGTCTGGTCACCAGAAATAACAGTACTGTAATTTGCGATGTGTTGTTTTACAAACTGCTCAGTAGCCTTTGCGCTATCGGCAGTTAAAAACTGCTGCATATCATAAGTACCATCCAATGGTGCCATAACTGTGTAATAGTTTGCCCCTTTCAGGTTTATGTCCAAACCTGATTTCTGTACAAGGGTAGCAAAATCATTCAATGAACCATTGCTGACAATATTCTGCCACAATGAGGTGCCACTTGTCAACTGACTTTCCGGAACAGTATTGTAATCGCTGCGGTCTGAACAAGATACAGCCAGCAATGCTACTGCAAGGAAAGAGGACAGTGAGACGCGACGAGTGAAACGCGTGCTTTTACACTTATTTTTTATTTTGTATATCATGTCGAATCAACTATTAATATTCAACTTTTATTCGAATTAATACCAATCTTCTGTATAATTCGTATTATCAACAACTTGCAGTTTTGGCACTATCTCGATGAAGTCAAAAGACCAACCGAGGTCAAGGTCATCGGTGATGAGGTTCTTAATTCTGAACCAATATGACGAACCCTGTTTCAGTGTCTGAGTAGTAACAATATGACGCACCATCATAGTACCATATCCCTGTTCAGTACGTGTGCTGGTACCACCTGCCATATTCTTTGCATGCTCAAGATCCTCTTCATATACCAATTTGTCTTGATAGGTGTTCAATGTACCACGTGAGAAAGAAGCAGGTCCACGCATATATCCACGTATGCGCATATCCTTATCGGTCTGCACGCCATAGTCATCCTCATCAGTTGACAATGTCCAACCGATAGTAGGCTCTGTCATTGGGTTGAGACGTGCATCGAATGGAAGACCGATGTTCTTCATCTTATTCAATTCGTATGTGTTCTCACCAATGTAGAACTGCATCAGTCCACCACGTGCCATAGGAGGATAGAAGATACGTATCTCGTACTGGTCTGTCTTAGGAACGGGAGGCAGTTTGACTGCAAAGTCGTAAGAACCCCATCCCTGCATCTGGTCAGACTCGTGTGCACGCCATGCACCCTGTACGCAGAAACGCAATACAGTACCACTATTGTAGCAGTGAATATTATCAAAGAAATCCAATGGGAATGCCACACGGTTTCCGTTACCGCCACCATTCATTGAACTTACCTCTGCAGGAGTAGCGAAACGTATGCCGTTATTGATAAGTTCTGTCAGGAATGTAGAAGTATCGAATCTCAATCGTTCTACAAGAGCATTCGCAGCATTTTGATTATATACCAATGGCTTGTCAATACGATGTATATAACCATTGAGAGATGAAACACTACCTGAGCGCAGTACCTTTACGCCAGGGAATATCTCTGTATGCATAGCATCAGAACCGAAACATGCAAGCTGATCGGTCAAAGTATTATTCATGATGTATCGATTGATACGCAGGTCACGTTTTACCTTAGGATCCAGTTCCCAGAACTTCATCAGTGTATGAGGCAACAATGTCTCAAAGTAATCCTGGGGCTCATAACCGAATGCATAGTTCCAGTTTTCGTTAGAAAGTGAGTATTCATATACTATACGATCCACAGCCATTCCAGCTTTCAGAATATGATATGCTACGAACATGTGAAGAGTATTAAACTCATTGGTATAGTCAGAGCCTGTGCTGACTGATATACCATTATCATTAAGGTAATCATACCATACTGCAGCATTCTTATATGTATCATTACAGTACTTCACAAGGTCCTCGAAAGAATTGATTCCTGCAGCAGCAAATACTTCATCTGACTCTGCAAATAGTGTGAACATCTTCTTACACTCTCTTGGATAGTATAGAGAATTCAATCCGTGTGCCACAGCATCAGAGTGGGTACCATCAGGCATGTAATATGTGACTGGGTTACCATACTGATCAACGCGATACTCTTCTTTCAGCACCTCGTCGAGACCTGTTTCCTCCAGAGCTCGTGTAAAGATTGTGAAGCCTGCTTGTCTTCCCAACACCTCCGGAATACGAAGTGCCGGATGTGGCATTGCCCTATTAATAATCTGAACCACGCCATTAGATACTTCGTTATCTGGTTTTGTTATAGCAGATACACCGTTCAAAGAAGCAAGTCCCGTATAAGGTCCATTTGCGAAGACAGAAACATCGATGGTACGACCGAGCATCGTAGTCCATGAAACGTTACTACCATCCAATTCTACCACACGATAAATTAGATTTGAAAGATGATATCTGGCAATATCCTTAGCGATACTGTCACCAAGGTACTTTACCTGCTCCATAACATCCATGTCAGTGAAGCCAGCGACTTCCTGGATGCCATTATGTGGTGCACGTTTCATCTTGATACACTCCTCATCATTATATAATGAATCAAGATACAATTTCACGCCGTCATTATTTGGGGCAAAACAGGTATAATGACCATATGAAGACATATTATTGCTATATCCTGATGTCTGCAGGATAGCGCAGAATGCCGTCAACGATGGGTCTTCCTGAACATAGTCCCATATTGTCTGACCTGTAAACGTATATAGGTTTGACTCATCTGGCTCTTTCGTACATGAGGCGAGGAAAGAGACAGAAACAGTACTCACTGCTATCAGAGTCAAGAAATAGTTTTTGATTTTCATAAAAGTACTATATTTATAAGTTATGAATTACTGATATGCAGGATTCTGCACGAGATTATTATTTACAGCCAGTTCATTCTTATTGATAGGCATATACAGATTAGCCTCAATGAGAAGTCTTGCCATCATAGGAGCAGCACTTGTATATTTACGTGTTGCCAACACCTTCATATCTTCATCATTAGCAGGTCCGCCATTACCACGTTCTGCCATTGTAGAATAGTACTGTGGATCTCCCTTAACATGACGATAATTATATCTCAGCAGGTCATACCAACGTTTTCCCTCGAAGCAGAGTTCACGTGCTCTCTCTTCGAGCACCAACTGGTCCATCTCTAAGGCATTCTTGTCTTTATTAACATCATACTTCATTACCTCCTCACCACTTGCACGGGTATTAATAATCTGTACGATTTCAAATGCCTTTTTCAGATTATAATTAGTTGCAGGTGTGAGAGTTGGATCATCTTGTCCACCTATCTGCACAAGTGCCTCAGCTTTCATCAGCATGATATCCGTAAGACGGTATATAATCCAGTTTTGATTATAGTTAGCATATGTTCTACCTTCAGTACGTGTAGCTGCCTCTTGAGTAGCATTTCCGCCTTCAGCTACAAACTTACGAACATGGTATGAGTCATCCGTGCCACCTACGCCATATGCATTTTCATAGTAGCGATAATCCTTTACAGTACCAGCAGAAGGAATGTAAGGATTTGTGGCTCCCGCAGTACAATATATTGGTGCTGCCTTCACGAAGCCAGATGTTGAACTGTTATTTTGCCACTTGTAATACATCTGACAGAGCCCCTCATTAGAATTTGAGGAATTGAACTGCAACTCAAATATTGATTCACGAGAATTCTGACCGTTAATGCCATAAGTTTCAGTATAATATCTTGTTGCTTCGTACAGATGGTAGATAGATTCTTCCTTGTCACGTCCGAAGTAAGCATCGTCCATTGCGGTGATAATCTTGTCGCAATAAGCCACACAGTTCTGGTAATCAGATATATCATGCTTCACGGAAGCTCTCCAGAGATACATATCAGCTAACAAGGCCCAAACAGCGTTCTTAGTGAAATATCCCTTGTCTCTCCAGTCTCTGTATGCTGTAGAAGATATTGCAGTAGGCTCTGCCTCAAGCAAATCGTTGATGCACTGGTCGAGTATCACACCAGGAGCCGACTGTGGGATATTCATCTCTTGAGAATCAGACATATAAGCCTCTGTTGTCATCGGAACATCGCGGAATGTACGTATGAGATAGAAGTAACACATTGCGCGCAATGCCAACATCTGAGAGCGATCTGCCATATAATAGCCTTCTGTATAGTTAGGGTCTATCTCCATTACAGCTGGAGCCTTTTCAAGTACGATATTGCAATAATTGATACATGAGTACAGAGCTGCCCATGACGTAAACGAGTTTTCGGAAGTTGGCTGATGAGAATACAACTCTACCAAAGACTCACGAATTTTATTAGTAGCCGTCACCGCTGGTGAATATGTTAATTCATCGGAACGGAAACTACCCCATGCAATAAGATTACGCATATTCTCGGCACCAAGAAGTGTCTTATACGCGTTTGTAACAACATTCGCAACATCTTCTTTGTTTTTCCAATAGTCATCGTCCACAATTTTATCATCAGGAAGTATGACAGTGTCAACACAAGAGGCTGATGTCAACGCTACAGCCAACATCAAAGTTACCTTTGCTACCTTATTATATATATTATTGTAGTATTTCATTGTTTATATCCTCCTTTGTTTAGAAACCGACACTAATACTTGCTGTTACAGAACGTGATACAGGTGATGTCGCCTTATCAATAGCAGGGGCATACGTAGAAGCTGCTATTTCCGGATCTATACCTGAATACTTTGTCCAACAGAACAGTCTATTCATTGTTACGTAAGCAGACAAGCTCTGCAGACCCCATTTCTTAATCATCTTCTTTGGGAAGCTGTATGAAACCTGAATATTCTGGAAACGCAGGAATGATCCATCCTCTACATAACGAGAAGAAGCCTGGTAGTTATAACCCATGCCATACAATGCACGTGGAATAACAGTTTCGTCACCATCTTTACGCCAACGAGAATTAACAGATGCTGCCTGGTTGCTGGTAGTGTACATCTGCTCAAGGTTCATACGAGCCTGATTGAACACTTTGTTACCCCAACGGTATGTGAAACGGGCAATCAGCTTCCAGTTACCATAGTTAAAGGTAAGGTTAAAACCACCTTGCAACTTTGGCAGAGAGTTACCCAGATATACAATATCGAACTTATCAATCTGTCCGTCATGATTAATATCCTCATAGATAGCGTCACCACCATCGAAAGAGTAAAGTGTAGTACCAGTAGCACCATCAGTACTTAGTTCATAGTTATAAACCATACGCTGTGGAGTACCGTTTGAGTTCATGATAACCTTACCATTAGCATCTGTTGCAACAGGGAATGTCTTACCTTCAGCCAGCCATTGGTTGATGTGAGATTCGTAAGTAGCAGCATCCCAAGCATTTTCCTTCTGCTGGTTAGCCAGCCACTGATAAGAATACTGGTAAACACCCTTATACTGATAACCATAGATAGAGCAGAGGGCATTACCTACTTGTACACGATTCATACGAGAGTCACCACCTCTGTTAGTATAGGTATATTCATCATTACCATTCAAACTTCTAAGCACTCTTTCATCCATTTCGAGAAGTTCATTCTGGTTCTGTGCTATATTGAAATTAGCTGAAACAGAGAACTTATTTATCTTCACAAATTTATTTGCTGAGAATGACAAATCCCAACCCTTATTACGCATCTTACCGATATTACCCGTAGCAAGAGATGAATAACCGACGATAGAAGGTATTGTGATATTACTCATCTGCAAATCCTTTGTTGTTTCGTTATAGAGGTTGAGGTCAACTTCAAACATATCATTCAGGAATCCGAAGTTGAAACCAAGGTTGTAACCTATCTTCTTCTGTGGAATCAGTTCATCGAGTTTCAAGCCACTGAGAAGCATTGCCTGCTGAAGGTTACCAATCTTACCATAAGTACCATTTGCTGAGTAGTTATTGAAGAAAGAGTAGTCCTTAGCACTTGAAGAGCCTGTAATACCCCATGATGCACGGATACCTAACATTGAAACAACTTTCTTGAGAGGTTCAAAGAATTTCTCGTCGCTGATATTGTAACGCAAAGATACAGATGGAGAATAGAACCAAGGTTTCTCTGGTCCGAACTTTGAGTTACCATCTGCACGCAATGAGAAGCCCAAGCTGTAGCGTCCCTTATATGAGAAGTGTGAATTGAATAGCCAGTTATGTGTTGCAGAACGTGAATTGGTACTTGTAAGTGAGCCCAACGCACCCGTGACATTTGAAGACTCAATACCATTTGGCAATTCGTATTCCATCACATACTGTGAATTATACTTCGTTGTCAGCAATTCATACTGTCCAAACATTGTCAGATAGAAATCTTCATTCTTGAAATGAGGAGTGAAGGTAACACGTGCACGTGCACCAATCTTCAGTTGGTTGGTCTCCGTATTTGATGACTGGTTATAAGAAGACTCATTCCATGTTGTTGACATCAGAGAACCTGGCAGGTAAGTAGGAGTTGACTGAGCATATACATCGAAATACACGCGACCATCTAATGTCAAGCGGTGCTGATCATTACCAGTTCCGAGAAGTTCGTACCTCAAGTTGAAGTCAGGTGTAATCTGATATATCTTCTGACGCATCCATGCAAGATTTGCAAATGCGACAGGGTTACCAATCTTACGCACATCTTCAAGGGCTTTTGAGGTATAGTTACCTTCGGCAGGTGTATAATAAGCGTTACCGCCCTTACCTACTACAGGATTCATTATCATATAGTCACCTGTATCATTTCCATCCTTATCCTGACGATATACAGACATATTCGGTGCCATACTCAATGCCATACCGATGATATTGTCCTTACCCATGCTTGAACCTTGGGTATAGTTCTTCAGGTTGTTTGAATAGGTAAATGCAAAGTTTGTAGAGAAACGTATGCGGTCAGACACGTTGTAGTCAAGTACGAGACGAGAGGTCAAACGGTCATACTTCTGCTTGATGACATAGTTTTGTTGGGTATTATATCCGGCAGAAACACGGAATGTTGCTTTCTCACCACCACCAGTGATATTGAAGTTATATTCATGCTGAGGACCGAACTGTGTTACTTCCTTGAGCCAGTCAGTATTGTTGTTCCAATTCTGATAGTCAGCCCAGTTAGGATCATAGTTTATCTCCTTGATCGTAGCTGTTGCAGCAGCACTCTGAGAAGGATTGTAGAGTTCCTCCTTAAGCATCATAGTGTATTGGTCACCATTAAGCAGAGTATATCCCTTTGGAAGCCATACACCAGTGAACTTATAAGAGAAGTTCACACGTGGCTTACCACGCTTACCACGTTTTGTAGTAATCTGAATAACACCGTTAGCACCCTGAGAACCCCAGATAGCTGTTGCGGCAGCATCTTTCAATACAGTGATAGATGCGATATCATCAACATTGACAGAAAGCAGAGATGAGAATTTCTCTTCATCAGCATTTTCGAAATCGAAATCGTCTGGTGTATCAAAAATCTTATCATCTACTACGAGGAGTGGTTCTGAACTACCGCTGATGGTAGAGACACCACGCAGACGCATTGTAGTACCTGCACCGAGGTTACCTGAGTTACTTACGATATCCAGACCTGCAATCTCACCTTGCAGAGCTTCGTCAGCAGATGTAAAAGCCATACCCTCTACATCAGAAAGGTTGAAAGTCTGTTGTGATACAGAAATTTCCTTCTTGTCAATATTCAAGCCACCAGCATTCGTACGACGCCCCTTGACAGTGACTTCTGTCAATGTAGTCTTCTCGTCCTCAAGTTTGATGGAGAATGTCTCTTGTTCACCAATTGTTATAACCTGGGTTTTACTACCTACATAAGAGATGACCAGTTTATTCTTCGGGCTCTTTATCTCCATAGAGAAGTTACCCATCATATCAGTCTGCGTATGATTGACAATACGGTTATTACCATCCTGCTCCACGACGTTGGCCATCATGACAGGACCCATAGAGTCTTCTACAGTACCTGATATCACCCTACCCTGTGCCCACGAGGTTTGTGCGACAATCGCGAGTAGTAATGTGACTATTATTTTTATTCTTGACATATTACTATCCTATTTAATTTTAATATTGTCCCGTCTTATTGAAGCAGAGCGGTGTGTTGATGCCGTGTATTGTGATAAATGACGATGCTGTCATCTTGGTAGCCTGCTTACGAATATCGTCAAGGTATATATCTCTTGACATAATGTTAGCAGTTGCAGAACCCTCTTGTACAGAATGTGTAGGTCCATATTGGATACCCGTGCCGTCAATATATATTTCCTGTACATCGAGTGTTCCACCTCCACCAGAGACTTTCAACTTCTGTATGACACTGTTTTTGTCAGAATAGAATGTAGAGTAGTTACCGGCTGCTATAGTATTGTCAGCATATACAGTACCATTGATAACATGATAGTAAACAAAATCACGCATAGTACATACCATCTGTTTAGCCAAGTCAGGATCACTATTCACTGTAGCTTCGAAATCAGCCCATGAAGGCAAGCCGTTTGAGTATGCTATATCCATTGCTGCATCTGTAGGAGCAAAGAGAGTATAGTTATAAGCATTCAGGAATGACAGGTTACCCTTTTCTGAAAGTGTATTGCCTGCAAGATCAATCATGTGGAATTTGTCTATCTCAGATTTACCAGATACCGCAGACGGTGTAGCCCATGTTGGATCAACTGTTCCCAATTCAGCATCGTGTGTACCGAAACCTCTAAGGAAATCATAAAATTTGGTAAAGCCATCACCTACTGCCGCACTGTTATATCTCTGTAACATGTCAATAGAAGAGACAACTGTAGGCTGTACAGGTCTGTCAAGACAATATACCTTACCATTTTCCTCATCGTTGACATCAATAACGCTTGAAGGCTGAATAAATACTGCCCCACCTGTTTTCAAAGCATCCTTCTGTACGCCACCATATACCTTATTTGTGGTAGGATCAAAATATACAGTACCACCATGCTTTGTCTGATAATAGTTGTTACCATTCTTACCGAGATAATCGCCATTTTCAAGAACTATTGTAGCATAGTTGAGCATATCCTGAATGGCAGTATTGAACTCACCACTTGAAGCTTTTGTTGCACCCTTTGCAGCGTCTATGACTACTGTTCCACCATAGTTAACATATCTGTCACACTGCAAAACACCTTCCTCATCGTAATAGAAACGGAGACAATAAGGTCCATCACTATGGCTTACCGATGAAGGATCGAGATATATAAAGTCCTTTGTGAAGTCATCCTGTTTGCTATTTTTGGGAAGCAAGAGATTGAACCATGACTTCATTGAGATAAGGTAGAAATACATATCAGCTCCATACTTAGAAGAAGAACCACCTTCTGTCTTATCCTCAAGGAAATTCTTCATCACGCTGTAATCCTTCTTTACCGCAGAGATACCGAGAACTGAACGATACTTTGCTGGAGAGATAAAATTGTTCATCTTATATGCTACAGCATTATTTGCTACAAGCACGTCATATTTACCATCTGCTTTCTGTTTCATATGAGAGAGATCAAGATCACCATTCTCATTCATGAACTCAGAAGCGTCATTCAATACGGTATTGAACTTACTTGGTAATGTTGCAGTGAAGTTAGCCTTCATCAAGTTAGTTATGATATCCTTTACGATAGAAGGACGAGCCTTGAACAGAGAGTCGAGGTTCTCACCCATTCTTTCTCTTGTATTAACCACTGCACCAGTACGATGGCTTCCGTAGTCATCAAAGATGTAGCTACCTGTTGTTGAGAAAAATTCAAATACAGCATCATCAACAGGAACGATGATAGCACCGATATCAGTCAATGGATCTGGAGCGCCCTTTGGATAATAGCCATTCCATCCTGGATCCCATTCGAGATAATCCTCATGTGCATTCTTTTCTTTATCCAGCTTTACGCTACGAGCCCCCTGTGACCATGCAGAGAAATAACGAATAGCAAAGATAGAGTCATTAGAATACACACCCTCTTCTCTCTTGGCAGTTCTATAGTCTTCAGTTTCCTGAGATGCATAGAATGGAGCAGAGAAGTAGTCGAGCATTCGAGAGAAATACTTTGTATCCTCCTGATTTCGGAGCATCTGCGCGATATTACCAGGAGGAACAAGTACACCATTTACCTGATGGATGTAACCATTCTGACAAGTTACATTTCCATAGGTATCATTATCTCTCTGCTTCATGACCGCCTTGTCAAAAATAAATGCAGCTCCTTCATCATAAGTGGTTCC
This sequence comes from uncultured Prevotellaceae bacterium, assembly GCA_946405805.1. Lineage (GTDB taxonomy): Bacteria > Bacteroidota > Bacteroidia > Bacteroidales > Bacteroidaceae > Prevotella. Next base: position 1,806 of record CAMJIL010000008.1, on the reverse strand, counting down.
CGTGATGATTGAGAAGTCACTTGTAGGAGATGCATCATAGGTCATGTTGTTTGAAAGCATAAACTCCTTGGTGAAATGAACCAAAGGAGAAACAGTGTTGTCATACAACGCCATCAATCCACCATGAGTTTTGTAATAATCATAATAAGGATTGTAAGTTGGCATTTCTGAAAGCTGCACTGCAGAAACAGAGTCCATAACACTGACGTTAGTAGCGTGCTTAATAGCCATTCCCTGAGTGTAAGATGTAGCACTAGTGGAAACATTTGACAGACCTCCGACAAGGATTGCATTGTCAAGCATTGAGCCATAAAGCAGTGCTTTCTTCATTGGAACTGTTAACTCTTCGTAAGAGTGTACACCAAACACATTGTCACTTGCAAAAAATGCATTAAAAGCATCATCGTTAGCCGGGAAGATAGTCTTACTACCTGTACGCGACAGCACCTCAGAATAGCCTAAGTCATCCGCAAGACGCATGTAGTACGTAAACGTACCTACAAGACTCTTTGGATTCTGAAGCTCTCCATAGATACTCTCACCCAACCACTCTGGTGCCTCGTCTTCCGGAACAGCATACTCCTTAGAGCATGACCACATCAGAGAGACGCAGACAAGAGATGCATAGAAAAAGGGTTTTTTCATAGAGTTAATATTGTTTAGTTATGTTAAATTATTTAATATCAGATAGTTAATAGCGACCAACAACGATATTAGCACTCCATATGCACAGATCCATGTGGCCAATCCGGTGCAAAGTAACAAAAAAAAAATTAAATTCACAAGAGTTTTAACAAAAAATTTTTAAACTCTTATGATTTTTATCGATGATTTAGGTCAATAATGTCTAAAGTCAAAGGTCAAAGGCTTAATATTCAATGAGTCGTGTGGCCTAATGCGAATATGGAAACTTTAGTATCTGGTATCTGTAAGACAATTTTTGCGCATGCTGCAGTTGTTGCACCTGTTGTGACAACATCATCAACAATAAGAATATGCTTACCTCGCATTTCGTCTGCCTTTTCTCCTAAACAAAAGACATCCTTCACATTATCAGGACGTTCTATTTTACTCAAGGATGTCTGAGACGTTTTGAAAGAACGCCTAACCACATATTCTGTCTCTACAGGAATCCCTGTAATAAGACTTATACCATAGGCTATGCGTTCACTTTGATTGTAACCTCTTTCTCTATATCGCGACTTGTTCAAGGGTAATGGAACAAGAGCATTAATGCCATCGAAAAAGCCCGATAAAAGTATCTCCTCTGCTGCAATTCGTCCCATCTCTACAGCGGTATTCCTCATACCACGATATTTGAAGTCATAAACTATCTCTGCTATCTCTGACTTAGGACGAAAGTTCAAAAAAGCTATCGCTTTTGTAAGCTCAGGCAATCGCGTCCAAAAAAGTTTTGCAAAGCCTCCTTCCTCAAAACTTTTCTCCCCTACCCCAGAATAATTTTGAGGCAATAGCCATTGCCGAGTTCGAGGTAAGTCAGAAAGACAATTATTGCAAATCGCCCTTTCTTCTACCTGCAATCTGTTTTTGCAAACAGGACAGTAACGTGGAAGCAGAAAATCTAAAATAGATTGAAGAAGCATTATCGACGAAGTCAAACCTAAAACTTGTAATTTTTCCCGCCACGGGAACAAAACTTTCCCACACTGGGAACAAAATATTCCCACGTTGGAAAAAAACATAAGGGCTGGGAGATAGACACCCAACCCTTACGAATATTAGAGATTATAAGATTTTACTTTGTACGGCCACCGATAGCGTTGAACTCCTTGCCATCAACAGTCT
>CAMJIL010000007.1 GCA_946405805.1 uncultured Prevotellaceae bacterium | reverse complement strand
TGTTTATGAAAGTATATCAGATGTCCCATATACAGCAGGGTAGTTGCTAAAGCCCATACGGTAAGCCATCTCATTGGCGAATTTGGACGATTTAATCGCTTCTGTTCCAGGAAAAGATTAACGGCTGTGAACAGACAAGCCATTAAAGGAGCTGTTGTAAGTAACATTTGTATCATAGTAGTCACAAAGTTACATTTTTTTATTGAAATATACAAGATTTTACATCTTTTCTTGTCTATTGCGTCGCTAATTTGCATTTTTGCAACAATGTTTTGTAAATATGCAATAAAATTTTGTTAACAAGTTTATACTTTTGTGCCAACGATATAATAATTAATGTGTTTTTATTCTATAAAAATATGTCTAACCATTAAAATCTAAGCAATTATGAAGAAATTTAATTTGTGGCTATTATCAAGCCTTTTTGTTTCAGCGTTTATGTTTACTGCATGTAGCAGTAGTGATAGTGATGGTGGCGGCCAAGGTGGTGGAGGGGATCTCCCTATCCCTCCTATAGCTACGAAAGCTGCTATTTCTGGTGTTGTTTATAATTGGGGCGCTCCAGTCAGTGGCGTGAAGGTGACAGTTGGAACCTCCTCTGTAATTACTGGTTATAATGGCGCATTTACGTTTAATCAGGTAAGTGGTAATACTGTTAAGTTCGAGAAGGAAGGATTTGCAACGATTACGCGCCAAATTACGCAGACGAATCAGCATTTTGATGTTTCATTGACAGAGGTTCAGACAACAACATTCCCAGCTTCTACTGCTAAGACACTGGATATAGATTATACTGGTACGAAAGTGGCTTTGCCTGCATCCTTTAAGGACGAGAGCGGTAATGCTTATACAGGAAATGTTACAGCCAAGAGCGCATATCTTACTCCTGCTGATGCAGATTTTGCTGATAAGATGCCAGGAGATTTATCAGCAATTCGTTCTGACCAGAGTGAGGCTGCATTGATAAGTTATGGTATGATTTCAGTTGAGTTGACTGGTGATGCAGGTCAGAAACTCCAGCCAGGCAGTCCTGCTACTCTTACATTCCCTCTTACTAATGGTGTTGACCCTGTAGCAACCCCATCTATTCCTCTTTGGAGTTTCAATGAAGAGAAAGGTCTTTGGGAAGAAGAGGGCGTAGCAACTTACGATGCTATTTTGAATGCTTATGTGGGCACTGTTACTCACTTCTCATGGCATAACCTTGATTGGCCAGAGGCTCGTGCTACATTAAATGCCAAGGTAGTTGACAATGCTGGTAATCCTATAGTTGGTGTTCCAGTAGATTTTGATGGTCAGCGTACAGCTTATACAAATGCTGATGGTATAGCTTCTTGTGTCGTTCCAAGCAATACAAAAATGCTTATTAAGGTAAATTCTGAAGCTTATGGTAATTATGCAGAGGTGTTTGATGAATATGGATGGCCAAGCATTGATGAAACAAAGATTGTAAAGCAGAATGTTACTTTGAATCCTCAGGAGACAAAGACTATTACACTGCAAATGCCTGCTAAGGCTCCTGTAATTAGTGGTAAGGTTATCAATGAGGGCTCTGGTTCTAATATATGTACAATGTTTATTACATATGGAAAGGGCATAGAAACTGCTCGTGTAATAACTGATTTGGATGGCTCGTTCTCTATCACGGCTCCTGCAAATTATAGAGGTGCTGGCAAGATTATCGTAACGTTCGGTGATGGTTATAAGGTAGAACAGGATATCCAAATTACTGATGCTGACCAAACTGTCAATATTACAGCAAATAGTAATAGTCCTGCATCTGCTGGTGTAATAGTTGTTACTGGTGATGGTCTGAATACGAGATATCTTGTAGCTCCTCCTACAGGCGGCATTTGGGAAAATGCTGTTTCTATCAGTGAAGGAACCCTCAATTTCGAGGCAGATTTAGGCGGTGAGAACAAGAATTTGGGTTGGGGACATGTGTATATTGCTGTTCCTAACTATGATGAGTCACAAGCATCCTTCACAACAAATGCTGGTACTTTCGAGTACTTCATGGAAGGTGGATCAGGCTGGACAAACTTATCTACAAGTTCTCGTCAAGGTATGGGTGAAGAAACCATTACAGTTAATGTCAGGAAAGAGGGTGATGTATATACCTTCACGATTGCTAATCAAAATGCTTTCTTGATAGATAGAAGTTTAGGCTTTGATTGGGACAACATAAAAGCTGTTAAGATGAGTGTAGAAATCAGTGGTAAGAAGGTAGTTGATACACCAAAGTAGAATAACTTAGTAATACTAGTTTATTTAGATAAACAAAAACAGGTAAGGTATAACCGAATATAACTTTTATTTAAATTAGTATTTGGTGTCGTCATTTTCTGTGGCGACACCATTTCTTTTCTCTCTCTCGGAGTGTTTTTCTTTTCTCCCTGATGGATTTTTCTTTTCCCTTAGGGATATTTTCTGTTCAAGGCCTTTGAACATATGTTTCAGGGCCTTGGACAGTAGTTTACGGGCCTTGGACAGTAGTTTCAGGCCCTTGAACATAAATTTTCCTTAGGGGTAAATTATTTTTCCTCGGCAGAGAAATATAAAAATCAGTAGAAGTAAGAATAATTTAAGTTCTATTGCCTGATGATTTTGGATATTTCAGAAAAAAATATTATCTTTTACCTACGGTTTAAGGTACTTCGTCATGGCAATAAAATAAAAAATTCTTTTTTTATTTGTATTTCTCACGACTTAATCGTACCTTTGCATTCGAATACCTTATGGGGAAACCATAAGGAACAATAAATAATATGACTATGAAGATAGTAGAAATGGACGGCTATGCAGCCAATCCTGGTGACATCAGCTGGGAGCCTTGGAGGAATATAGAGCTTCCAGATGGTAGCAAGTGTGTGTTTGTGATGTATGACAGATCGGCTCCTGAGTTGGTGGTGGAAAGAGCCAAGGATGCCGATATCGTGCTGACAAACAAGGTAGTGTTCTCTAAGGAGGTAATGGACAGCTTGCCAAAGTTGCGCTATATTGGTGTGCTCGCCACTGGATATAATGTTGTGGATACAAAGGCAGCAAGGGATAAGGGCATTATTGTTACGAATATTCCTGCCTATAGCACAATGTCCGTAGCCCAGTTGGCAATAGCCCATCTCTTGCATATTTCGAACAATGTAGCAGGTCATGATGAAGTGGTGCACAAAGGCGATTGGTCGATGAATCCGGACTTTTCTTTCCAAATTTCTCCCCAAATGGAGTTAGCAGGAAGGACTTTCGGAGTCATCGGGTTAGGCAATACTGGTACAGCAACAGCCCGTATTGCAGCCTCTTTGGGTATGAAGATACAGGCTTTCAGCTCAAAGACTGAGGCTGAAATATCAGCACTTGGAATAGAAGGAATCAGGAAGGCAGAAACCCTTGAGGAACTTTTTAAGGAGTCGGATGTCCTGAGCCTTCATTGCCCATTGACTGAAAAGACGAAGCATATAATAAATAAGGAGACCTTGTCGCTGATGAAGCCAACAGCCATTATTTTGAATACAGGCAGAGGTCCGCTTATAGACGAACAAGCCCTCGCTGATGCTTTGAAAAAGGGTAGGATATATGCTGCAGGTATTGATGTCTTGACTGAAGAGCCCCCAAGAAACGGAAGTCCGCTGTTGGAAGTTGCAAACTGTCACATCACCCCACACATAGCCTGGGCCACTTTAGCAGCCAGACAACGCCTGATGCAGATAGCAATGGAGAATGTGAAGGCCTTCCTGCGTGGAGAGCCCCAGAATATGGTGCAATAAAAAAGAGATGAAAACGTTATTTTAGTATGACAGAGTTAAGCGATTGCAAGATAATAGAATTGCCCAAGGAAGAAGACCCTCGAGGCAGCCTGACATATATCTACGAAGAGAAACATGTTCCCTTTGCTATTCGTCGTGTATTCTATATATATGATGTTCCTGCAGGTAAGGACCGAGGAGCTCATGCCCACAAGGAATGCTGGCAGATGATAATAGCAGCATCAGGAGCATTGGAGGTGTATCTGAATGACGGAAAAGACGAGAAGGTAGTAACCCTCAATCGTCCATATCAAGGTTTGCTGGTGCCTCCAGGCATCTGGGCACATGAAAGAGCTTTCACAACAGGAGCCCTATGTCTTGTGCTTGCAAGTCATGACTACGAAGAAGAAGATTATATTAGAGATTTTGATACATATCGTTCGATATACGGCAGATAAGAAGGCGGAGTGGGATTCCTTTGTGAGAGAATCCAAGAATGGCACTTTCCTTTTTTTGCGCGATTACATGGAATATCATGCGGATCGCTTTGAGGACTATTCCCTGATGTACTATAAAGGCGACAAGTTGTTATCCCTTTTGCCAGCCAACAGGAGGGGAAAATCTTTATGGTCGCATCAAGGTTTGACCTATGGCGGATTAGTGCTGAATAAGAAGGTGCATAATGTAGAAATAGGCGAAATATTTGATAAAACCATGCAGTTTCTGCATGAAGAAGGCATCAAGGAATGGTACTACAAGCAGATGCCAACCATTTACAACAAGCAACCATCGGAAGACGACAGCTACTGGTTGTGGAGAAATGGAGCAGAAATAATAGAATGTAACCTGATGTCAGCAATAAATCTTCGTTCAGAATTACATATTTCCCCAAGGCGTTGTACCTATGCGAACAAACTGAAGAGAGAAGGGTGGGAGATAGTATGCGATTCGGAAGGCCTTATGAAGCAGTTCTGGACGGTTCTATCGGACAATCTTCGTGAAACATACAATTCAAAGCCTGTGCATACTATTGAGGAAATGGAAAGACTAAAGAGCCTTTTCCCCCGGAATATCTTCTGCTATGGAGTTGTAAGCCCTGAAGGAAATCTGGAAGGAGGTACTTTAATCTACGACTCATCTCAGGTTGTTCGCACACAATATATATCATCTACTCCTTTTGGAAAAAAAACTAAGGCACTCGACTTGCTGCTGTCGCATGTTGTAGAGCATTACAGGAATGAAGGCTATAATTACTTTGACTTTGGCACCAGCATGGAAGATGATAAGGTGCACTTGATGGAACCTTTGATACAGCAGAAAGAAGGCTTTGGCGCACGAGGTATAGCGTGCAGATTGTATAAATTGATGATTCGCTGAGACATGATTATACAATTACAGATACTGCGCTTCATATTTATAATGCTCATTGTGTGTTCCCATTTGAGTATTTTAGGCTTTCCCCATTTCGAAGCTGGAGGAGATAGTGGCGTTGCTTTTTTCTTCATATTAAGCGGATATCTCACGATGCGTCATTATGGAAAAGCATTAGAACAAGGAGACTTCCGTCACAAAGAATATCTGTTAAAACATATTAGGAAGATATATCCATTATTTTTCCTTTCATGGTTAATGGCTGTTCTGTTGAAGCATAATGTGCAAGATTTTTTATATGCCCTTCCTTCACTGCTGTTGATACAAAGTTGGATTCCGCTACATGCTGTATATTTCGGAGGTAATGCAGTAGCATGGTTCTTGTCAGTATTGTTGGCAGCATGGTTATTCTTACCTTTATTATACTTAATAGTAAGTAGCAGATTGGGGATATTAGTATTATTGTTGCTCTATTCTTTGTATTGCTACTACATTTCTGAAGATGATATAAATGCTTGGCTATATATTTTTGCTCCAGTTAGGCTGGTGGACTTTATGCTGGGAATGTGGCTTTGCAAGTTTGTTGGGAATAAAGTAATTAATACTAAGGAATCCTGTTGCCTATTCCTCATTGGAATATTATGTATGGTAGCAGCTATCTGGTTCTATAATGACATAGAGTCTCATGTTAGAAATGCAGCTATCTTTTGGCCTTCCATTTTGATGATAATTCCTACAGTATCATCGCTTCCACCGATGCTTGATAAAGTGATGAGACAAAGATACTTTGTGATATTGGGCAACTATACTTTGGAGATTTTTCTCTTTCATGTTATTGTCTTCCAGATGATAGCTATAATAATCAGACGCAATGGACTCATCATATAAGAAACTGTTGAAGGTAATGACGCTATTTGGTAGCGTGCAAGGACTGAGTATCGTGATGAATTTGGTTCGTGCCAAGTTTGCTGCCGAATTGCTGGGGCCTGCTGGAGTAGGTCTGAACTCCATATATAACGAAACCCGCGAGTTCATCCACTCCACAACAAATATTGGAATGGATCAGAGCGGAACGAGGGAGATTGCCAGAAATAGTGATACAGAGAACCTTGCAGATTCAGTTACGTTAACTCGCTCCTGGATAATGATTCTTGCAGTTTTCGGCATGCTGGCTACAATTGTCTTTGCCTATCCTTTGTCTTGGATGCTCTTTTCGGATAGCAATCACGTCTGGCAGTTAGTGATGTTATCGCCAGCAGTAGCCTTCTCAACCATCACCTGTGGCGAAATGACAGTTTTGCGAGGCCTGCAGAAGATGAAGACTATAGCAGGAGTGTCTGTACTACATGTAGCTCTTGGCATAGCAACAACTATTCCGCTATATTACATCTGGGGAATGGATGGCATCATTGCAGCATTAGTGCTGATGACATTCTCCCTTGCTGTTGTCACAATGATATATTCGTATAGAGCCTTTCCTCCAAAGTTCTGCTTCGCCAAAGTGTTTCTTGCCAAAGGGCGCCAAATGCTTGTGCTGGGATCCTCATTTGTCGTGGCTGGCTTTATAGCAAACCTTGGAAAACTGGGCGTAAAAGCATACATAAATGTGAATGGTTCTTTGGATGATGTGGGCTTATATAGTGCAGGATTGACATTGACACTGATGATTTCAAATGTTGTTTTTGCATCATTAGAAAACGATTTCTTTCCTCGTCTCTCAAGCATTTTTAGGGATAAAGCCCAAAGACGGCTTGCTATAATTCGACAGACAAAACTTGGGCTGGCCATTATAATTCCTATAACAATAGTTGCTATAGCCCTGATGCCTTGGGCGGTTCCAATATTGTTAAGTGATGAATTCTTACCAATAGTGCCAATGGCTCAGATAGCCTCGATAGGACTTGTCTTTAGGGCATTATATCTTCCTGCAGCCCTTGTTCCGATGGCAGCAGGAGAACCAAAGATATACCTGTTGCTGCAAGCTGTTTCATATATGAGTTTTGTTCCAGCAGTAATATTAGGCTATCACTATGGAGGAATTACTGGAACAGGCGTTGGCTTGCTGATAAACCATATTATGGATGTGCTGGTTAATCTGACAGTATTAAAATTGAGGTATCTATGAAAAAATTAAGATTATATATAAGAGACATCATGCCTTATAAGTTGGTTGCGGAACGAAAACGCAACAAATTCTGGGACGATGCGGCATCAATGAAAGAAACAGCAGAATTGAGCGAAGAATGTCTCTTTGATAATATCATATCAATAGAAGGCTTTGGCGCTACAGGTTCTAGTGCTGTAATAGATTTGATAAGGGAGTATCGTGATACTGTTGCTATTGGAACAGTAGATCCGGAAGGAAGTCAAACATCCCCCAAGGAAAGCAAATGTGAAATAGATATTCTTAGATATACAGGCGGTCTATACCAGTTGGAGCGTTGCTTTGACGAAAGCCTGAGCCAAAACTACTTTTGGAGAGATGCTGCAGTAAAGCAATTGCTTGATGTTATATATTTTTCACCATTTTATCGTGATTATCCTGCACTTCGTCCATATTTTCACACATTTGTAAAAGAGATATTATCAAATAAAGTTAATGCTGCAGAAGGAAGTCCGATAAACCACTTGATGGGTAGATACTATGATGCTTCGGATATCTATTATCTCAAGGCTATGACAGTGGAGGAATACCAGAAACTATGTAGGAAACTGCTCAATAGCATTTTTAATTATTTCTATACAGGGAAGAGCAATTCTCTGATATTAGATCAACTCTTTGCTGCTTGTAAAATAGAAACGGAACACTTCCGCAGATATGTTCCTAACCTCAAGCAGATAATGGTTTATCGAGATCCGCGTGATATTTATTGCATCTGTCAGCGTCTTGATTTATCATGGATGCCCCATGATACTGTAGAGCATTATATAGAGTGGGTTAGGATGGCATATTCTAATTTTGATAAAGGCTCTTCATCTTATACAACACTTCGTTTTGAAGACTTGGTATTGGATTATGATAAAACAGTATCAATGTTAGAGAATTTGCTGAACCTTTCCCCTGAACAGCATTATCGTCCCAAGGCATGCTTTAATCCAGATGTTTCCATTAAGAGTGTGAAGGAGTGGACTCGCGAGCCCCAGTATAAGGCAGACTTTATCAAGATAAAAGAGGCATTGCCGCAGTTGTGTTATGAAGATTAATATTTATAGCAAAGAATAAAAATTCTATATGAGAATCCTGCTTTTCGGAAATCCAAGTATGTGGCATAGTAATCTCGCTAAAGGATTACGAGAAAGGGGGCATGAGGTCCGCCTCATATCTGAACGATATGGCTGGCGTCAATTTCCCGTAGATGACATACTCTTTGAGCGCAGGACGGATATAAATGGGAAACTGGCGTTGGTTGATTATTTGTTCAGGGCTTTGCCAATATTGTGGCAATGCAAGGGATATGATATTGTTCAGTTGAACCATCCGATGTTTCTGTCCCTTCGTGGTTGTCACATGAAACCTTTCTACAATTTTATAAGAAGGAATAACGGAAAGATTGTCATGTGCTCTGTGGGGGAAGACTATCATATTCTTGACCAGATAATCAACAAGAATATTCTACGATATAGCGAGCAACGCATAGGCAGCGAGATTATGCAAAATGATAATGTGCAATTATTGCGTGATATATATTTAGAGAAGAATACTGCCGATTATTGTAAATATGTAGCTGAAGACTGCGATGCTATCGTGGCTGTTCTTTATGAATATTGGGTTTGCTATAATAACGTATATCCTGAAAAACTGCATTTCTTTCCTTTACCAGTCGTAATGGAGAATATGGACTCTCAAGAATTCTCGGTAGGTGATAAAGTGCGTCTTTTCATCGGGCTGCAGAAAGACCGTATGAATATCAAGGGAACGGATATAATGTTAAAGGCTGCTCAAGATATTGTAAGGGATTATCCGGAAAAGGCGACACTTCAGATAGCGGAAAATGTTCCTTATGAGAAGTATGAACAGATGCTGACAAAAGCAGATGTTCTGTTGGATCAGTTATATAGTTATACCCCAGCTATGAATGCCTTGTTGGCAATGTCGAAAGGAATCGTTGCCGTAACAGGTGGTGAACCTGAAAACTACAAAATTATAGGCGAAAAAACCTTAAGACCTATTGTTAATGTCTATCCGACATATGAAAGTGTTTATGAAGAATTGAAAAAGTTAGTACTTCATAAAGAAATTATCCCAGAACTAAAGCGCCAATCAGTAGAGTATGTTCGCAAGCACCATGACTATCATAAGGTGGCGCAGCAATACGAAGATTTTTATAAAAAACTTCTGGCCGAGAACATTGTACATTAGTATTTTTATTCTTTCTTTGGCGTTTTGAGCCGATGAAAAAGATATCCGTCTATAAGGGATATTTGTACTGATATTGGTATGTCGGCAGATGTCAATATAGGTATTGACCAAGGATAAATATAGCCTGTCAGCTTCTCTGCTCATGATGTCTATACCCATATCTTTACATATTTGTAGTTGTGCCTGCAGTAATTGCGGTAAATTTGTAAAATTTAGAGTTATTCCAGTTGAATTAGAATGATAAAGGTATAGTCCTTTGCTAGATGTCGCATAATAATTAACTTTCTTCAGCAGATATGGCGTTATCAATACATCCTCGAATAGTGCTCCCTTCTTGAAAGAAATATCGTGAAATAATTTTGTCTGATAAATTTTGTTACATGCATAGGAATGAGCAAAAAGGTCATTTAACCAAATTTGCTTTTTTTGCTCTAATGAACTAATATCAGTAATATCATCATGGAAGGTTAGACGATGTTCATCTTTCAGTCCAATATGTATTTGTGCAGGATATTCAATAATGTCGATATGCGGATTTTCTGTCAATAAATTTATGAGTGGCATATATGTGTCTGGAGCAACCTCGTCATCACTATCAACGAAAGTCACGTATTTGGTTTTTACCCTTTTTAAACCTTCATTGCGAGCATCACTTAATCCACCATTCTCCTTATGTATGACACTAATCCGAGAATCCTTTTTGCCCCAATTGTCGCATATTATGGGGCAATTGTCTGGAGAACCATCGTCAACAAGGATAATTTCATCGACAGCATTACGAAGCACACTCTCAATACATCTATTAAGAGTCTTTTCTGTTTTATATATTGGAATTATAACAGTAAGGTCCGTTTTCATTTTAATGAACAAAAGTTGAGAAGTCTGCAAATTCTAACATTTCCTTATCACCTCGGCTATCTCCATAGGCATATAAAGTATATGCTTTTCTTTCTGGCTCCATTTCCAGGAGTCTATTTACTTTTTCCTGACCATAACAATTGTTAGATGCAAATCCGCTGAGGTCAGGCTTTACTTTCGTTGCTAGCACGCAAACATCGCTTAATGTTTGGAAAAACGGTCTGACCCACTCTTCAATGCTGGCGCTGATGACATACACTTTATGACCCTGACGAAGATGCCACTGAAGTCGTTCTTTCATTGAAGGTCGTATGATAATGTTACAGAACTTTTTTCCGAAATCATTCCCAAGTCTTTTGAATTCATTGTAAGGCATGCCTTTGAAGAAATAAGAGAAGATTCTTTCCTTACATTTCCAGTTAGGGTATAATCTTAGCATCATCATGATAATAAGAGGGGAATAGAGAAGCATGCCAAACAAAAATTTTTTAGTTCCGCATGCAAATCGAATGAAGAGCAACAAAGTGTCTTTTGTCGTTATTGTTCCATCGAAATCAAAAACAGCTATAGTTGTGTTAGCAGTTCTTTCCATTGATTCATAATTTGTGTTTTGTCATATTTTGCTACAGTCTTTTGGGCTGCCTTTCCCATTCGTTCTCTTTCTTCTGGATGTTCCATCAGGTAAGTTAGTTTCTCGATGAATAAAGAATCGTCATCATATGGTATTAGAAATCCGTTTTCTCCATCATTAATTATCTCGCGTGGACCATAGGGGCAATCAAAAGCGATACAGGGTAATCCACATTGCATAGCTTCGATAAGAACCAAAGGGAACCCTTCAAACCGTGATGTCATAATGAAAATACTTCCTGCAGTATATGCCTTTACTACATCTTTTGTATTGTGATGAATATGAAGTTGCCAATCAGGATACTTTTCGGATACATTCTTCCATAATCTTCTCATCCGAGAAAAATCTTTTTCCCAGCAGTCCCTTCCAATGCTGACTACATTTTTAGTGTAATAATCAGGATGCATCTGTGGATTGAGTGTAGAAAAGTTTGGTATAGTGGCAATTATTTTTGCATGATTAAAATTTGCGGCATTGGATTGTGTAAGAGTTACGACGGCATCTGCATATCGTTCTGCTATATTTATAGCAAAGGGATGTATCATTTTTTGCTTTACTCCATGAGACTCATATATTGTTTTCGTGTGATGGGTATTTAACAAACATGATACAGCTCCTATATGCTGAAAAGTGATGTAAATGTCTGGTTTTAGTCGCAGTACAGCTTTGTTGAGGCAATATAATGCTAGAGGAACTGTGATAATATTATATGTTGGAGTAATATTAAGACACTCGACCCGAACTTTAGGGGATAAAGGAAAGAAAGACTTTTCACATCCTTTGTATAATACAAGGATGATAATATCCCATCCCCATTGTTCTGCCATATAGGAGGCCTTAGCTGTGAGAATCCGTTCTATGCCACCATTAGTTGATAGGCGTTCTATTTCATATACTATGCGCATTTGTTCATCAAGGGCTTTTCAATATAGAACCATGATAGAGTGGCAAGAATAAATGTAGCAATTATTGTTAGAATGAAACATAAAATTAGATTATATTCTGCAACTCCATAATGTATTAGTAATTGTATGATTGGAAAGTGATATAAAAATAGTCCGTAAGTAATATTATCAACCTTACGAAAAAAGTTTAAGGGTTTGCAATAATAAGCTATACCTACTATTATTATAGGGAAGGCAAGTGTATCAAGGACTCCTTCTATAACTGCAATTATGGAAAATACAAATATGTATATGAAATATTTATTAAATAAGTCAAAATATAACATTAAAAACATTCCCCCTATGAAATATGTGAAATATCGTGTTTGGTCATTAACAAAAGGGTAAATTATGACGCATAATATTAGGATGGGTAAACATATCCATTTATTACCAGTTTTGTTGGCCAAATAAGTAAAGAATGGAACAAATATGTAGAAAAGAACTTCTTGTTTCATTGCCCATAAAGAACCATCCATCTGAGGCCACGGGTTGTTTTGGAATGTATTAGGAAGTTCTGGCTCTAACCAGTTGAGCATTGTAATGTTTGCAAGAAAATAGTTGAATGTTTGTTTAGAAGAAAAGAATTCTATCGTGTTTAAACTTGTTACCATCCATCCGATGAGTATACAGAATAATATTGTAACTGCATATGCTGGCATGATACGGACAAATCTCCTTTTTGCATAGGAAACCAGATTATAGTCTCGTCGTATAAAACTATATGTTACTAGAAATCCGCTTATAGTAAAAAAAGCCTTCACAGAGGTACTCCCGGTAATTGGCAGAAGTTGCTCGTGTTCCGTTAATGTGCAGAAGTGTGAAAGAATTAATGTCAATGCGAAAAAGAACCGCAGGAAGTTAAAACAATTCTCTTTGCGAATTTCACTTATTATATTTTCATTTAGTAAGTCCAATGTAATAGCCTAATTTGTAGAATGCAAAAAATCTCATATTGGGCTTTTCCCCCAGTAAGTTTTTTCTAAGAAAGGGTTTAGTAATCCTGTAGCACAAATATAAAGTATTCTCCATATGCCACTTATGGCACTTGTCTACAACTTTACCTAATCTTGTATATGGCAACAACATATCTCCAGCTTTATGTAACATTGTCAATGCTGTTTCTGTTTTTTTTAGAAAAATATTGTTGTCATCAAAGCCTGTATGTTGCAGAGGGTTCTCTATATATATTATGCTTACTTTCTTTCGACTTAATTCTACCCCCATAAATATGTCTTCGAAACCATATTTTGTAAATGTCGGATGAAATGGAGTGGCGAGTATTAAGGTCCGCTTTATCATGACATTGAATGTACAAAATCTGCTGTAGGGGTGGGCATTACAGTATTGCGTAGTGCGATAAGGTTCTGCATCTTTTTCGTATGTATATCTAAGAGAAACTTTCGGAGAGGGGAGGGTGGTAGGATTGGTTAAGCCACCTATTATAACATCACCATCAGGATGTTGTTTAGTGGCTGAGATGTAGTTTTTAATATAATTATTGCTAATAACTTGTGCATCACAGTCCATAATAATGCACCAATCTCCTTTTGCCTCTTTTACCAGGTTATTAATATTGTATGCTCTGCCAACATTTTCTTTTTTGCGAATATATCTGCAGTTTGGTAGGTCATTAATTTTAAGGTTTGCTATTGCTTTTACCTGATCTTTGCCACCATCTTCCATAACAATAATCTCATATTTGTCAAGATTATCAGCTATTTCACATTGTTTCTGTAAATCATGCACCAATGTATAGCATACATAATCGTATGTTGGTATGAGTATTGATAGCGTCATTGTAGCAAATGTGATTATTTTAACATAGCAATTTTGGTTACACATCCCTTGGAGCCTTCTGGAGTTTCTACCAGAACCATATATACACCAGAGGCAACTCGATCGCCATTCTGATCACAACCATCCCATTGGTATGAACCTCCAGAAACAACGCCTTTGTGTACGATATATCCTGCAGATGTTGTAATTTTGATTTGACATTGATCGTAAAGCCCTTTAATAGTTATAGGGCCTGTGTAGTCAGGAGAAACAGGGTTTGGGTATGAATAGACATTATCTTCGTCAAGAGTTCCATAATTAGATGTTATGTCAGTTTGATATGAACATAAGCCATTGACGGTGGCTATATATACAATGCCTGTACTCTCATCTATGACTATGTCATATATTTCATTTGATAAAAGTGGCGAATTTTCTGTTGTAAAATGAGCTATTTCGGTGGCATTATCATTGCTTATAAGAAAGACACCGGCATCTTTCGTTCCAATCCATTTTCTTTGAGCTTTGTCTATCGCTATGACATAGC
Source organism: uncultured Prevotellaceae bacterium (assembly GCA_946405805.1). Classification (GTDB taxonomy): domain Bacteria; phylum Bacteroidota; class Bacteroidia; order Bacteroidales; family Bacteroidaceae; genus Prevotella. The sequence goes on along the minus strand of CAMJIL010000007.1, from coordinate 50,881 downwards.
AATAGACCTCTCCTAAAAGGTAATCGGCAAGATCTGTGTCATCATTGCGGTTTATTTTAGGTTGGGTGAATATCTTGTTTTTTTCTGCAATATCCCGACTTGAAAGGTATACAGGACCATTTGTTGTAGGTATCCAAATATTTCCTTCGGTATCCTCTACAGGGCGAAAAAAATATGGATTGGTATTAACTAGTTGACCATCTTGATTGATAAACTCAATATAAGAGTCCAATGTATAGGTGTCCATGTTGAGAGCATATAGTCCTGATCTGTCCCAATTGGAATTCGAAAACCATAAAAAACCATTTGATTTGCTTATGAATGCTCCTTCTAAGGATCTGTTCTGAGTATTAATGCTATTTATTTTGCGATTGATAATCTCCCAATTACCTGAAGCATTCATTTTGTTTATGGGTAGAAGATTGAAAAAACCGTTGAATGCCCATAGATTTTTATTGTTATCGTATAGTAAAGATGAAACAAAAGTATTATTCAGGAATATATTATTGTATGATAATGTGCTATTTTCTGTATTATATGTTTTAAAAATGTTGTAATCTTTGTATTCAAGTATTCCGAATGATGTTCCTACAAAGAAATGTGAAGCATCAGCAGGGTCAAATGCCATACATAGTATAGTGTTGTATGGACTGCTTTTATCTGCTACGTCTGGAATTGGAACATCCTTCCAAGTTGTGTTGGTAAGTTCCATGTAGTGTATGGCGTTAGGTCTAACGTCCAAGGTGGGTCCATCTGCTATTCCGCTAGTGGCGTACAGCCGGCCATTATTGAGATAGAGTCTGAAAAAGTTATTATCCGAAGGGCCATCCGGTTTTGCATCTCCTGATAACGCTTTGTATTCATCTACAGTCATTGTGGTACGTTCATCATCAGGTATTGCTTCGCCGTGCGTGTATGTTTCTTCAATTGTACAACTTAGTGTATTGATTTTTAAGATGCCAAGTTCTTTCGTTGTTAAGTATGCATATTTCCCATTAATATGTATATCTGTGATGGTTTTATCTTTAGATGTGAGTTTCTCTTTTAAACCGATTATAGTCGTTACCTCTTTTGTAAAGTCTGATGGCAAAAAGTCTATGGTATAGTCCTCATATACGATTAGTAATTTTTTTGCCGTTTTGCATGCAGCAATATTTATAATGTTTTGAGATGTAAGACCTGTGAGCTTGTTGTGTTCTGCAACAGAATGGTCTGTCGCGTTATATGAGAAGAGATTCCCATCACACAATACAAATATGTGGTTGCCGAATGGCTCAACTTTTGTTATATTTGTGTAGGAATTATAAAGCCTCCATGTTCCTGCTGGTTCAGCGAAAACTGATGCGATACATAGTAACAGGAATAAATGAAAAGTTATGAATGTCTTATTCATAGTTAATCAGGTAGTCATTAATTGTTTACTTTTCCTCCGATTTGTTTCATTACATCATTGTTGAGACGTTTGCGCTCCGCATCACGCCACCAGCCCCATTTGTTGAAGTATTTTATTATGCTTATGATGTGAATGAACATTAAACGCAGTTCCTTCCTGGAGCCTCTTGTAAATGTATGATAAATAGACACTTTTGGATAAAAAAGTGTGTCGTATTTCTCATGCATCCGTCTAGTAAAGTCGATATCTTCAGCATAAAGAAAGAAACGTTCGTCGAATAACCCAATTTCTTTCACTGCATTGGTTCTTAAAAACATAAAACATCCAGACAAAAATGATACATTTAAAGTTTTTGTGAAGCCAGATTGTGTCAATTCACATGTTTGATTTCTTCTGCGTATCATCCATTCTGGTAATGCAAATCTTCCAATTATATCTGTTGGGGTCGGTAATAAACGAGCTAATCGTTGTATTTGTCCGTTTGGATACATAACCTTAGGCATAATTTGTCCTATGGTGTGGTTTTCATCCATGTATTTTTTCAAAGCAGGAATAACTTCTGGGCCGAACCAAACGTCTGGATTTACTACAAGATGATAGTCCGAACCAATTTCTATTGCAGCTTTCAAGGCAACGTTATGTCCTCCACCGTAGCCGTTGTTTTTATGGGGAAGATACATTAGTTGAAACCCCTGTGAGACTTTTGCCACCAATTCTGGCTCACCTTTTAAAACGCGGTCTGCAAATTCTTGTAATTCCGACTTTAATTCAAGCATATCTTCGCTGTGGTCTATAACATATACGATGTCCACAGGAGAAGCAAATAGGCTCCTCAACACAGGCTCAAAGTCTAGCAGATGGTGGTTATATGTGACAATCGATGCGGTAATCATCATATACATAACGTGCGTACGCAAAGGTTTATTGTATAAGTCGTACAAAAGAACATAGAAAAAAGATTACTAGGGGTAAAAAATGTTAAAACGTATAAAATTATGTCATTATGGATGTGTTTCTCTTTGAGAATTTTGTAACTTTGCAACTTGAAACTAAATGAATGTCAAAAAGTTTTTTAAAGACATCACACACGTATTGGAAATTACATAAAAAATAAGATGAAAAAAATTATGTTTTTTGTTGCCATAACTGCAATGTTAGCATCATGCGGTGGTGGCGGTGGTCGCCCTCAGTTTGGCGACAATGAATTCCCTGTGAAGGCTGTTGGAACTTCGCAAGTTGATATGCAATCTACATATCCTGCATCTGTTAAGGGTGTGCAGGATGTGGAAATTCGCCCGAAAGTTCAAGGTTTCCTCGTAGAAATTCATGTAAAAGAAGGACAGACTGTGGGAGCTGGTCAACTATTGTTCGTTATTGATAATGTTACGGCTCAGGCTAAGGTGCGTCAGACTCAAGCTGCTGTAAATGCTGCGCAACAACAGGTAAATACGACAAAACTCACATACCAGAACTCACAAAAGTTACATGCTAACAATGTAATTGGTGATTACGAGTTGCAGACTTCAAAGAATAACTATGAGAGTGCACAGGCACAGTTAGCTCAGGCGCAGGCCTCTTTGGCTTCTGCGAAGGAGGAATTGACTTTTTGCTATGTAAAAAGCCCTGCTAACGGAGTGGTCGGAACTTTGCCTTTTAAGAAGGGCGCATTGGTTAGTGGCTCTAATGTTTTGACAACTGTGTCCAATATATCTTCGATGGATGTGTACTTCTCTGTGACAGAAAAAGAGGCTATGATTCTTTCAAGGGAAGGTCTTGGTAGTTTGCCAAATGTAAATTTGAAGTTGGCAGATGGAAGTATATACCCTCATGAAGGTAAAGTTACAAAAATGAGCGGAGTGATAGATCAGACAACAGGTTCAGTACAACTTATTGCTTCTTTCCCTAATACAGAGAAGATACTGAAGAGTGGCGGTTCTGGTACAATTATTATCCCTCGTAGCAATAGCGATGCCATTATTATTCCGCAGAGTTGCGTGTCTGAGTTGCAGGATAAGAAGTTTGTCTATATCCTCGGCAAAGACAACAAGGTGAAATACACGGAAATTAAGGTGGATCCCCAAAACGATGGCAATACTTTTATTGTGACCGATGGCCTGAAAAAAGGTGATAAATATATCACCAATGGTATTACCAAACTCCATGATGGTATGGAGGTCGTTCCTATTACACCAGAGAAGTATCAACAGAAGATTAACGATCAGGCTAAGGCTATGAGTGCTGGTGATATCGTAGGTGCTATGAAAAAATAAAAGGTGAAAAAGTAAAAAAGTAAAATATGACTTTTACAACATTTATAAAACGCCCGGTACTCTCAACGGTGGTTTCCATTGCCATTGTGCTGCTGGGTTTTATCGGATTGGTGTCGCTGCCTATAGAGCAGTACCCCAATATTGCACCGCCTACTGTCGTTGTGCAGACACAGTATCCTGGTGCTGATGCCGAGACTGTGAAGAATTCTGTGATCACGCCGCTTGAGGAAAGTATCAATGGTGTGGAGGGAATGGATTATATGACCTCTACGGCTTCGTCGGGTTCGGCTCAGATTACTGTAATGTTCCGTCAGGGTATGAATGCCGATATGTGTGCTGTGAATGTGCAAAATCGCGTGTCTCAGGCACAGGCCCTTCTGCCTGCTGAGGTAACGCGTGTGGGTGTAACGGTGACGAAACGTCAGTCCTCTCAGGTGATTATGTATACCCTAACATCCGATGGACGTTATGACGACCAATTCCTGACGAATTATGCCAACATCAACATTATACCGGCTTTGAAGCGTATTCAGGGTGTAGGTGATGTGATGAGCCCTGGTATGAAGACCTACTCAATGCGTATCTGGCTGAAGCCTGATGTGATGAAGCAGCATGACCTGATGCCAAGTGATATTGCCAACTTGATGGCAGAACAGAATATTGAGGCTGCCCCTGGTACCTTTGGTGAACAATCGGATGTGGCTTTTGAATATTCTCTGCGCTATACAGGTCGCTTGAAGACTCCTGAAGAGTTCGGTAACATCATCGTTCAGAGTAAGCCCGATGGTACGACACTAAAACTGAAGGATGTCGCACGTATCGAGTTGGGCGGATTGATGTATTCCGTCTCAATGAGAAACAACAACTTGCCCTCTGTGATGGGTATGGTACAGCAGATTGCTGGTTCTAATGCTAACGATATTGCCAAGCAGGTGAAGGCGGAACTTGATGAACAGGCGAAACTCTTCCCACCAGGTATGATCTATAAGATTAACTACGACGTGACAGAGTTCTTGTATGCTTCTATTGAGGAGGTAGTATTTACGCTCTTCATGACATTGGCACTCGTGTTCTTTGTGGTGTATATTTTCTTGCAGGATATGCGTTCTACGCTGATTCCTCTAATTGCTGTACCTGTGTCTCTGATTGGTACGTTCTTCTTCCTCAATATGATGGGATTCTCCATCAACCTACTCGTACTTTCCGCCTTGCTATTGGCTATTGCCATTGTGGTGGATGATGCCATCGTAGTGGTTGAGGCTGTGCATGCCAAGTTGGATCAGGGTTATAAGTCATCGCTGACGGCTTCTATTGATGCCATGAACGAGATTTCCGGTGCCATCATCTCCATCACTCTTGTGATGGCAGCTGTGTTTGTGCCGGTGTCATTTATAGGTGGAACCTCGGGCTCATTCTATCGTGAGTTCGGTGTGACGATGGCAATCAGCATCATCATCTCGGCTCTGAATGCCTTGACCTTGTCACCTGCACTCTGTGCTATCTTCCTGAAGCCCCACGATGCCGAAGGACATGAAAAGAAACTGTCTCGTGTGGATCGTTTCCATCAGTCATTCAACGTAGCTTTTGATACGACTATCGGTAAGTATAAGAATATCCTGGAGAAACTGGTGCGCAAGCCACTGACTATCATTGCTACGGTATTGGTAGGTATTGTTGTGCTGGGTGTCATGATGTTTACCACCAAGAGTGGTCTTGTGCCTGATGAGGATACAGGTACCATCTTCTGTACTATCTCCATGCCTCCTGCTACCTCTGTGGCTCGTACGCGTCAGATTATTGATGAGGTTGACTCCATCCTGGCTGCTGATCCGGCTATCATGAGTCGTGAGCAAATTCAGGGTTACAATTTCATCGCAGGTGCTGGTTCCGATCAGGCCACGTTTATTATGAAACTGAAACCGTTCAGTGAGCGTCAGAAGGGTTTGTGGTGGAAGATCAGTGGACTGTGGGAAGGTGACGGTATATATCGTTTCTTCCTCAATCCCTACGATGCTACGGGTGTGATTGCCCAGATATTCATCAAGACATCACATATCAAGGATGCCCAAGTGTTGGCATTCTCACCTCCAATGATTCCTGGTTATTCTCTGAACAGTGGTATATCAGTGGTGATGCAGGATCGTACTGGTGGTAGCCTGAGCAAGTTCTACGATATTGTGAAGGAGTTTCTGGCTGAGCTCAACAAGCGTCCTGAGTTCCAGGCAGCCCAGACATCTTACAATCCAAACTATCCACAATATATGGTGAAAGTGAATGTGGCCAAGTGTAAGCAGAGTGGCATCTCGCCAGCTACAGTCCTTTCTACCTTGCAAGGTTACTATGGTGGACTTTATGCCTCCAACTTCAATGCCTATGGTAAGCTTTATCGTGTGATGATCCAAGGCGCACCTGAAACCCGTATGACGGAGGCTTCACTAAATAGCATATATGTGCGTACTACTGAGGGTATGGCTCCCGTAAAGGAGTTCTGTAATCTGGAGCGTGTTTATGGTCCGTCTAACATAAATCGTTTCAACCTGTATACCTCTATTAATGTGACAGGTACGGTTGCCAATGGCTATTCTACTGGTGAGGCTATTCAGGCTCTCCGTGATGTGGCTGCAGTGACACTGCCAGCCGGTTATTCTTATGATTTTTCTGGTCTGACACGTGAGGAGGCGAAGGCGTCCAACACTACAGGTATCATCTTCCTGCTCTGTTTCATCTTCATCTATTTGATTCTGTCAGCCCAATATGAGTCATACATCCTGCCACTGTCTGTACTGCTGTCTGTACCCTTTGGACTAGCGGGTTGTTTCCTATTTACCAATCTCTTCGGACATGCTAACGATATCTACATGCAGATATCGCTGATTATGCTGATTGGTCTGTTGGCAAAGAATGCCATTCTAATTGTACAGTTCGCTCTTGAGCGTCGTCAGACGGGTATGGCTATCTCATGGTCTGCCGTACTGGGCGCCGCAGCCCGTCTGCGTCCTATCTTGATGACATCCTTGGCTATGGTTATCGGATTGTTGCCTATGATGTTTGCTTCTGGTGTAGGTAAGAATGGTAACCAGACGCTGGGTGCCGCAGCTGTAGGCGGTATGCTGATTGGTACTATCTTACAGCTTTTTGTTGTTCCTACTTTGTTCGTCATCTTCCAATCTCTTCAGGAGAAGATCAGGCCGATGAAGTTCGAAGACGATAATGTTGCTGTAAGTTCTGAGTTGAGGCAGTACGCAATTTCAGCTGGTGCTATCAGTGACGCAATTAGTGAGAACAATCCTAATTATGTAAAATGATAAGGAGGAGTGAATGATGAAAAATAATCGAAAATATAGAATGTATCAAAAACGGATAGTCTATGCTGTTTGTCTTATGATGCTTGTGGTTTCTATCATGTCATGTAGTCATGGTAAGAGCTTGTGGTCAAAGTATGAACGTCCGGACAGCCTGCTTCATGCAACAGCAACAAGTAGTGCTTTGCGTGATGCCGCTGGGATCGAAGGTGCTGATTCCGTAGGCTTTGGTGGAGTAAAGTGGCAGGAAGTCTTTACTGACCCTCAACTGCGTACTCTTATAGAGAAGGGATTAGAACAGAATGTCGATATATTTGAAGCATCAGCAAATGTTCAAAAGATGGAGGCCGCATTGAAAGCTGCTCGTTTGGCATTCTTGCCACAAGTAACATTCACACCTTCTGGTACTTTGGCAAAGGTCGTTTCTGGAGATAAAAAAGGTGACTGGAACAAGTCGTATGCTATGCCCATATCAGCGTCATGGACAATAGATATATTTGGTAGTATATTGGCAACTAAACGTGGAGCTGAGGTACAACTCGAAATGATGAAAGATTACCAACATGTAACTCGTTCTATGGTCATATGTGGTATAGCGAATTGCTATTATACATTGTTGATGTTAGATCGTCAGCTCGAAATATTAAATGATATGGAGGCATTAACTGCCGAAACATATCGTATGATGAAACTGCAGAAGGATTTGCGAGGTGCTAAAGAGACTGCTGTGATTTCTGCTCAGGCCGCAAATCTTTCGGTAAAGACTGATATTATAGATATGAAACGCCAAATACGTGAGACGGAGAATACGTTATCAACTCTCTTAGGTATGCATGCTCAGAGTATTTCTCGAGGTAAGTTGGCAGATCAGAATTTGCCCGAGAATTTCTCTACAGGTATCGCTTTAAATGTGCTTTCTGCTCGTCCTGATGTACATGCGGCAGAGATGAAACTTGCAAATTGTTTCTACGATGTTAAAAAAGCTCAGTCGGCATTCTATCCAAGTTTAAAAATCACAGGAACTGGTTCGTTTACTAATAGCATGGGAAACGCGGTATCAAATCCTGGCTTCTTTTTGGCTAATTTTGTAGCTGGACTTACGCAACCTATATTTATGAATGGTCGTTTAATAGCTCAGTTGAAGGTAGCGAAGTTGTCATACGAAGTGGCGGAAAAAGAATGGAGACAGATTATTTTGGAGGCAGGAGCTGAAGTGTCTAATTGCCTCGTTGAGTATAATAGCAGCAAAGAAATGGAGGAACTTGAACGTCGGCAAGTAGAGGCCCTGGCAAAGAGTGTTGACTATACATTGATGCTTTATAAAATGGGAACGTCCTCATACTTGGAAGTAATCTCAGCACAATCCTCGCTTCTAAATGCCGAGATATCACAAGTAGTAGATGAGTTTAATAAGATGCAGGCAGTAGTTAATCTATATAGCGCCTTAGGAGGGGGCAGAGAATAAACGATGAGTAATATTTCAGATAAGGCAGTAATAAGTCCCAATGCTAAAATAGGACAAAATGTTACTATCTATCCTTTTGTATATATAGAGGATGATGTTGTTGTTGGTGACGATTGTGTGTTGTACCCTAATGTGAGTCTTATGAATGGAACACGTTTGGGCAAGAGAAATAAGGTGCATCAAAATGCTGTTATCTCTGCTATTCCACAGGATTTTCACTACAGAGGTGAGAATACAATATGCGAAATTGGTGAAGGTAATATCATTCGTGAAAATGTGGTTATAAGTCGTGCTACATATTTAGAGGGTAAAACCCTGATTGGTAATAGGAACTTTATAATGGAAGGTGTGCATATATCGCATGATGTCCATATAGGGAATGAGAATGTGCTTGGTTATGGAACAAAAATTGCTGGTGATGTTGAAATACACAATTACGTGATTTTCTCATCAGGTGTTATAGCAAATCCTGGTGTACGTGTAGGTGATTGTTCTATGATTCAGTCTGGTTGTAGATTTTCCAAAGATGTCCCACCATACATTGTGGCTGGTAGCCATCCTATAAAATATGGTGGTATTAATGGTTTTGTTATAGATCAGAGCGGTATTAATGAGAAGATAAAGTCTCATATAGCAAATGCTTATCGATTGGTTTTCCATGGACAGGATGATATTCTGAATGCATGTATACAAATAGAGCAGCAGGTACAATCAAGTCCGGAAATAGACAAGATCGTCAAATTCCTAAAGACATCAAAGTTGGGAATAATAGGGAAGCAATAGTTAAAAAATATTAAAATAGCATGCTTCGGTATAAGGTAAACCCTATAATGTAGATTATTTTTTATACCTTTGCAGCCGATTTTCGTTAACGTCACCGCTGGTACTCGACTACGTGACATGGATTAAAAAACAATAAAATAGTAAGAACATGGATTTAATCAAAGTTGCTGAAGAAGCATTTGCAACCGGCAAAAAGTTCCCTGAATTCAAAGCAGGTGATACTGTTACTGTCGCTTACAAAATTATCGAGGGTTCTAAGGAACGTATTCAGCTCTATCGTGGTGTCGTAATTAAGATTTCAGGCCACGGAGACAAAAAGCGTTTTACAGTACGTAAAATGTCTGGAACTGTCGGAGTAGAGCGCATTTTCCCAATTGAGTCACCAAATATTGACTCTATTGAAGTAAATAAGGTTGGTAAGGTTCGTAGAGCTAAGCTGTACTACCTGCGTAATCTTACAGGTAAGAAGGCTCGCATACAGGAAAAGCGTATAGGACTTACCGCCGAGTAAGAAAGAAATCCTTAATCATCGTAGCACATTCTTCTTCAAGAATACTGCTGGTGACATTTGTTTTAGGATGAAGTGATAATGGGGCTACCTTTTGGTATCCCCTTTTTTCGTCTTTGCAACCATATACCAATCGCGAAATCTGACTCCAACCTAACGCTCCGGCGCACATGGCACATGGTTCTACAGTAACATAAAGTGTACAGCCTGTGAGATATTTGCCACCTAAGGCATTGGCTGCGGCGGTAATGGCCTGCATCTCAGCATGAGCGGTAACATCGTGTAATTTTTCCGTAAGGTTGTGTGCCCTTGCCAATATTCGACCTTGTGCCACAATAATAGCACCAATTGGAATCTCTCCTTCTTTTGCCGCGGCCTTTGCTTCGGCTATAGCTTTTTGCATGTATTCTTCGTCGGTCATAGTGCGGCGAAGGTACACTTTTCTCGACGATATAATATATAGAAGGTGGAAATAATATAGAAAAAATACAATAAAATTACAAATTGTTTGCACATATCATTTTTTTTCTGTACTTTTGCAAAAAGTTGGATTCTTCAGAACTCAATTCTGAATACGCAACTTTATAAACTTAATTATCTAAAAAATTCAAGGCGTAATCCTTGTAACTATTAATAACGTTTGCTGACCTACGAGAATGGGAAGACGTATAAAAAAACTTAAGAAGATCCGTATTCATCGTGAAGGGACGGATACTTTGGTGTATAGTGCAATGGCTTTGATAGCTATTGGAATAATATTGTGGCGTTCGTTCGAATCTCCTATACCATTTTACCTTTTTGCTGTAGTATTTGGTATAACATGGGGCGTTGTGCTAAATTTCTTCCGTTGCCCGATTCGTATATTCGAAATGACTGATACTGAGGGAGTTGTTGTTGCACCCGCGGATGGCAAAATTGTCGTGCTGGAAAAGGTGTTTGAAGAAAAATACTTGAAAGAGGAGAGAATAATGGTGAGCATTTTTATGAGCCTTTTCAATGTTCATGCCAATTGGTTCCCTGTAGATGGCAAGGTTAAGTTGGTTGAACATCATAATGGTCATTTCCATAAGGCGTGGTTGCCTAAGGCTAGCGATGAAAATGAGATGACAGATATTATTATTACTACAGATGATGGCGTCGATATACTTTGCAGGCAAGTTGCTGGAGCAATGGCCCGTCGTATAGTTACTTATGCGAAGGAGGGGGACGATTGTTATATCGACGAACATCTGGGATTTATTAAATTTGGTTCTCGAGTAGATTTGTTCTTGCCTGTTGACACAAAGATATGTGTTGAGATGCGTCAATCTACTACAGGAAACCAGACAATAATAGGCATGCTTAAAAAGCATGATGAAATTTAGTTAGACGATATAGCGTATGGACTTTAGCGTTTGTAAGAAGCATATCCCTAATTCTATAACATGCTGTAATCTTATCAGCGGATGTATTGCAATATCTTTCGCTATTAAAGGAGATTTACCTTTGGCCCTGTTATTTATTATAGTGGGCGCTGTTTTTGATTTCTTTGACGGTATGGTGGCACGTTTGCTCGGCGTGTCATCACCAATAGGAAAAGAGTTAGACTCATTGGCAGATGTTGTGACTTTTGGAGTGGCTCCTTCAAGTATTATCTCTTATGAGCTGCAGGTCGTTGAATATCCTTCTATATTGAATGACTCAGTAATAGTTTCTTTAGTTCCATATTTGGCATTTTTGGTTGCAGCATTTAGTGCGGTGCGACTTGCAAAGTTTAATTTAGATACTCGCCAGACAACGTCGTTTATCGGTTTGCCAACACCGGCAAATGCCTTGTTTTGGGGTTCCTTGATTGTCGGGTTCGGAGACTACCTTGAGCAATATATGTGGTTTATGCCTGCTTTGTTGGTAGCTATATTGTTGTCATCGTGGATACTTGTTGCCGAAATCCCGATGTTCGCCTTAAAATTCAAACATTGGGGATATAAAGGCAATGAACTGAAATATTGTTTTGTATTGTTTTCTGTGGTGGCACTGGTTGCGTCTATACTGTTGGGTGTAGAGACTGGTAATTCGCGGTTGTGTTACTCGGGATTCAGCTTAATAATTGTGGTATATGTATTATTAAGCATTATTGCTGATACAAAGAAAGTTTCTTGATTTTAGGGGCCTCTTATGAGTTTTGTTCATCTTCATGTACATACGCATTACTCCTTGCTTGATGGTCAGTGCAAGGTTAAGGATATAGTCAATAAGGCTATTGCTGACAATATGCCTGGTGTCGCCATTACGGATCATGGAAACATGTTTGGCGTCAAGGAATTGTTTGATGAGGTTAAAAAGGCAAATAAGGACTTAAAAAAAGAGGGTAAAGCGCCTTTCAAACCTATCTTCGGGTGCGAAATGTATGTGGCAAGGCGTGGAATGGATAAAACAGACTTGCCAGAGGTGGACCGCAGCGGTTGGCATTTAATTGTATTGGCAAAGAATGCCAATGGATATCGTAATCTGATAAAACTTGTGTCAAATTCATGGGTCGATGGTTTCTATCATCGTCCACGTACAGATCATGAACAGTTGGAGAAATACCATGAGGATCTGATTATATGTTCCGCTTGTATTGGAGGAGAGATTCCTCAAAAGATTCTCGCTGGTGACATAGAAGGAGCACGTAAATCACTCGAATGGTATAAAAAAATATGGGGAGATGATTTCTATCTTGAACTCCAACGTCACGAGGTGAAAGATCCCAACCAAAGAGCGAATAGGGAAACGTTCCCATTGCAACAAAAGGTTAATAGAATACTGATAGAGTTTGCGCGTGAGTACAATATTAAATTAATATGTACAAACGATTGTCACTTTATTGACAAAGAGACTGCTGAGGCTCATGACCATCTGTTGTGTATAGGTACGGGAAGGGATCTTGACGATCCTAATCGCATGCTCTATTCTAAGCAGGAATGGTTCAAGACGGAGCACGAAATGAGGGATATTTTCTCAGACATCCCAGAAGCTTTGGACAATACAATCGAGATACTCGACAAGGTTGAGGTGTATGACCTGGAGTCTGACCCTATCATGCCGTTCTTTCCAATTCCAGTAGAATTCGGTACAGAAGAACAGTGGAGACAAAAATTCACAGAAGAAGAGTTATATAAGGAGTTTACCAGCGATGAGAATGGTGAAAATCCTTTACCACCAGAAGAGGCGGAAAAGAAAATCGCAAAGTTGGGCGGCTATGATAAGATTTATCGCATAAAGTTTGAGGCTGATTATTTGGCAAAGTTAGCTTATGAGGGCGCAGCAAAACTTTACGGAACTCCTTTAGATAAGGAAGTTGATGATCGTATAAGATTCGAGTTGCACATAATGAAAACAATGGGCTTCCCTGGTTACTTCCTTATTGTGCAGGATTTTATCAACTCTGCTCGTGATAAACTGGATGTCTGGGTAGGACCGGGACGTGGATCTGCTGCGGGTTCTGTTGTGGCTTATTGTCTTGGTATAACCCGTCTTGACCCTCTAAAATACGATCTTCTGTTCGAGCGTTTTCTTAATCCTGACCGTATTTCTTTACCTGATATAGATACAGACTTCGATGATGATGGTCGCGGTCGTGTCCTTCAATGGGTAATGGATAAATATGGTCATGAGAATTGTGCACATATTATAACGTATGGCACTATGGCAACCAAAAACGCTATTAAGGATGTAGCACGTGTAGAGAAGTTCCCTCTTGATCGTACGAATGCTCTGTGTAAGGCTATCCCGGACAGGCTGCCAGATGGTCTTAAGATGAATTTGCCAAATGTTATAAAGTCTGTTCCAGAAATCGCTCGTGCAGAGTCCTCAATAGATTCAAGAGAGTCTAATACTATTAAGTATGCCAAAATGTTGGAGGGTACTGTACGTAATGTCGGTATTCATGCTTGTGGCTTTATTATATGTAGAGACCCGATATCAGATCATGTTCCCATTTCAACGGCTCCGGATCCTGATTTTCCTGATATAAAAACGGCTGTCACTCAGTATGATGGTCATGTTATAGAATCAACAGGCTTAATAAAGATGGACTTCCTCGGATTGAAGACGCTTTCCGAGCAGAAGGAGGCATGTAAAAATATAAAACTTACACGCGGTATTGATATAGACCTTGAGAAGATTCCTATAGATGATGAGCTGACATACCAGTTATATCAGCGTGGACAAACTATTGGCACATTCCAGTTTGAATCAGCGGGAATGCAGAAATATCTTCGTGAGTTGCATCCTACAGTGTTTGAGGATCTTATTGCCATGAATGCCCTCTATCGTCCCGGACCAATGGATTATATTCCATCTTTCATCAAGCGTAAGAATGGAAAGGAACCAATAACGTACGATATCCCATGCATGGAAAAGTACCTCAAGGATACTTATGGCATTACGGTATATCAGGAGCAGGTGATGCTGTTGTCGCGACAGCTTGCAAACTTTACCCGTGGTGAGTCTGATGCTCTTCGTAAGGCAATGGGTAAGAAGAAGAAGGACATCGTAGATGCCATGAAGCCAAAGTTCATAGAGGGTGGTAAGAAGAATGGTCATGATCCTAAGGTGCTTGATAAGATTTGGGGCGATTGGGAGAAATTCGCTTCCTATGCCTTCAACAAGTCTCATGCAGCATGCTATTCTTGGGTTGCTTATCAGACGGCATATCTGAAAGCTCACTATCCGGCAGAATTTATGGCAGCCCTCCTTACGCGTCGTTGTGATGACATCAAGGAGATAACAAAGCTGATGGACGAATGTAAGTCGATGGGTATTCAGGTGTATGGCCCGGATATAAATGAGTCGTATGCAAACTTTGGTGTCAATCAGAATGGAGAAATCCGTTTCGGTTTGGAGGCAATAAAAGGCATGAGTGAGGCTGCTACCCGTGCCATCATAGAAGAAAGGACGAAAAACGGCCCATTTAAGGATTTGTACGAGTTCGTTGAACGCGTACCACCATCGGCATTGAACAAGAAAGTAATGGAGTGTATGGCTCTCGCGGGGGCTCTTGATACTTTCGGATTGTCAAGAGAGCAGTACATGGTTCCACCTCAGCATATGTTGTCAAATCTACGTTCTGGCAGTTTCGTTGATGCCCTGCTTGTCTATGCCCAGCAGTTCAATAATGCTAAAATAGAGGCGCAGAATTCTCTGTTCGGTGGTTTGGAGGCAATAGAAATAACAAAGCCCAAACCAGGTAAAGCGTTGGAATGGAGTGCCATAGAACGCTTGAATAGAGAGCGTGAACTTGTCGGAATCTATCTTTCTGCACACCCATTGGATGAATATGCTATAATACTAAATTGCATTTGTAATACGACTTGCTCAGAATTAGGCCGTGATGCAGATCGTGCAGAATTGGCAAAGCGTGACATGATGGTCTTTGGCGGTATTGTTACAAATGTGCGTGAAGGTTTCACGAAGAAAGGGTCCCCCATGGGTATTGTGACTCTTGAGGATTTCAGCGGAGTGGGGGAATTGGCACTGTTTAGTGAAGAATGGTCTAAATGGGTCGGAAAATTCCGTACAGGGTGTTCCGTTCTTGTCAAGATGAAGAGCGTAGAACATGCCCGAGGGGGTGAGAAATACTATACGTTAGAAGTCCAGAATGTTGATTTCCTCAATGAAGTGGCAGAGAGCGCGGTAAATAGTATCACTATCAATATTGATATGGATGCAGAAACCGAAAAAGAGGGTATGCTCGAAGACTTGTCACAGATAATTATGGACTCATTGGGAGAGACAAAACTGTCTTTTACGATTAGAGATTCTCGTATCAGTCCTCAGTCGATATCAATGTCATCAGATATACCTGGAATCAAGATAAACAGAAAACTTATGGATTTCATACAGGCCCACGAGAGTGTTAAGGTAAGCATTTAGCACTCTTTGAGAAAGTATGATGATATAATGTAGCGGGCATTGCCTCCGCGTGTCCGCTGGTGCTACTTAATGGTTACAAAGGTGCCTCCGCGCTCGCGGAGATGCTTCGAAAATTAAGATATATACAAAAGGCGCCGGATGTTTTCGCATCCAGCGCCATCGTATATAACCGCTAACCGTTACTTCAACGTATTGCGTATCTCGGAATATATCTCGTCAATGCTGCCGACGCCGTTGATTTTGACATACTTGCCTTGCGAAACATAGAATTCCTTCAGTGGCAATGTCTGTGCATAATATGTCTCAAGCCTCTTCTTAGCCGTCTCAACGTTGTCGTCACTTCTGCCGCTGGTCTTTCCGCGTTCAACGATGCGGTTGATGAGTTCCGCGTCATCTACCTCAAGACCTATTACGTAGTTCACCTGCTCGCCACGTTCTGCCAGCATCTCGTCAAGGGCCTGAGCCTGCGCTATGGTGCGTGGGAAACCGTCGAAGATGACTCCTGGCAGATTGTGCCCGCCACAGATGTTCGCATCCCTGATGAGCTTGTCCAGTGTCTTGGCAAGCATGTTGATAATCAGATCGTCAGGAACGAGTTTGCCGTCTTGAATGTACTTCGAAGCAATGTTCCCTAAATCGGTATTTGCCTTGATTTCACTGCGCAGTACATCGCCTGTGGATATATGCGCTACACCAAATTCTGCGATAATTTTATCGCTCTGTGTGCCCTTGCCTGAACCTGGGGCACCAAAAATTACAATGTTTTTCATATGCTTTTATTCAACTAAAGAATATATATCTTTTAATGATCTGCCCATATCGTTGTAATCAAGTCCGTAGCCTACGATGAAAGCATCAGGCAATATCATACCTGCGTATTTGACGGTAAGGCCTGGTACTTTGTTACTTTGCGGCTTGTGGAACAAAGCGCATATCTCAATACTGGCAGGATTGCCCTCTTTCAGCCGTTGTGTAAGATATTGCATGGAGTATCCGCTTTCAACAATATCTTCAATGATTACAATATGTCGTCCGGACAGGTCCTCTGTAACGGGCAGATGTTCTGTTACGTTTTCGGTGGATGCTGTTCCCTGATAGCTGCTAATCTTTGTAAAAGCTATCTGACATGGAATGGATATCTTTCGGAGCAGATCTGCTGCAAAGATGAAAGCACCATTCAATACAATAATAAACATTGGATTCTTATCCGCATAGTCAACAGAAATCCTGTCTGCACATTTCTTAATGGCTTTTAGAATCTCTGATTCTGGAATTGATAATTCAAAAGTCTTATCCCCAAGGGTTACTCGTTTCATGTTATATTTTTTATTTTGTATTAAGGAAACCGTGTCGATTCCGCATACAAAGTTAGTAAAAAAAATATAAAGTAGATAGAGTATGAGTAAAAGTTTTGTTTTTTTCGTGTTTTTTTAGTAGTTTTGCACAGAATTTTAATATAGTTAGATGTTTCTTCTTTCAGGACAGCCATTAAAAGCGCGTGATAACTCGGTATTCCATCATCTTGATTGGTGGACATGCATGATTTATGTTCTTTTGATAGTATTCGGTTGGTTCAGCGTCTGTGGAGCATCTTATGTTTTTGGCGAAACACAGATATTATCCTTCGACTCACGTTCTGGTATGCAGTTGGTGTGGATAAGCACATCGCTTATACTTGCTTTGGTCATACTGTTGCTGGATCATCGTTTGTACGATACCTTCGCTGTGCCGATATATTGCGTAATGATGGTTTTGCTGTTCCTAACCATATTCAATCCGCATGAGATAAAAGGTTCGCGTTCGTGGATTGCACTGGGTTCTCTTCGCATACAGCCGGCTGAGTTCGCAAAGTTTGCGACGGCTCTGGCAGTATCCAAGGTAATGTCGAGCTATCGCTTTTCCCTGGATAATTACCGTGATATGATGAAAGCCATTGGGGTCGTGACGCTTCCGATGTTGCTGATAATCCTGCAGCGAGAGACTGGTTCTGCCTTGGTCTTTACGGCATTCTTCCTGATGTTCTATCGCGAAGGAATGAGTGGCAGCGTCCTCTTTACGGCATTTGCTATGGTAGTCTATTTCGTGGTGGGAATACGCTACAGCGAGACACCCTTATTAGGTATCCCCTCCAGCGTGGGAAGTGTTGTCGTGATGCTGTTGATACAACTGTTCCTTGCAGCCTTGTTACAGGTGTATAGTAAATCACGGACACGTACCTATAGTGCATATGCTATGTCACCAACGTATTATGTGCGTAACAGATATCCAAATTCTATAAAGAGCACCATCACAAATGCTTTAATACTGGATACACCAAAGAAGATAACAGTCTTTTCTTTGTGTAGTACTGTTCTGCTAGTGTTCTTTTCCAAATTTATTGTGCCGTTTAACATCGTGTGGCTGCAGGTATTGGCAACACTTGTTATATTGGGAAATCTGATATGGGCGTGGCTGAATAATCGTGTCCGTCCATATCTGCTGATAACATTGTTCGGAGCGGCTTCGCTGATTTTCTCAGCATCGACGTCATTTATTCTCAATCACGTTATGGAACCGCATCAGCGTGCCAGGATAAATGTTCTTCTCGGTATTGACAAAGATGTTACTGGTGCGGGATATAATGTTCATCAGAGTGTTATTGCGATAGGTTCAGGAGGCCTGACTGGTAAGGGATTCCTTAATGGAACGCAGACAAAACTGCATTTTGTTCCAGAACAGGATACCGATTTTATCTTCTGTACCGTTGGTGAGGAAGAGGGATTCCTTGGAGCTATTGTCGTACTTTCCCTGTTCCTGGCATTGACGATGCGACTGATGTATCTTGCAGACCGTCAGCCGTTTGTCTTCGGAAGGGTGTATGGGTATAGTGTTGCCAGTATATTCCTGTTCCATCTGTTTATTAACGTAGGAATGGTACTGGGTATTACTCCCGTAATAGGTATTCCGTTACCATTCTTCTCGTATGGAGGCTCTTCATTATGGGGATTCACCATACTACTGTTTATTTTCCTGCGTATAGATGCTTCGCGTCATCTGTCCCATAGATAGTTTAGAGTTGAGAGTTTACAGTTTAGAGTATTATATATATGGAGTCAAATTTTGTAGATTATGTAAAGATACAATGTCGTTCTGGTAAAGGCGGCAAGGGTTCTATGCATCTGAGGCATGTGAAGTACAATCCCAATGGTGGTCCTGATGGCGGAGATGGTGGCAGAGGCGGCTCTATCATACTGCGCGGTAATCATAACTACTGGACATTGCTCCACCTGCGTTACCAAAGGCATGTCTTTGCTGAAAATGGTGGCAATGGCGGACGCGACAAGTGTCATGGAACAGACGGAAAAGATATATATATAGATGTGCCCTGTGGTACTGTCGTATATAATGCGGAAGATGGCAAGTTCGTATGTGATGTTACATATGACGGCCAGGAGATTGTACTGCTGAAGGGTGGTAAAGGCGGTCTCGGAAACTACCAGTTCCGCTCTGCTACACGTCAGACACCACGCTTTGCACAGCCTGGTGAGCCGATGCAGGAGATGACAATAATAATGGAATTGAAACTCCTTGCTGATGTGGGATTGGTGGGATTGCCAAATGCTGGTAAGTCAACACTGTTAAGCGCATTGTCCTCTGCGAGACCAAAGATAGCAAATTATCCGTTTACGACATTGGAGCCTTCGTTGGGTATTGTTGCCTATAAGGAGAATAAGTCCTTTGTTATGGCTGATATCCCGGGAATAATAGAGGGCGCTGCGGAAGGAAAGGGCCTTGGCTTGCGCTTCTTGAGGCATATAGAACGCAACTCTCTGCTGCTCTTCATGGTGCCGGGAGATACTGACGATATCAAGAAAGAGTATGAGATGCTGGTAAATGAGTTGAAGCAGTTTAACCCTGGTATGCTGCAGAAGAAACGTGTTTTGACAATAACAAAGTGCGATTTGCTCGATGAAGAACTGATATCTATGCTGAAAGAAGAACTGACAGACCTTTGTACTGTCGTATTCATCTCCGCTGTAACAGGTTTTGGCATTGATGAGTTGAAGGATATCCTGTGGCGCGAACTCAATTCTGAGTCGAACAAGATACAAGGCGTTATCTCAGATGAGATAATGGTTCATCGCGATAAGCAGCAAAAGGAACTGGACGAAATGGAAGAACTGGTTTCTATCGAGGATATCGAAGACCTGCAAGAATTGGATGATATTGAGGATATAGAGGAATTGGAGGATTATGAGTATGTTGACGTATAATCTTGGCAATAGAATCGAGGCCTTTACTACTGACAGAACGATAGGCCGAAAAATCCCTGGAGTAGTATATCCTCATCAGACGCATACTGATAAAGTTTATACGATTTCATCGGACTTTTTCCTGCTTTCATTGACTGAACGGAAAGCTGCTTTGGAAGGCGTGGATGCGTTGATAAGCGATGCAAAGAACATCATCATGGGAATCAGTACAGCCGACTGCATACCTGTCATAGTGTATGACCCGGTTCATCATGCTGCAGCAGCTATTCATGCAGGATGGAAAGGTACTCGTCTGAGGATTGTCACCAAGACCCTTCAGGAGATGCAGAAAGTCTATGACACCAATCCTTCCGATTGCGCAGCAGCTATAGGCCCAGGTATCTCTCAGGATTCCTTTGAGGTGGGGCAAGAAGTGGTAGATGCTTTCGTTGAGGCTGGATTTGAAATGACCGATTATGTCATCATGAAGAAGAAACCGCACATAGACCTCAAGGCCTTGAATAAATATCAGCTTACGTCAATGGGCGTGAAAGAACGGAATATCATAGTCTCCGATATTGATACATTTACTGATGTTGACTATTTTTCTGCCCGAAGAGAGCAACATGGAGATATAAAATGCGGCAGAATCTTGTCAGGATTTATGTTAAAGTGACTTTTTTATCCAAAAATTTGGAGAATTAAATAAAACTTTGTACTTTTGCACGCGCAACTATATAAAACAAATAATGAGAAAATCATGAAGAAAAATACTTTATCCGCATTGTCTCTTGCTATTGTAGTGATGGCAATATTGTTTGTCGCTTCATGTAGTAGTGACAAAAAGACTGAAGCCGTTCGTGACACAACAGTCGATTCCCTTCAGAAAGTAATCGACCAAAAAGACAACGAATTAAATGATTTCGTTGGCGTTTTCAATGAGATACAAGAAGGCTTCCGTCTGATTGAGGTAGCAGAAAACAATGTTTCTGTTATTCGTGATGGCGAAAACGCTAACAAGGCAGATCAGATTCGCGAGAGTATCCGCAGCATCCAGCAGCGCATGCAGCATAATAGGGAACTGATAGAGAACCTCCAAAAGAAACTGCGTGAGGGAACATTGCGTTCCGAGGAACTGCAAAAGACAATTACCAATTTCATGAAGCAGTTGGATGAGAAGAATATTGAATTGGAACAACTTCGTGTAGAGTTGGAACGCAAGGATATACATATTGCAGAACTCGATCAGACTGTTGCAGACCTTAATGCTAATGTTTCTGACCTGAAGGAAGAAACGGAGCAGAAGGCACAGGTGATAGACCAGCAGGATAAGCAGCTCAACACAGCATATTACGTTTTCGGCACCAAGAAGGAACTGCAGGAGCAGAACGTATTACATAAAGGTAAGGTGCTGCAGGGCAATTTCAATAAGAACTATTTTACCAAGATAGATATACGCGTTGATAAGGAGATAAAGCTTTACTCCAAGAAGGCAGAATTGCTTACCTCTCATCCTGCAGGTTCATACACTCTGAAGCTCGATGCTCAGCAGCAATATGTACTTCGCATTACCGACCCACAGAAGTTCTGGGGAGCAAGCAAATACCTCGTAGTATTAGTGAAGTAAAGGAAATATAGAAAAAAAATATCCGGAGGCTGCAAAGAATGCGACCTCCGTTTTTTTTCGCCTATTCAAAGTAGAAGGACAAGACAAACATTTTGCTTCTCGCATTGCTGACAGACGCTGCATACGGCATCTGGTCGGCGTTGTTCATGTCGTTTATATGCTTGGAATTGAAACAATTAGTAAGACCCATCATGAATTTTAGCTCTGGGCGAAGCTTGAAGAAGGGTAGGTAGAAGTCACATCCGATGCCGACTTCTGCAAAGACGTCAGACTTCTTCATCTGTATGTAATCGTTTGCCTTACTTGTCAGGTTTAACATTGGCGCAATACCAGCCATGATATATGGACGGTGGTTGTTGAAACGCTTGGAGGCAAATATAATGTCCAGATTCGCTCCTATGTATACAGTTTTTAACGATTGTTTTTCTTCTACATTGCGCCCTTCTGCTTCCGACTGTGTCAAGTTGCGGAATGCCAGATTGCGGGTGCCGAAATACAACTGCGGAGCAAGCCTAAATGCGAAATACTCATTTATGCGTGTCTCCATCAATACACCCACGTTGAAGCCAGGGTCCCAGTTGTTCTGGTCGCAGACAACATTTGAAGCCATCTGACTGCCATCCTTCAGAGTAAGAGTCTGAGGACCTATATTTTTGAACTTCATATCCTGGAAGTTCATACCCACAACAATACCGAAATGCATTGGGCGCAAGTCAGTATATGGACGGTTCTGTACGTTACGTTCCATTGACTGACCATATGTGCAAATGCTGAAAAGCATAAAGAGGAGCACACTTGATATATATAATTGAAGTCGTTTCATACTTAATATAAACGAAAATATTACTTAAAAATTGTCATTATAGGGTGTGGAATACTATAAAAAAAGTATTTTTTTCATTTCTTTTTGAAAAAAACATACTTAAAATTAGGTATATAATAAAAAAAATACTACCTTTGCACACAGAAGTCCCTATGAACCGATTATTCGTGTTAGATATATAATTATAAACTTACAAAAACATTAAGAACTATGGCTTACGTAATTAGCAACGATTGTATCGCATGTGGTACATGTATTGACGAGTGCCCATCAGGCGCCATCTCAGCAGGTGATATCTATTCTATCGATCCTGACGCTTGCACAGAGTGCGGCACATGCGCTGATGTATGTCCTAACGAGGCAATCAGCCTGTAATAATCTATCCTTCTGAGGAAGGAATTAGCCCCTGCGGAAGTTGTTTCCGCAGGGGATTTCTTTTTATCCTTGTAGCTTTACCAGGTTGTAAAACTCGTTTCTCAGTTGTGTCTTTTTTCTGAAGTCTCCAGTAAAGTAAACCGTTGTCATCTCGCCTTTGTTTTTTGCACCTCTCATGCTTTTACACATGTGTCTGCCTCTTAGCATTATGGCGAAACCGTGTGCTGTTCCGCCAAGGGCTTCGCTTATCATGTCAATGATTTCTCTGCACAGGCGTTCCTGCAGTTGCAGCCTTGCAGCGCAGTAGCCTACTACTCTTGCTACCTTCGAAATACCAAGTATCCTTCCCTCGGCACTTGGTATGTAGGCAAAGTAATATCTTCCGTAGAAGGGCAGAATGTGGTGTTCGCACATAGAGTAATAATCGCCACAGTCGAAAACCATCTCCTCGCTGTGTGCAGAATTCTTGAACGTTGTGATGCGTGGCTTCCTGCTGGCATCATAACCTCGGAAAATCTCGTGGTACATCCTGCAGATGCGGTCAGGCGTGTTTTGAAGGCCCTCGCGATCTGGGTCTTCTCCTATATATGTGAGAATAGTGCGAATAGCCTGTTTCAGCTCTATTTCACGTTGAGTATCTTGTGTGTCTGAAGTGATAATGTCCATTGTGGGTTTCTTAGAATATAGTCAATACATTTCTGCCTGTTAATCTCGGCCGGCTGTCTGTCATCCAATGGCTGCAGGCGATATTCCTGAATAAAGAAGCGGTGATTATAGAAGTTCAGGTCGTTCATGTAGAGCATAGGCTGCTCTCCGTCAAAGAGTACTTTCAACTCGTCAATCCTCTGTATCTTGATGGGGAGATTCTTTGGCGAGCATGTGACCCAGTCGATGAGTGACTCTTCCTGATCCTTCAGGTTGAATTTACTGTCCAGTTTTACGCTTCCGTTTGTCTCTATCTGCACGAAGAAGAGGTTCTCCTGCAACTTCTGACAAAGCGAAGGAGTAAGCTGCAACGTTGGTTCTCCACCAGTTATGACAACGTGGTTGGCAGGATATTTCTTCACCTCTGCCAATATCTCATCCTCTGTCATCTCTACATACTCCTCATGCTGAGTGTCGCAGAAAGGACATTTCGTGTTACAGCCGCTGAAGCGGATAAATACTGCCGGAGTGCCTGTAAAACTGCCTTCCCCTTGTAGGGAATAGAAAATTTCGTTAATCCTCATCTTCTTCGTAAATGGCAACGTTTCTTGCGCTCTCCTGCACTTCTACGCGATAGCATTCAGGAATCTGCTCGCATATCCAGCGTGCTACATTCTCTGCTGTTGGGTTGAAGGGCAACAGTTCGTTAAGATTTCCGTGATCGAGGTATCCGTGAATTTTCTCCTTCACCTGTGTGAAGTCGATCACCATACCATCCTGATTAAGTTCTTTGGCTTTGCAGAACATGGTGACAACCCAGTTGTGACCATGCAGTTTTTCGCATTTGCTTCTGTACGATAGCTTCAGCTGATGACAGCCGGCTATCTCCATAGTTTTTCTGATGTAATACATAAAAAAGTTTTTTAATTAGGGTTTTCTTCTACCTAAGCTATTTTCAATTCGCACCAGCAAATCCCAAATTTGCGGGTGCAAAATTAAAAAAAAATGCACAATAAACCAAATTTTTTTCGGTTTATTGTGCAAATTCCGTAAAATTGGTATGTATAAAGAAGCCTTATGCTTTGTAAACCTCTTCTCCGTCCACGATGGTTGCCACAATGTTGGCCTTGCCTACCTTCTCGATGTCGTCGTGCAGGAAGTCGCAGTCGAACACCGCCATGTTGGCTATCTTGCCGAACTCGATGGAACCCATCCGGTGCTCCTGGTGGAACTGGCGGGCAACGTTGATGGTCATGGCTCTCAGCGACTGCTCGCGGGTGATGGCCTCCTTCATGTTGCGGGGAGAGGTGGTGCCGCCGAACGCATCCTTGGGATAGTCGCGCTTTTCTGCTGAATAGATGCTGTATTTTACATTCATCAGCGGAGAAACGGGATAGTCGGAGTGGAACACCACGTTGGCACCTGCATCATAGAACGACTTGATGGGGTAAGACTCGTCTGCCAGTTCCTTACCGACATAGATGACTTCCTGGTCATACATGCCGGGATATGCAGGCGTCCACAAGGGTGCAACGGCAGGCACGGAACCTGTCGCAGCCATGCGGCGGATATCCTCGTCGGTGACGAAGTGCAGGTGTGCCAGCACGTTGCGCTGATCCAGGTCGCCCGTAATCTTCTCTGCGTCCTCGATGCAGCCCAACATGAAGTGGGTAGCGCCACCGCCCTCGGAGTGAACGTGTACGGACATGCCTTCCTTGTCGGCCTCGACAATCATCTCTACCATCTTGTCGTGGTCGTTGAAACGCTCTGCGCCGTGGTAGCCAGGCTGGTCGAGATAGTCCTGATTCTGCCAGCCCGTATGTGCCTCGGTCACACCGTCGAGGAACGCCTTGGGGCCGAGGATGTGGAAATACTCACCGCTCATCTGGGCACGCTGGGCAGCAATGCGGGCAATCTCTGCCTTGGGGCTCTCAATGTTGTCGGTGACATACATATAGGCGTAGGTGCGCAGCTTCAGCTTGCCTTCCTTCTGTAGTTCATAGTATGCCTGGGGGCTTAGTGGGCAGGCCACCTCGGCACCGGCATCGCCGACGGCGGTATAGCCGTTCTGCAGGGCGTAATCCTGCCAGGCGAGCAGGAAGTTCTTGGCATCCTCAAGGGTAACGGGCAACTTTGGCACGATTTCGAATACGGGGGCTTCGCAGACGTAGCCGTCGGGTTCGCCGTTCTTGTCGACATGCACGAGGTCGTAGCCTGTTTTCTTGGCATACTCGGCATCAATGCCGGCCCACTCCAGTGCCTTCGTGTTGAGCAGCATGGAGTGTCCACCGCCGGTATGCATGAACAGAGGCTTGTCTGAGCAGATCTCGTCAAGATATGCTTTGGTGACGTATTCCTCGTTCTCTATCCATCCCGAGGCCAGGTAGAAGCTGCGGTTTGGGTTCTTCGCAATGAAGTCCTTGATGATTTCGCGGTACTTGGCATAGTCTGTACCTCCTGCATCCATCAGGTGCGCCTGGCCAATCATGCGGTCGCCGGCCAGATGGCCGTGGCTGTGCGACTCTATGAAGCCAGGGTAGATGTAGTTGTCGCCATAGTCCAGTACCTGTGCGTCCGCACTGGCGAGTTTCTTCGCTTCCTCTGCGCTGCCGATATAGGCAAACACACCGTTTTTCACTAATGCAGCCTTAGCAAAGGGCCGCTTCTCATCCATCGTAATGATGTTGCCGAGAATAATTGTCTGTTTCATACTTGTCAGGTTATTATATTCGTCTTTAGTTATTCGTTATTGTTATCTTCTCTCATGAAGCATGCCACTAATCCGTAGGTGAGTGTTGGACGAATCCATATTTCTGTCAGGAGAAAAGTCTTTAGTTCGCCTGTGTCCTCAATCATGATGTCATAGTTGTAAAGTGCGGCAATGGCTACGTCAACAATAAAGATGAACCACAGGTTGTTCTTTGTGTAACTCTTCCACTCCTTGCGTGCATAGAAGTAGGTGAGCATCATGACCAACCATACTGATAGCGTAAGACACGCCAGATGAAGGGCGTAAGTAGCCAGTGGCGGTGGGAAGAGGATGTCGCGCAACAATATCGTTATGCACACACATATCGAGCTCCAGTAATTGAACCGCTGTGTAGAGAGACGGTTGAAGAGGTACATCCACATCATGACGATGCAGGCAATGTAAAACATGTTAAGGATTATTTCTTCCCCAGCCTCTTGCCATCCGAAAAGGGCAACGGCATAAATCATTACACCTACCGAGAGCATTGCTGACACGGCTGTAATTGCAATTTCTGCAACTTGGAGTTTCTTTTTATATCTAAGCATAAATGTTATATTGTTTGGATATATAGATATTCGCAAACAAAGATACAAAAAAAAATCAAAACACATGCGTTTCGGATGTCTAAATGTTGTTTTTTGCAAATTCTGTAAGTATTTTTGTAGATTTTAAAACCTCGTAGATATGATTGTTTGGTTATTTGGCGCTTTTCTCATTTTTGTTTTCGTTTTTCGTTTTCGTTTTCGTTTTTTTTTCGTACCTTCGCGGCTGATTTATGAAAAAAGAACAGTTTTTTTTACGTACAAGCTTTCTTGGACAGGCCAATCAGCAGAGCCGATTACGTTTCAAGCGTTTTTCGAGAAAAGGGTATGCTCTTTTCTCTGTCTTGGGACGTGAGGTGTTGATTGGTGTTCTCAGCGTTGCTGTTGTCTCTCATGCTATGGCGAATGGTGTCAGCGTTGTTGAGGAACTGGCCAAGGACACAGTTGTTCGTGAGGCCCAAACCTTGGATGATGTCGTTGTCTTAGGGTCGAGGGCGCCGCTTACCGAGGGTGAGACGGCAAAGATTGTCACTGTCATTACGAGCGATGATATTCATCGTGCGGCAGTGACAACCATTAACGACGCATTGAAAATGGCCACAGGCGTGGATGTCCGTCAGCGTGGTGGCTTTGGAGTACAGACGGATATCTCCATCGGTGGAGGTACTTTCGACCAGATTGCCATTCTGCTTAATGGTGTCAACATAGGCAATCCACAAACAGGACACCTCTCTGCCGACTTCCCCGTTTCTCTTGAGGATATTGAGCGCATCGAGATTATCGAAGGGGCTTCGTCGCGTGTCTTTGGCGCTTCGGCCTTTAATGGGGCAGTGAATATTGTGACTAAAGGAGGTCAAGGAGAATTAGAAATGAGGAATGAGGAATTAGGAATTAATTCTTCACTCTTCCCACTTCACTCTTCACTTTCTTTCGAGGGCGGCAGCTTCGGTACTTTTGGCGGTACAGGACGTGTTGCTGGTAAGGGTCAAAGCCTTTCTGCCAGTTACAGGCAGAGCGATGGTGGGACAGAGAATAGTTACTTCCGCCAGTCGCAGGGCTTTTATTCTCTAAACACTCAACTCTCAACACTCAACTTTCATCTTACTGCCGGAGTTACAGCAAAGCGCTATGGGGCAAATACATTCTATTCTGCTGCCTATCCTAACCAGTATGAGAGTAATGGGCGTTTCTTCGCTTCTTTGGAAATTAAGGGAAACATCCCTTCCCCTCGGGGAGGACGGGAGGGGGCTGCCTTCCAATATCTGGTGCAGCCGTATTGGAATCTTAACACTGACCATTTTCAGCTGATTCGTGGCTCTGGAGTGGGGGAGAACTTCCATCGCACCAATGTGATTGGCGGAAAGGTGAATGGCGATTACGATTGGTCATTAGGAAAGACAGCCTTTGGAGTGGAGGTGCGCAATGAGAGCATCCGACGCACATTTCATAGCGATAGAACGGAGGTGAGCTTGTTTCTGGAGCATAACATAATATATAAGAGGTTTACGGCTTCTATGGGTGTTGTGGCTAACCATAATAGCGGCTATGACAGCAAGTTCCACTTCTTCCCAGGCATTGACATGAAGTATCGGGTGTGGAATACGCCCAAAGCCCAGAGCGATGTGTTCCTGAGCTATAACACTGCTTTCAGAATGCCGACATTTACGGATTTGTTTTATAAATCGCCCACAAACGAAGGCAACAAAGACCTGAAACCCGAAAGGGTGCAGTCCCTCCGCATAGGCTACAGATATAATCGTTCAATGTTCAATGTTCAATGTTCAATGTTCTACGATTGGGGCAAGGACATGATTGACTGGGTGATGTATTCTCCTACGGATAAATACCACTCTGCAAACTTCCGCCTCGACAACAGAGGAGCAATTGTCAATTGTCAATTGTCAATTATCAATTGTCTTAGCGTAAAGGCCGGCTATTGCTTTATCGACCAGAAAAGATATGACGATGTGAGCATCTACAAGAGTAATTATGCTATGGAGTATCTGAAGCATAAGGTGACGGTAGAACCTCGCTATACTCTTCACTCTTCACTCTTCACTCTTTGCTTTGACGTGGCATACAGGTGGCAGGATCGCATGGGACCGCTCTACAAGCCCTTCAGCCTTATAGATGCGAAGGTGTCATTTATAAAAAAGAAATACGAGGCATCATTGTCTCTCAACAATATCACCTCGTACAGGTATTATGATTTGAGTACTGTCAAGCAACCAGGATTCTGGTGTATGGCAGGATTCAAAGTAAAACTTTAAAGATTCTTTTTAGGGTAGAGAACCTCCCACCATGATGGGTCATCCTTCAGCCAACGTTGGAACCAAGCCATTTGTGTTGCAAGCCACTTTTCCTTCTTGGCATAATCGAGGATGTGATGGTTCTCTCCCTTTACTTCTACAAGCGCTACTTCGCGCCCTAATAGTTTCAGGGCAGTGAACATCTGCAGGCTTTCGATGATAGGCACATTGGTGTCAGAATCACCATGCAACAGGAGTAGGGGAGTATGTATCTTGTCGGCATTGAAGAGTGGTGACTGATTGACATACAAGTCCTTATGGCTCCAAGGGTAACTGTTGGCCATAGATACCTCGCTATAGCTGTAGCCCCAATAGCCTTCGCCCCAGTAGCTGGTGTGGTTGGAGATGCCTGCATGACTTACGGCACAGGCAAAGATGTCGGTTATCGTCTGAAGATACTGCGTCATGAATCCGCCATAAGAGGCGCCCATACAACCAATCTTCTCCTTATTTATATACGGATGCTCTTCGCATATCTTCTTCACCCCTTCGATGATGTCTTCGGCAGGACCCTGACCAGCAGTATTCACATGGCGTGAAGCCCACTCCTGACCAAAGCCTGTTGCACCGCTGGGTTGCACTATATAGGCAATATAACCTAAAGAATTCCATATCTGTGGAGCATAGGGAGACTCAAAGGAACGGGAAGTGGGAGAGCAACCGCCATAGTAATAGACAATCATAGGATATTTCTTCGTAGCATCAAAATCCTTTGGCAGATAGAGGCGTCCATATACCGTTTCGCCCTTGGAGTTGACATAGTTCCAATCCTGACAGGAGCCCAGTTCGGCTTTCCCGAGAGTCGTCTTGCCGTCAAAGAGACATCTTGCTTTCTTCAGGTTTTGCAGAGAAACAACATAGGCTGATGCCTGCTCCATAGTCTTATAGCCTAACCACGCCATCGTGGGCGAATGTGTTGACAAATCAAAGCGATAGATGTCATCGCCTTCTAACGGCAGTTTCTCGATTGTGGCCTTTGAAGGATTTAACCTGAAGATGCTGACATAGTCGCGATCTTCTGCAGAGAAATATATCTGTCCGTCTGCCAAGGACCAATCATAGTTATTGACTGATGGGTCGAAGTCCTTTGTCAGAGGTGTTACCTTCTTGGTAGCGATATCGAACAGGAAAAGTTCGTATTCTGCAGAACTTGGTGTTACATCAGCAGGCAACTGACATCCTATGCGGTTGAAAGCCTCCGGATTACCCCTAAACAACAGTTGCTTACCATCAGGTGAGAATCCCGCATGGTCAAAAAATTCGCCTGCTGTGATAAGGGTGTCAACAGCAAGAGTCTTGGCATCCATTATGTAAATGTCATGAACTGTGGTAGGGCGTTTCGTCAGACGTGAGTGGCTGGAACCTATAAGCAGTTTCTTGCCGTCAGGAGAAATATCATAGAGGTATTCGCCCTTGTTGCCGAAGGTGATGCGTTGGCTCAGACCTGTTGCAATATCATAGCGCATGAGATAGGTGCGTCTTCGCCAACCTGACTGCCTGTCGCTCATTTCAACCACCTCATAAACCTGATTATCTTCCTTCGGACCTTCTTCGTCGGCAGTTATGATGAGATAGTCTTCTGTAGGACTGATGGTATATCCGCCATTTGGCACATCAGTAGCAAAGCGACTGCGCTCACCTGTTTTGGGGTCAACTTTTATCAGGTGCTTATGGCCAGCATCCCACTCTTCTTCTATATACGCAACAGAACGTGGCATCCATCGTGCATCACGGCTGAGGATATACAACAGCCGCCCTGTCTTTACGTCACGCAATTCTCTACTCCACTGTGAATTGCCACCACGCTCTGTATTCTGATAGGTCACTATGATGTATGTGCCATCAGATGATAGTGATACATTACGCACCCTGCGTCCGTCCGACATATCATGAAACATGAAGGGATGGTGTTCGTCGGTGGTATAGGCAACAGTGCTGTCAGCCTCTATTGTGACGCGAATGGAATCTTGTGACTTAGCATCAGCAATGTATTTTATGGCTATTGTATGATGCTCTGGGGACAGCTTTATGTCTGGCTGCACTTCAGCACCATCAATAAACAGCTTGTAGTTCTTCGGACCTTGTACGTTCAGCTTTCCCTTTATGAAATTCGTGTTGTTGACATAAAAAGACAATACTCCGCCACTCTTGCTGTCTTCAAGGGAGGGGAGTACCTGTCCGCTGAATGTTGTTGTAGCAGGTGCCATTAGACTAAGGCCGTTGAGCATAGACTTCTCGTCAAACCTCTTTCCCTGCACATCGACGGAATCGACGCCAAAAGGAGTGCTAACCGCCATAGGACCTGACAGCAGGAATGTAGTCACTTCTGTTGTCACTTGGGCACTGGCTATCAGAGATAGCATAAGCATACACAGTACTGAAATTCTTCTCATAATATCGTAAATTATAACTTTTCGAAAAATGTTTTGGCGCAAAGTTACTATTTTTTTTTTGTTTTTCTTGCATGTTATATTTTATTTTCTTAAATTTGCAGCCGTCAAATCCCTAAATTGTTACTACTAAATCAAATAAAAAATGAAAAAGATTACGTTATTTGTAGCGATTGTTATGGCAGTAATGTTTTCTGCATGTAATAATCAAAAGGGCTCTGGTGAGGCCCAGGAGCAAGCTGTTGATACTGCCAAGGTTGAGGAGCAGTTGGACAAACAGGAAGTGGAGAATATGGTGGAAATCATCAATGCCATATCGTCTGTAATGGATTCAATACAGATTCAGGAAAAGATGATCTTCAACATGAAGGAGGGAACTCCTAAGAGCCAGATTATCTCAAAGCTGAATGCATTCCAGCAGTTGTTGGCAGACAAACAGGCAGAAATAGACAAGCTGACTGTTGACAACAAAGCCAACAAAAATGTGTTGGCAAATCTGAAGAAGGTGATAGAAAATCTTAAGGCTGATGTTGATGCTAAGGCAAGGCAGATAGAGCACCTGAGGAAACTCGTAGAAGTGAAGGATGCTAATATCTCATCCCTTAAGTATGACTTGAGACAGGTTACTCAGGTGGCTGAGGATTTGCAGGTCGAAAACGAGGCGAAGGAGCAGAAACTGAATACGGGTTATTACATAGTTGCTACAAAGTCTGAGCTGAAGGCGAAGGGCCTGCTGTCAGGTGGTTTCCTGACGAAGAAGAGAGCTAACTATGCTAATATAGACAAAAGCCAATTTACACAGACAGATAAGCGCGGCTTTAAGTTGGTTATAGAGTCAAAGAAACCTAAGCTTATTACTGAGAAGCCAGCATCCAGCTATACCCTAACCAAGAACAGTGATGGCACAACAACCCTTCAGGTTACAGACGACCAGGCATTCTGGGGAGCATCACCATTCCTGATTATTCAGAAGTAATAGAAATAAGTGTTAGTATAAACAAAGAGTCGCATCCTGTTTGGGTGCGACTCTTTTATTGTGGTATGTTTTGTGAATACTTTAGAAATAGTAGCCCAGACCTACCTGCCAAGTATTAAATCTGCTGTTGCCTGCCAAACCATCGACAGCAACAGCACTCTTGCCTATTACGAAGTTGTAGTTGGCCTTTAACTCCAAATGGCTCAATACTGTGGCACCAATACCAACGTTAACGCTGAACTGGCTTGACTTCCAAGTCCAGTTAGAATAGTGCTTGCTGACATTAAATCCGAATTGTGGACCTGCAAAGAGGAAGAAGTTTGCCGCGCTGCTCAATCCCCAACCGTAACGGATGTTGATAGGAATCTGAATGGTCTGCTGCTTCACTTCAGACTCTTCGTCAACTCCATTTACATTTGCTGTAACTTTCGCAGTACGTTGGTCGTACAAAGCAGAAGCATCGAAACTGAGGCCTACGATAGGAACAGTAAACTTAACTGTAGGACCAACATAGAAACCTGCATTGTTCTTTGAACCGAGGATGTTACTTGACATCTTCATGTTTACAATATTTGCACCAGCACGCAAACCCCAATCAATCTGAGCCTGCGCTGGTATAGCCATCAGCATTGTGAATGCAGCGACGGCAAATGACATGTAAAATTTCTTCATAATCTGTTGTATAGTTGTTTATCTTAAATCTTAAATCTTGAATCTTGAATCTTTAACCGTTAACCGTTAACCGTTAACCTTTAACCTTTAACCTTTAACCGTTAACTCTTAATGTCTTTCCCTTCTTACGCTGATGCGTGAACCGCTGCTGCTGCCGCCAGAAGATTTGCTCTTTGACGAAGACTTCTTGCTAACGTTTGTGTTTTTAGCACGACGGTTCGCCTTTGCAGCCTTCTTGGCAGCCTTAGGGTCAAGGGCTAATTGAGCTTTAGCAATAGAATCAAGAGAATCCTTACGAACCTGATCGCCCCAGATATTTTCCTCAAAAGCTTTCAGTTCTGCCTCAATTCGTGCCTGCTCTTTCTGCATGGCGGTATCATTAGGACAATATTGTGCAAGGGTCTTGCCCAACATGTTGTTGGTCTTATATATCTTGCCCTGATACATATTCTTGACGAAGTAGTCATCCACAGACATCGTGGCAGCATTGTTGAGGTCGCTTGTCATAATGGTCTGCTTTGCAAGGAAAGGAGCAACATCGTCATACTTTACCCAGAATAATGGATACTTTGTCTCAACATCTCCAAAACCGTCGTCACTGCTCATGATAGGGCAGAGGGCCAGCACCTTTGTATGGAAAGTAGAAGAATACTGGTCATAATATGATGTTTCCTTTACATAGTATGCCTTCACCTCCTTGGAAGGGATGTCGCTGTTGTCCAGTTTCAGCCTGCCGTCTTTGCGTTCATAATAAATATGATAGTTGTCGAGCAATGCCAATGGCTTCAGCAAAGCGTCCGGCTCGAAACTTTCGTTGCCGTCGAGACGATACTCATAGGCCTTCACCTGTCCGGAGAGCACCAGTTTGAACAGATATGTGAAAAGGTTCATCTGGCTGCCGATAGGCTCTACAGGATAGTATAGTCCTGCATTGTCACCCTGTGTGAGGTCTATTTCACGATATATGTCGCGACGCCATACTACATCTTCCTTCATCTGCATTGATGTAGGGTATGACAACTGTGCACGAGTAGTGATGCCGTTAGCAGAAGTCTTTGCTGGTGTCTTTGCTGCAGCAGTGGTTGGCTTCTTCTTTGGAGGCGCTACAGCTGCTTTCTGTGGTGCAGTAGGCGGTGTTGCAGGCTTTGCTTCTGGCTTTGTCTCAGCCTTCGCCTCTGCCTTTGGCGTACTCTTCACTTCCTGCTTCTTTTCTTTGGCAGTACGGCGTTGTGCTGGCTGTGCATTTACCTGAAAAGCGAAAAGTGATAAGAACAGAAAAGAAAATACTAGTTTCATATTTTGATACCTATGTTATTTTTATTACTTTACAACGACTTCCATAGCAGTTGGCAATGTGCGGGCTATGCCGTCAGGACCAATTGCCTGGATGCTTGAAATATAGAATCGCTTGTTGCGTGACAACTTGCGGAAAGTGTCTTTTTGTCTTGCAGAGAAGTTTGCTCCATCGCTGACAACAGGGACAGCATTGCCCATATTGTCGAAGAATACTGCTGTGAATCCTGTTACTCTGAATTCGATGTCGAGCAATCCGTCATCGATAGCTGCTTTAAGAGTATTCACACCCATCAGGTTTGCCTTTGACATGCCACCACCACGGAACCTGTCATCGCCGATTACGATGTATGCAGTTGGGTCTGGCAGTTTACGTACATGGAAGGTGAACTGTCCCATTGGGAGAGGCCTTCCTGACTGTGAACTGGTAACAGAGATAGTGATGTCTTTACCTACAGCACTTGGACGCGCGATATAATGTCCTGGGCCTGTTGGAGTGAGACTGCCGCCACTCATCGTAGCTGCAACCTTGTTGAGAGGCACACCAGGAACAGAAACACTGATAGGGTTGCTGTATCCTGCATAGAGGACATTCATCAGGTCTGCAGAAACAGTTGCTGATGGGTCAACGACAGTATATTTCTGTTGGAAATCACGTCGTATCGTGGTGCCAGAGGCATCCAGCATTGTCATGTATCCGGAGAAGGTGAAGTCACCAGTCTTGCCAGTCGTGAATTCGTAGGTGCTGTTGCGTAGCTCTACCTTCCTGCCACCAATGAACACCTCCGGCTGGCGGGTGGTATCGATGGCTGCCATAACGATTTGGGCAGAGAATTTATCACCACGGATGATAGTCTTTGCCTCTGGAATTACGAAGGCAGAGAGTTTATTGACATGAATATCCTTGAGGCTGATGTTTGAAGAAAGGGTGTGCAGAATCTCACCTTCAGCATAACGTACATCATTCTGCAGCTTTGACAGAAGGGTTACTGCTGCAGCTACAGGCATCTGCTCAAACATATACTCTGGCCATTTCTTGCCTAAAGCCTTTGCTTTCTTCGATACGTTGGTAGAAAGATTGTCGTCGATGATTTTCTGAAGACGTTCGTCATTGAGCATAGCCTTTGCCTTATAACGGAAATCTTCAATCATCTTCTGCAGCCTCTTTCCCTGTCCGTTGATAGGGGAGAGCATCACCTGCTCAGCAGCTTCAAGGTCTTCCTTGTTCTGAATGTTGTGTATGTCACCATCCTCGCCGTCGGCTTCCTTGACAATAGCAATCTTCATCTGTTCTGCAAAATTATACAGCTCATCACTCATCTTCTTCACCTCCTGAGCTCTTGCATACCATATCCTTGTTTTTACAGGGTTGTTGCGCATCTGGGTTTCGAAGTTGTCATAGATATTTTTGTTTTCTGCAGAAGAGTTGTTGGTGGAGCGTCGCAAGCCCTCCTCTACAATAGAGAAGCCGTTGAGCACCTCCGTAGAGACATTCATTGCAAGCATCGCCATCAACACCACATACATGAGGTTGATCATCTTCTGGCGAGGGGAAACAGGTCTTTTCTTTATTGCCATGATTATATCTTTGGCATGTTAACAGTCATGGCCTCGATCATGCGGCTGTATATGCCGTTAAGTTCCTTAATCTTATTTGCCATGATGCTAGTCTGCTCGTTGATAGAGTCTTGAGTAGTAATTTGTTGTGATGCTGATTTCAGCTGCATCTCATAGACGCGTGCTATGCCCGTCAGTGTGCGGTTGAGATTCTCCATCTCTTCACTATCGATAGACAGACGCTCGCTGAGGGCTGATACCTTTTCAAGGGTTTCATTAAGCTCGTTAAGACGATCTATGTATGCCTGTGTTACTTCTTCCATAGCATCTGCTGTCTCTTGTGATACGGCAGGAGCCGGTGCACCTGTTACTGCAGTAGTGATAACACCTCCTGCTGGCTGAGAAACTGCTGGCTTCGCTTCATCATCTGTGCTGGCAGTTGCTGGAGCAACGTCAGGAGTCTTAGCACCTGATGGTGCAGCACCGCCTCCGATAACGCCATTGCCGATGATGACAGTGCCTCCGGATATACCTGACACTTCTGCCGGGCCACTCGTTTTGCTGCCTGTAGTGCCGGCAACGGAAGGTGCTATGATAGCTGGGCCTGAGCCGGATACCACATTTGCTACACCTGCTACACCAGGTGCAGCATTTGTACCATCTGCAACAAGTTCTCCTTCCTCCATGTGGTTGTCAAGAGTCATATCGATGGTCGTCTTGTCGAATGGACGGTCAAAGGCTGATATGAAGAACACTACAACCTCCGTTCCCATACCAATGAAAAGCATGAGATTGGCACCTGGAAGGTGAGTTAACTTGAACAGGGTACCAAGAATTACGACTGCTGCTCCCCAAGAGTATGCATAGTTCAGGAACGTCTGTCCTGGCACACTATCCATCCACTTCTGCATGAAGTAGATGAAGTTTATTTTGCTGTATTGTGACATATTCTAATTATCTTTTTTTCTTGCCTTTACTATTTACACTTGATGAGCTTGCCAGTGATCTGACACAACGGAAACCGATGTATGAGCGTGGCTGATTCTGGTATTCCCATGAACGCCAGGCAGAGCGGATATAGCTCTCTGGGTCCTTCCATGAACCACCACGTACACTCTTCTTCTTCATGCGGTATGGGTCTTCGAGGGCTGCCTTATACTCCAGCTGTGGGTTGAGGTCGTTCATAGCCTGCACACCTGCTTCGGTATAAATGGTAGAGGTCCATTCTGCTACGTTTCCAGCCATATCATACAGTCCGTTGCTGTTAGAAGCATAGATACCTGTTTTGCTCGTTATCAGGTTGCCGTCCTTGGTATAGTTACCACGATCAGGCTTGAAGTTGGCATAGTAACAGCCGTCACCATTCTTCACGTCAGGATTCTCCCATGGGAACTCTGTGCCGTCCTTGCCACGAGCAGCAAACTCCCATTCTGCTTCTGTCGGCAGACGGTATCTCTGAATATAGCGTGCCTGACCGCTGAGACCCTTGAGCAGGTAGTCCGTACGCCATGCACAGAAAGCATTGGCCTGCTCCCATGTAACGCCAACTACTGGATAGTCGTTGTAGGTAGGGTTAGAGAAGTAGTTGCGGAGATACATCTCGTTATCACTGTTCGTGAAGTCGTTAACCCAACAGGTGGTGTCAGGATAGATGTTTATAATATATGTATTAAGGAAGTCCCATGGACCTGACAGCGGACGGTTGATGGTCTCGCGGACTATGCGACCCTCATCGTCGAAGTATGCAGTATCCTTGGAAATCATTACCACCTCATTTTCATCGATTACCTTGTCAGTATTCAAGTCACGCTCTCTCGCGTCAAGGCGGTTCTTGCGCAGAGCAGCAGTGGTGTAGTCGTAGATTTCATATTTATAGTTCATCTGCGAAGCATCGAGCATTTTCTCTCCAGTAACAGGGTTAGTGATGTAGAGTGACTCTATAGCACGCAGCTCATCCTCGTTAGGCTTGCGTGGGAGCTGTTTCTTCCAGTTCAGGTGTGGTGTTACAGGATCACCGTTCTTGTCTTCAGTAATCATGTATGTCTCATCACCACCATAGGCAGGGTCTGCCAGACGGGTGCGGAGAATACTGTCGTGAACCCACATGACAAACTGTCTGTACTTAGCGTTAGACACTTCACGTTCGTCCATCCAGAATCCATCCACAGAGATGTCCTTCGTAGGAACAGACATACCCCAAAGAGTGTCCTTCTTTTCAACACCCATATGGAGAAAACCACGGTTGATGAGAGTCATACCATAAGGTGTAGGCTCATTAAAACCCTTTCCAGTGCTACGTCCAGTCACTTCGCCACCTTGGGAAGACTGAGTCAACTTACCACCAAAACAAGACACCATTATCAGCGACAAAGCCAATAATGATAAAAAGTGGAAAGCAAATAATGTTTTTTTCATATATATATTTTTATTTCAGTTTCAAGTTTCAAGTTTCAAGTTTCAAGTTTTTCGTCTTTCGTCTATCGTCTTTCGTTTATCGTCTTTCGTCTATCGTCTTTCGTACGAAGTTTATCGTCAGTTTCAAGTTTCAAGTTTCAAGTCGATAACCTTCATCCATCATCCATCATCCATCATCCATCACCCTTCATCCCTTGCTACAGCGTTCTCGTCGTCTGATACCTGTTCTTGCCGTGTTTGCCCAGGTCAACGTTCATGGAGTATCCCAAGAATATCTCGTGTGAGCCGTTGCGGAAGCCAAGGTCGTTGGTGTATCCCTCGAAGGAATAGCCCACCTTGAAGCCGTTGAATATGCCTCCGACGAGTATTGTCACAGATCGGGTGGGGCTGTAGTTGATGCCTGCGTATAACATCCTTTGGTCAAAGGTGTACATTAAGCGTCCCGTGATATCTGCACGCCATGTAACCCATTCGGTCATTACTAAGGCAGAGGTGGCAATCTTCAGGTACGGATTATGTAGCTGAAAGTCGTAACCGCCTGTGGCAAAGTATGTTGCATCAATCTTTATCTCGTTTCTTTCTCCGAGTGACACCTTGGGGTAGGTGAGGTGCTGGGCACTCAGGCCGGCATACCAGTTTCCCTTTTGGAAGAGCACTCCTAAGCCCAGGTCAAAGGCGTTGCCGTCGATGTCGCTTTTGGTGAAAGCATCATCGTTGTCCTCGCCAAGCTCTACCTCTGAGCCACGGAATTTCTCTGTGATGATGCCAGGCTGTATTCCGATGGAAAGCTGACCACTGTATGCACTGCGGCCCAACCTCTTTCTCATGGCATACAAACCCTTGATGCGTTGGTGAGTGAAGAGACCGATTTTATCGCTCATCACCTGGGCACCGACACCGTGAATTGCACCTAAGGCTGCGATGGGATAGTCGCCAGAGATTATCATCGTCTGAGGAGCATGCTCAAAACCCGCCATTGTCATAGCGTAACCAGCATATAGATTCATCTTCGATTCCTTACCTGCCGCTGCAGGATTAAAGGCTGTCTGCATATCGAAGTAGTGAGAGAAGTATGGTTCATACTGGGCCTTCAGCTGGGTAGGAATGAAAAAGAGACAGAGTAAAAGGTAAGGAACCAGAGTCCTTCCAATTACCGTTTGACTTTTTGTCTTCCTCTGTCGCG
Organism: uncultured Prevotellaceae bacterium; assembly: GCA_946405805.1. GTDB lineage: Bacteria > Bacteroidota > Bacteroidia > Bacteroidales > Bacteroidaceae > Prevotella. Next base: position 11,474 of record CAMJIL010000007.1, on the reverse strand, counting down.
ACTCGGGATAGCCAAAGCAAGCTTCGCTCTCCTCTCGCTGCTCCGTCGTTTGCCTTGTCATTTCTTTTTGTCTTTTCATCTTCAGTCTTTGACCTTGTCGAACCAGCTTTCGCTCAGCAAAATGAGAACGAGTTCTCTTTTACCTTTGCCCAATCGCAGCTTTTAGCCAATCTCACCATAAGTAAACGCAAAAGAAGCGGGTTTATTTCCCACTCCTTTATGCCATAGTGTTAAAAACTCTTAAAAACGCGTTGCCTAAAAATCTCTATACTCCCTTGTGTCATTGGGGATTATTGCCATGCACTCCATTTCTATGAGCCATTGCGGACGGCACACTGGGGCGAGGGTAATGACAAAGGGGGTCTCAGGGAATTTCTCCTCAAACATCTTCTTAACAACATCATAGTCGGCACCATCTCTGAGATAGACTACTATCTGCGTGACATCACCAAACCCTGCGCCTCCTTCTGCCAGAAGGGTCTCGACATTCTCCCACATCCTGTGTGTCTGCTTCACAATATCTCCCACATGAACGACTTCTCCCTTATTATTTATAGACGCTGTTCCAGAGATATACAGGTGTTTCCTATCTCCAAACTCCACACTGACACCACGTTCGAAGGTCACTCCGTACTCACTGGTAGGATTGAGGTGTGTCCGGGCATAGAGATACTGCTGCTGATTGTTCGCAATGCCCTTAATGGCGTATGTATCAAGGACGAGGATGCTCTTGGTATCTTGTGGTACACCGCCAATGCCTGTGGAGGCAATATAATGGGTGTCTTCCCTCATCCCCTGACTGAAGAAATTGGCCTTGCGGGCTTCCACCATACCCTTATACAGGATATCAACATCGCGTACAAAGAACCATGTGCGTATGCAGTTACGCTCGATCGTCATACCATGTTTCTCCAGCATTTCCTCATAATCGCAGAGCATCACCTGCGTCTGCGTATAGCTATTGCCCTGGGTCTCATACCTGCCCATCTGCCAATAGTGCTCATAACCATTATTCCGCACTATGGCAACACCATCCTTGACAGAGACATCCTCTGCCTCCTGAAGGTATATCCACACAGCGACCTTAGAACCATCGAGTGGGGGCTGTTGTATGAAACAGGTGGTGCAACTGTCGTCCGTCGGCACAAGGGGCGCCTGATTGACGATGTCACTGAAGAAATAGCGTTTAAAAACCTTCTTTAGGGATGGCTGAAGGGCAAGAACCTTATCTTCTGCATCCTGCAGACGCTGAATCTGCTGACCAAACAGCTCTCCACGTGGCTCTACATGCAGCATCACATGGCGTTCTGTTGTCTTGCCATCAGGAGCAAAGGTAGTAAACTCTGCTGTTACTCCCAGTTCTTCGAAAAATATTTTTTTATAATTCATAATTCATAATTAAGTTTCAAGTTTCAAGTTTCAAGTCAATAACCAATAACCTTTAACCTTTAACCTTTAACCGTTAACCTTTAACCAATAACCTTTAACCTTTAACTGCTCCTCCCTTTAAGGGAGGCAGGGAGGGTCTCTCCATAGATTCGATATTGTGATAAACCCAAGGAGGGCCAGTAGCATGCTCATTCCCACAGGGAATATCATGGCTGTTGCCGTTTTGGGTATGTATATCGGTGGTATGAGGGTTTTTATATTGTTGTATATTATTTCTGCTTTTATGCGAGTTGTGCTGACATCTGTGCCGTTGTATGGCTGTATCAGCCTGCCTTTTACATCAGACTCAAAGAGGGCTATCTGTTCGTCGGCAGTATGTATTGCCTCTATCAGTGACGCATCCTGTGCAGCAGCGGGTTTGCTGTTTTCCTCGTCGAGTAACTGCTTCAGGCGGTATTCACCACGTTGTGTGAAGAAATCCTTGACCCTTGCCCTTTGTGTCGTGATGCCTAACTTCTCTTTGAGGGTGGCATTGCTGATATGGAGCAGTTCCCTTTCAGACCATTGCTCAGGGGCGTAGGGAATAGACAACAGCAGTTGTTCTGCGCTGAGCCCTTGGTAAGTGTTGCTGCCTGTAAGCTTTCGTGTGAAGTCCAGTGCGAGGGTGTTGAGGGGGCACACACGTTCATTATATAGTATAGGGCGCGTCTTCGCCTCGTCAGCGTCCTCACGGGCAAGCACCGACAACTTCTGAGCAGATGCTGAAAGAATGAAAATATGAAGGAATAAAAATAAAAGCTTTGCTTTCATAACGGTTAATTGTCTAAGGATGAAGGATGAAGGATGATGGATGAAGGATGATGGATGAAGGATGAAGGTTTATTTCTTACCTCTTACCTCTTACCTCTTACATCAGACATCAGACCTCAGACCTCTTACCTCTTACATCAGACATCAGACATCAGACATCAGACCTCTTACCTCTTACCTCTATTCTTTCGCTCCTGCGTCAATCCATTGTTTCAGGATGTCGAGCATTGCCTGTTCATCTGTCATGAGTTGCGTATGGGAGTAGTGTACGTTTTCATCGCCGACGGAGACGACTTTGTACAGGAAACTGTTTTCAGCATCGCCAGCCTTCACCAACAGCTTGTCAGGAGATTTTGTGGATGCCACTCCAACGATACTGCTGTATGCCTTGTCAGTGCTGAGATCCAGCCCTGCACGCGGATTGGTGCCTGAATGGCATTTAGAGCAGTTTGTCTTTGTGCCCTGAAACAGATTGTTGTTGAGATGGGCATACATGCCCAGATTCATCTCGCCAACATCTATTTTGATGGTGTCATTGACATTGTCGGTATTGTCGATGTCATACTTATATAACGTAGCCATACGCTCTCGTAGTATGTTGATGACAGCAATTTCTATAGTTTTTGTTTCAGGAGGTATGTTAGACAGCTTTATTGTTGTCTTGCCATCAATGCTGGCGAGTGACTTTGCTATCGTTGCATAATTGTCTGTTTCGCCAAATCCGCACAATGCAAGGGTGTAGTTACCGCTCCAGGTGTTAGCCTTAGAGAAGTCTCCCGTCAGTTGCACATTGTACGAATCGTAATCATACACATATGTCTTTTCATCAACATGCCCATCGTCACATGATGTCATAAAAGCCGCCAAAAAGGCGATAAATAATAATTCATAATTCATAATTCATAATTAGAGTTTCACGTTTCAGGTTTCAGGTTTCAAGTTTCTCAGAACGTATATTGCATCATTATGATGGCGCTGTGTTTTGCAATGCCGAGGTCATCGTTGTCTCTGTCGAGTTGCGTCTTATGGCCTGTTCTGCCTACGAACTGATACATGGCAGAGAGTTTCAAACCTGTATTCTTGAGGAAGTAGTTGCATCCTACGGCAGGGCTGTTGAGAATACCGTCCGAACCTGTTCCATTGCGATTGAAGAGGTCATAGCGGGCTGCCAGCTGCCATTGCTTTGCAACAAAGAAACCAGCCTGGGCATAGCCTCCAAGGAAGTTGTAGCTCTTGTCAATCTTCTGACGTTTTGTGAAACCCACATTCATCCAATAGAATTCTCCACCCAGGAACCATCGGCCACTGAGGTAGCTGACCTCCAAACCGACACGGGTGTCATTGGTGCTTTCGCTCTCAGATTCTACGTTAACACTTCCTGAGAGAGCAACCTCCAATTTGTGCTCGTTGAGCATCTTATAGTTGCCCTGAGTGCGTGGCATATTGCCGTATGGAGTCCACGACAGACGACCAGCATAGAGCAGAGAAGGGATGTGCCAATCATCAGAGAATGTCTTGGTGGCTTTGTTAGAGCCTGAGCCATTACCGTTGAAGATGCCAAATTCGTAGCCTAAGACAGGACAGATCTTTCCGTGCAGCATAACACCAAGGTCGAAACCTGTTCCAATCTTCGGATTGGCAGCATTAAGAGAGTAGGGCATGATGACAGCAGAGGTGAGGGAAACAGGAAGCATAGGGAAAAGCGTTTCACCCAGAGTTGTCAGGTATGCACTTGTGAATGGTGTTTTGAACTTACCAGCCCTCACAGCCAAGCCTTTGCTGATATAAACATCGAACCAAGCCTGCTGGAGGATGTCAGCACCTGATGCTGCCGCATTGACAGAGAGGTTGTATGTGATGTTATTGAATGCCTTACCAGTAAAACCTAAGATGGCATAAGGAAAAGAAAAGCCGCTGTTGGCAACATTGTCCTGATTGTAGGCCTTGTCCAGTCCTTCGTCATCATAGTAGTTAAAGTTTACGGTAGTCTGAAGCATCAGGTATGGTTTGAAAGAGAAACGATGGTCCTTTGACTCTATCTGGAACATACGGTCACTGCCTATCGTCACGATGCCGTTGTCAGCATCGTATGTCTCTTCTGTAGGCGCTGATGCCTCAGTTACTGCCAGAGTGTCTGTAAATAGTGACTCTGCAAATATATTTGTTGTTGTTAGTGCTGCCAATGCAGCCAAAATTGTTGTTTTCATTTTTTTAAAGTGAACTTAGGAATAATATCAGGGCTTCACGATCTTGTCGGCTCATGGCTTTGAAGAGGTTCTTGGATGCCTCGCCTTCTCCGCCGTGCCACAGGATTGCCTCTTTGAAATTGCGTGCCCTGCCATCATGGAGGAAATAGGTATGTCCGTTGACCTTCTTCTGCAGTCCGACGCCCCACAGTGGAGTGGTGCGCCATTCGTTACCACGGGCAAGGCCGCTGACATAGTTGTCGTTAAGGCCTACCCCCATGATTTCGGACCCCATATCATGAAGGAGATAATCGCTGTAAGGATGTATTGTCTGACTGCCCAGCCAAGGTAACTCCGTACCACACAGGAGAGTAGCACCACGTGGTCTTGTATGGAGGGTCGGAACGTGACACAGATGGCATTTCGCTTCGTAGAATTTCTTTTCACCAAGAGAAATGGCTTCCCGCTCTGTCATTGTCACCTGCGTACCATCGAGGGTTACCATACGAGTCCTGCTTCCGAGGCGTCTGGCAGGAACTCCAAGGCTGTGTAAATACAGGTCAACACACTCCATATCTTCTGTGGAAACGTCCAGCTTGTCATAGGTCAGTCCCATCATAGAACCTTCAACCATTTGCAGCTGACCCTCGCAAATCTCCTCAGGATATCTGGAGTTCGTTGCGCCCATGTCAGAAGAGAATCCTAATTCTACTGTAAGGTCAAGATGCTGCGCCTTATTGCCAGACAAACCGACACCTGTAACACCTCTTTCTGTGATATAGTTACATCTGCCTGAAATACCATATTCCGGGTAGTTGCTTTGTGCTGCTAACCTCTCTATCTCGCTGCGGTCAAGAGCCATCATCTGTCCCATGCCGACATGACGAAGCGGTATGCGAACAGTGCAGAAAAGGTCTTCAGGCTTTATATCGACATATTTCTTCTGTACATCATCCCACATCGGGATATACCATTCTGTGACAGTATAGTTGGGGTGTGCCAATTCATATTCTTCGCCATCGGGGAACTTACCTTTTTCGAAGTTATATCGCACCTCCAGTTTTCCTTCTGCCGTAACACCAACGATAGACTGGTCGTGTAATACTCGTCCGTAGTTTTGGAAGAACTTACCATTTTTGCGTGATACATACACCAGCATAGCTGACATACCATTGGTGCCAGAGCCATAAACAGGAGTGCCGTCAGCATCTGTCTTGATGTTGTTCCATACGCCAGGGGTGGTGCGGCCAGCATTGAGGTGGCAAGAGCCGCAGGAGTATCCGGCATATACAGGACCATATTTCTCAGTGACGTTGTCATAAAGACGGTCGCCAGTATTAAAACGAGTGGCATACGAACCACTCAACCATTCGGCATCAGTGTCAAACGACTTTGAGGAATCGAGGAAGATGGTGGAGGTGCCAGCAGAGAGAGCCATATTCTCCAACTCTGCAACATGCTTCTCTTCGAAGTTGTCAGTACCCTCTGTATCGGCAGAACAGGAAGCAAGAAGAATGCCCCCTGTTATTAAAGAATTAAGAATTAAGAAATAAGAGTTAAGAAAAATACCTTTCATCTTTCACCTTTCACCTTTCATCTTTCCACCTTGCGTGGCTGACCATCTTTGAAAAGCAGGTACTCCAGTGTGTGATATCCGCGGAGAGCCTGTGCAGACTCTATGGCTTCGCTCTCTTCATCATAGTCGCCGCCCCATTGCATATCAGCCCACTGTTGTGTCTTCAATAGTTGGTAGATACCATCAGCGTCCAGTGGCCATGAGTCCATATTTGGGTCAAGTCCTAAGTCAGAAACAGGACCAAAGAGGAATGCCTCAGATGTCTCCCAAGGCTGACGTGCTGCGAGCCATGCTTCACATGCACTGGCAAAGGTGGTGTTGGAAGGAGCAGCCTGGAAAGCCTTTACTGCTGTAAGTAATGCCTTGTTCTTGGCTACCAAATTCTGGTATGTTGGCATCACAACATGGTCAACAAACTGTGTTGTAATCTTGCCATTATTTTCTTCAGTAAGTGCGCTGGTGTAGGTCTTCAGTGCCTCAAGGCTTTGGTTCAACTCTGCGCAAGCATCCATTGCTGTGCGTGCTTCTGTAGAACCGATGTTGTTACGGAAAGGCTGTGGGATGTTATCAATGGCATGCCATGCTGCAACGGTCTTCTGCCATACATCATTAGCATTTTCCCCTACAAAACCCATAATAGAGTTTGAAGGCAGGTTGTTATTATTTATTGCGTTGCTGATATCGCTATAACTGCTGTAACTCTTGAACTCGTCTATTGTCAGGCACTTGCCAACAAGGGTATTGGCGATTGAAAGAATGTTGTTCTTGTAGTCGTCACGAGAGTGCCAGCTATACCAAGACTCTACTGCATAGAGGGCCTTTGTCTTATTTCCTGCATTCCAGAAATCTACTGGCTCACCAATCTTTGCTGTACCCACCTCGTTGGCGATATCGATACATCCGTCAATCATCTGCTCTACACATGCTTCGTGTGTGCTGAAGCCTGTAACATTTGCGTCATGGTTTTTGAAAGCCTGAGCATAAGAGTTCTGCCATGTGTTGAGGAGTTTTGTTGCATCATCCTCAAGAAGCATTGCAACATTGATGGAATAGTTGCCCCATGCTGCAGCTAATTCTGGGGTGTAGTCCAGATTCTGTGGATCAACCTCGCTGCTTGGTGGTGGTGTCGTACCAGAATTGTTGTCATCGTCACTACCACATGATGTAAAGCCGAGCAATACGGCTGTTGCAAAAAACATTGCACTTTTGAAAATCTTGTTCATAGTCGTTTTATTTGAATTAAGAATTAAGAGTTAAGTAACCGGCTTTGCCGCTTATACCTTTAGGTGTAAGAATTAAGAAAAATACCTTTGGCCTTAGACCTTTAGCGCTTCGCGAACCATCCTGTATATGCTATACCAATGGCGAATTCGTTTTCGCTGTTGTATTTTCCGTTGCCAATTCTGCGAGTGGTGTAGTCACCCTTTATAACAAGACAGGGTAGGGGACGCCAGTTGATACCAGCTGTGAACATACCCACTTTAAGTCTGTCGTCAGCATTGTAGGGAGCCACTACATCTTCTTGAGAATTGTAATACTCATACCTGACAAAAGGTATTATGTCAGGGAATTTAGGGCAACTGTTAAAGAATCCCTTTATTTTAAGACCTGCTTCGCCACCATAGCTGACAGCCTTGTGTGCTACAGGAGTAAGGCGTGAGTAGCCTGATTTGTTTGATAGCTTACCATTCTTTGCTGACAGAACAGAAGAATTTGTCAGGTTTCCCCACATGAAGTTTGTGCGTGCCTCAACCCATTGGTTGCGATACTGCCCGTCTAAAGTATATATACGTACAGGAGTCTTTCCAAAGCCGGCATACGTCTGACTTTTGTCAGCATTGCCGCCAACATTGCTGCAATAGTAGAAAGAAGTGCCTAAGCGAAGTCCCTTGACACCATGCCAGTTCAAACGTGCTACGAAGGCAGGGCAAGTAAAGTTATCTACCTCAAACTTACCCTGTTTTCCACCGCCAGCCCATTTGTTTCTGTCAAAACCATTGGCGTTGAGACCTGTTACTATCATTGCTTCGTAATCGAAGGCTGCATAGCCCTTTCCAAAATTGCCGAAGAACTCAAGTCCTGTTTCGTGCCAGGTAGAAGGGATTATTGTTGTTTCACCCTCTGGGCGTACTGTTCCGAAGAACTGGTTTGGCTCATGATGATTGTTTGTCAGACCTACAGGTACTATAATATGTCCTGCACGCACATTAAAGGCTCTATGGATGAGGCGTGTGATGTGAAGCTGTTCCAATGCTACTTCACCTCCTTTTTCCACTTCCGTCTCATATTCCCCGTTTTCCGTGTTCTCCAATTCGTATGATGTTCCTGTACCACCAGCCTCGAACTCAACCTCGACACCAAGTATCCATTTTGAGTTAAACTTATAGTCACCAGCGATAACTACTCGTGGTATTGCTATGGTGTTACGATTTTCTTTGGGGTTGCCCTCTGAGTTTCCGTAAAAACGGTTAGTACCATACTTTTTGAACGCAGCAACCACTTCGCCGTAGCCGCCAATGCGCCATTTGCTGAAACTGTTGAGGTCGCCATAAATAGTATGAGCATCTTCTGGTATGCATATAGAATCCTGCGAATGATATACAGGCGTAGCACCAGTGGTAGCATCAGTATTACCCTGTGCAAATGCACTACCTATGCTACATGCAAGCATAAATGAGAGTATTGTTTTATTTGCCATATAATATAAAAAAAGGTTAACAATTTCCGATTTCGGGTGCAAAATTACGGCTTTTGCAAAAGATGGCAAATACTCACTTTTAGGTAATTTAACAACAATAATGGTGTTCAGATAGCATGAAAATGGCAAAAAATCTTACGAAATCCCCATAAATTTGTTTGAAAGATGCAATTTTTTTGTTTTTATTTGGATATTTTCACAAAAGTATGTATATTTGCACCGATTTACATAAAAGAACAAAAAGTATAGGAAAAGTTAACTTAAACAATAAAACCTATGAAAGCAATGAAATTTATTGCAGTGTTTGTAGCACTGTCGTTATCAATGAGTGCAATGTGTCAGACAACAGCACAGTTGAAGGCTAAGCAAGCCAAAAGTGTTTTGAAAGAAAAAGCCTCTAAGGATGCCCGTAAGGAAGCTAAAAAGATGGAGAAAGAAGGGTGGAAGGTTTCACCTGGTGCTCTGCCTTTGGAGAAGCAGTTGGATAGGGCATATATGTATGCTCTGGACATTGATGAAGATATGAACCAGTTATATCTGTTAGGCGAAGGTAAGAGTGTTGCCGGAAACTATGATGCAGCCCGTATGCAGGCGACAGAACTTGCTCGTTTAGAGATTGCCAGAAGTATCAGTACTGAGGCTACCAGCTTGATAGACAATATGGTAGGTAACAAGCAATTGGATAATGAGGAAGCTGCTTCTATGACTACAATGTTGAGTGAGTCTAAGACAATCACTTCTCAGAAATTGGGACGTGTAATGGTGGCTGTTGAGGCTTATCGCGAATTGCCAAATAAGAACAGAGAAGTGCTGGTGCGTCTTGCTGCAAAGGCTTCTGATATTAAGGAAATCGCCAAGAATGCTATCCGTGAGGAAATGGAGAAACGCGGTAAGCAGATGAGCGAGAAGACAATGGAGATGTTGAATAAGAAGTAAGTCAAAGGTGATTTTCTTAATTCTTAACTCTTAATTCTTAACTCAATTTTCAATGTCCAATTTGAAAAACAATACTTTTATACGTTATGTGGGCATAACAGTGCTGTCATTCGTTATTATTGCGATATACGGCCTGTTGGCATTCAACCTGAAGGTTTTTAGCCCAGTTGCGAAGGCTATCGGTGACTATTCCTTTGAGGACTTTTACTATCAGATAATGAGTTCGTCAGATGGCGTTGATACTAATCGTGTAGTCACCATCGTTGATATGACGGAACTTATCAGCCGACGTGATCTTGCAAATACTATTTCTGAGATTACAGCCCTGAAGCCTAAGGTGTTAGGTGTGGATATCGTTTTTGAAGGTCTGAAGGAAGATACCATCGGTGATAAGATGCTTCAGGAAATAGTGCGTAAGAGTAATGCCGTTTTTGCCTATAAGATTATTGACAGAACGGAAGAGGAAGTGCATTCGTTCTTTATGCCGAATGACTCTCTGATGGAGGGTTATGTCAATATGCCAAGACAGTTGTACGGTGGCTTGAAGCGTAGCCTAAGTGTCGGACGCTCGCATAAAGGAAAGCTGATGCCATCGTTCATCAAGATTGTTGCTGACAAATATGCTGGAGAAGAGGTGATGCCACTTACGGATAAGGAGATTCGTATCAACTTCGCACCAACTCATTTTGAAGTGATAAAATATTCTGATGTCATGGTGCATCCAGAACTGATAGAAGATCGTATAGTGTTACTGGGTGCCATGAAAGAGGAAACGGATATGCACTATACCCCATTGGGCAAAATCGCAGGGACTGAGTTGCTGGCTTATGGTGTCAGCACAATGTTAAAGCATGATGATGTGAAAGTCGTATCTGGATGGCTGATGTGGCTTATATCGTTCCTGGTGGTATTGTTGGTGACAGCAGTCAGGATGGCGTATATGGAATTTGCAAGGAAGCGCAAGTTGATAGCACGTTCTATCTTATCATTAGGTCTTGCTGTCGGTCTTGTGGTATTCTCGGTTATAGCCATATTTATGTGGATAGGTTTCATACTTTTCTGTGAATATAATATCAGTATCAACTTAGGATTTGCTATAGCCGCAACAGCTGTAATACCATCGGCTATAAATCTGTATGATACTATAGTAAACTACAATTCCAATAAATAGTTATGAATAAAAAAATATTTTCTGCTTTATTCTTCGTTCTGATGATGCTTGCATCAATTACTGGGCAGGCTCAACAGCGTCTTATCGTAACAGCTGTTACTGGTGGTGCAGAATATATAGATAAAGGACATAAAAGTCCATTAGGTAAGGGTGCTGCCCTGACATTAGAGACAAAGGTGTATATTCCATATAATGGTTCTTTGACAGTTATTGACGAGGCAACCAGCAAGGAATATACTGTTAAGTCTATTGGTTGGGCTGCTTTGGAAGAGAAACTTGCAGACAGTAAACATACAGTCTTGACACGTACGAAGGATTATGTAAAGACGGTTCTGGCGGAAGTACGCAAGACTCCGAAGGTGAAGGCTCGCTATGTTAGTGATCCAGCTACAGTGACTCGTGAGATATATGAGGCTCCGAAACCACCTAGAAACGCTATGGAAGCGAGGTATATAGAATGGAAAAAGAAAGCACTGGCGAGGTATGAGGCTTGGCGCAAGGAGAGACTTGATAGATATGCAAAGTTTGTTCGCGATGCATGGCAGAAATTTAAGCCGGAGGAGCCTGTTCCTGTACCTGAGGAAGAGGAAATAGTTCCAATGTTGGCTCCTGATGCCGATGCCCAGACTGCATCGTGGTTTGGTGACCAGTTAAGGAAGATATTCAAGAGAAAGAATAAGAATAAAGATCAGGCAAACAAGGTAAATG
>CAMJIL010000006.1 GCA_946405805.1 uncultured Prevotellaceae bacterium | reverse complement strand
GATTCAATATCTATCGGTTCAATCCCGATATTAAAAGGACTATTCCTCGTCATCGTGATGAGAATGGAAGATGGGTGGAAGAGACGCAAGTTATTGACACCATCTGCATCAACAAGGAGATTGTAGATATTGAGACGACGGAATATACAGATTATGACGTAATACCTGGTCAGACATATTATTATATGTATAAGGTATTGTCAACAGACTTAAAGGAGTACGATGTATCGAACGTGGTGGCAGTAACACCATTAACCTCAGAGCGTGGTGATGCGAATGGTTCTGGCGACGTGGATGTGGCAGACGTTATCACCACCGTGAACTATGCCGCTGGTATGAAGCCTGTGCCATTTATCTTCGAGGCTGCAGATATGAACACAGACCTGCAGATTGATATCCTTGACGTGGTGGGCATCATACAGAAGATTCTGAATCCAAGCGCTCAGTCACTTGGCTTGATGTCTGAGGCAACAGCAACCTACACAGTAGAGAATGGCGTGCTTTATGTGGAGAGCCCAGTAGCATTGGGAGGCGTACAGGTGCAATTGAATATGCTTGAAAAGAAGGATATAAATGTGGCAAATGACCTGGACGGATTTGAGCACACTTCAGCATGGCTGACGGATAATGACTACCTGTTCCTGGCATATAACATGAACGGTAAGACGCTCTCTGCTGGCAAGCACGCTCTGCTGAACATTGGAAATGCAGACATCAGCAGCATCAGACTCAGTAACGCAATTGGTCACAATGTGAACATTGAAAAGAATGGTACAAATCCAACAGGAGTGCAGGCTATAGGAGCAAAGGTGTTCCTGCAAGGTGGTGTCTTCAACATGAATGGACAGAAGGTGACTGGCAAGGATGCCGACCTAAAGAAACTGCCTAAGGGTGTATATATCATCAATGGTGAGAAGATTGTGAAATAGGCATCACGGATTGTACGGATTAAACGGATTTACGTATGAAACGTATAAGTTTTATGATGACAGCCCTGCTCCTGTGTTTCTGCATAGGAGCACGGGCAGACAATGTCGTTACGATATCATCGACGGAAGGAGCACCTGGCGATGAGGTGACGGTGAGCATCGGGTTGCAGAATACCGATGAGTTGTCATCGCTGCAAGTGAGTATTCCGCTAGATGAGAACCTGACGTTGGTTTCAGGTTCAGGAGAATTGGGAAGCCGTTGTGCCAGTCACTCTCTGACGGTTGGCGTGAAGGATGGCATACTGAACGTATTTATCTACTCCATCTCGATGGCTGCCATCAGTGGTACAAATGGGGAGGTGGCTTCGTTTAAACTGAAACTGGGTAACCAACCAAAGACGGTAGCATTGGATGCCTCGAAGTTGGTACTGACAAACAGCGGTGGTGATGCAATAGAAGGCATTACGCAGGGCGGTGAGATAACCACCCGTTGCGCCAAGGCACAGTACAGCACAATGGAGGTAGACTATGGTGAAGTGCCTATACGCAGTACGTATCAACAGATAGTAACGGTAACGAATGTAGGTAATGCGGACTTGACGATTACGGACCTGGTATTCTCCGACGTGATGACCTTCTCAAGTACGACGACATTGCCACTTGTTTTAGGCGCAGGTGACTCAAGGGAGCTGAACATTACGTATGCTCCAGTGAATCGGGGCAGTATCAGTAAGACGCTGAAGGTGGAATGTAACAGCATTTCGAAACTGAACACTATCAAGTTACTGGCACAGCCATTTGCTGTGAACGAGCTGCATATACAGCCGACATCTGGTGTCTCTGACGAAGAGGTGACAGTCTCGATGACCATGAATAACATGGATGCCATCAGCGGCTATCAGGTGGAGTTCGACCTGCCGGAGCAGTTTGAATATGTTGAGAATAGTTTTGCATTGTCCGACAGAAAACAGGATCATATAGCTACTGCATCTATCAACGACAATAAGTTGCGCATACTGGCTTATTCGCCTACGGATAAAGCACTCACAGATAATGATGGCGAAATAGGCTCGTTTAAGGTGAAGTTGGTGGGACGTAATGGTACCGCATTGACACCTACAAAGACAGTCCTCTCTGCTACTATAGACAATAAGGTAGAGAATGTAGTGTCTGCAGTATATGGTGGTGAGATTACCATCCAAAGTCCAACCATAAGTTGTGATGACGGTTTGAACTTTGGCGCAGTATCTGTGACAGAAACATGCGAAAAAGCGTTTACCATATCTAATTATGGGTCGGCTCCGCTGACTGTCAGCCGTATTGTCTTCGACAACGAGGCAATGAGCATTAAGGAGTCGTTGCCGATAGTTATACAGCCTTGGGAAAGTTCGAGGGTTACTGTTGTCTATGGTAGTGTGGAACAGACGTCGTTTGATGCCACGATGCATATATACAGCAATGATCCTGACCTGAGGATGAAGGACGTGGCAGTATCAGGCAGTCGATTTGCTCCAAACTATATGGGAGTAAATATCAGTGATATAAGCCAAAGTGAGAATCTTGCAATAGATATTGCTTTGAACAACTATGATGCTGTAAAGGGTTTACAGTTCGATATTGTATATCCAGGGCAGTACTACACGGCTTTTGACAATAATTATACATTGGAGTCGAGGGCTGAAGGTATGTCGGTTACTATGCGACAGATTGATTCGAATACACTCAGGTGTTTTTGCTATTTCCTGACAGGTGGTGGTATTGCTGCCGGTGAGGGGAAGATTATGAGTTTGTCGCTTAATCCTGTAAATGAAGGCGTGCCATTGGGCGGTTATACTGTTTATGTGAGGAATATTAGATTTGGTACGGATGAAATGCAGGATAAATATGCTGGGACGGATACACAGAGTTCCTTTACGGTAAAGGATGGAACACCTGTAATTATCACTGCAACCAGCTATACCATAAAGTACGGTGACGAGCTGCCAGCCTATGGCTATACCAGCGAGGGTGCGACCTTGGAGGGAACACCTTCCTTAAGCTGCGATGCTACGGAGACGTCTCCGTCAGGAGAATATGCCATTGTTGCAGGCAAGGGCACTGTGACGAACTACAACGTTACTTATGTCAATGGCAAGCTGACCATCGGCAAGGCCCCTCTTATGATTACCGCCCGTGACTATACCATCAAGCAGGGTGATCCTCTTCCGACCTTTGAAGCCGACTATGTTGGCTTCAGGAATGATGAGACAACGGAGGTGCTGACGAAGTCTCCAGTTATTGCCACTGTTGCCACTTCCGCCAGCGAACCTGGTGAATATGAGATTACAATCAGCGGTGCAGAAGCTCAGAACTACGAGATCAGTTATGGTAATGGAAAACTGACGGTTATCGATGCAGACCCTGTAACCATCACTGCAACCAGCTATACGATAAAGTACGGTGACGAGCTGCCAGCTTTCGGATATACCAGTGAGGGTGCGTCCCTTGAGGGAACACCTTCCATAAGCTGTGATGCTACGGAGACATCGCCAGCAGGGGAATATGCCATTGTTGCAGGCAAGGGTACGGTGACGAACTACAACGTTACGTATGTCAACGGCAAGCTGACCATCGGCAAGGCCCCTCTTACGATTACCGCCCGTGACTATACCATCAAGCAGGGTGATCCGCTGCCGACCTTTGAGGCAGACTATGCAGGCTTCAGGAATGATGAGACAACGGAGGTGCTGACGAAGTCTCCAGTTATAGCCACTGTTGCCACATCCGCCAGCGAACCTGGTGAATATGAGATTACAATCAGTGGTGCAGAAGCTCAGAACTACGAGATCAGTTATGGTAATGGAAAACTGACGGTTATCGATGCAGACCCTGTAACCATCACTGCAACCAGCTATACGATAAAGTACGGTGACGAGCTGCCAGCTTTCGGATATACCAGTGAGGGTGCGTCCCTTGAGGGAACACCTTCCATAAGCTGTGATGCTACGGAGACATCGCCAGCAGGGGAATATGCCATTGTTGCAGGCAAGGGTACGGTGACGAACTACAACGTTACGTATGTCAACGGCAAGCTGACCATCGGCAAGGCCCCTCTTACGATTACCGCCCGTGACTATACCATCAAGCAGGGTGATCCGCTGCCGACCTTTGAGGCAGACTATGCAGGCTTCAGGAATGATGAGACAACGGAGGTGCTGACGAAGTCTCCAGTTATAGCCACTGTTGCCACATCCGCCAGCGAACCTGGTGAATATGAGATTACAATCAGTGGTGCAGAAGCTCAGAACTACGAGATCAGTTATGGTATTGGAAAACTGACGGTTCTGCCTTACCTTCGTGGTGATGCTAATGGTGACGGGGAGATAGGCATGCCCGACGTGATGTTCGTGGTAAACTACATCCTCGGTACTCCTGCAGAGACGTTCAACGAGATGAATGCCGATGTCAACCTTGATGGAGAGATTGGCATGCCTGATGTGATGTTTATTGTCAACTACATCAAAAATGGAGAGTTTCCGGACGAATAATATAAATGGGCTGAATAACTGAATATAAAAACGAATGCTCACGTAGAACCAACTCTGCGTGGGCATTTTTATCTCAATTCTTTCAGGATTAGACAAAACAGTTTTTCACAGAAATCCGCAAGTGTTGCTCCACGAAAAGTAGTGTACATATCGGAATAAAACATAATCGCATTATGCATTTTATCGGAGTTTGAAGATTGATGAGAAGATAATACTTCATCTTGTTGACTTTTTATGAGTCAACTTTTTTCAGGGTAAGACACATTATTTTCCCCTAGGGAAAAATTTTTTTCCTCGGGAGGAAAATATATTTTTATAGTATGGAAAAAAATAATAGAAAATTAGTGTTCTATTTTTCCTTATGCTTTAGAAAGTGAATATATATGCAGAATTTGGATGTCTGATGTGAGATGGCTGAAGGCTGATGTCTGAGGGCTGATGTGAGATGGCTGAAGGCTTAGGGCTGATGGCTTAGTGGCTAAGAGCTAAAAACTAAGGGCTGTAGAGGGGCTTTTTTCGCACTTAATGTATAATAATTTCAAAAATATTTGGCAATTCGTCCAGAAAAATGTATCTTTGCAGCGGATATTCGTCCAGAAAAGTGTAACTTTACGGCAAATATTCGTCCAGAAAAGTGTAATTTGAATGAAAAGAAAACTTTATAACTCACTTATAAATTGGAAGAACGACCCTTCACGTAAGAGCAAATCGCTCAGTCAATTTGTGACGATTGATTATGCAGATAATAAACTGAAGGGTTTACGTTGTTCCATGAAACCGTATATAAATCAAGGATGGATGGAGAATATTCCACTCTATAGCATTATTGCATATATTAATAATAATGCCATAGGGACAGCTGATAGGTGAGAACTAAGAGGGCTGATGTCAGATGTCAGATGTAAGAAGGAAGGAAGAAGGAAGGAAGAAGAAAGGAAGAAGGAAGGAAGAAGGAAGGTGAAATTTACTCTATATAATTATCCAAAAAAGATTATCCAAATCGGATAATTTTATAAAATGGTGACAATCTTTGGGCACAATCTAAAAAAACAACTGCCGTACTTTTTCAAGTGCGGCAGTTGATGTTTATATAAATAATGTGAGTTTACTTTGTTGCGATGGCTTTCCAGCAGAGAGCTGCGATGATGCTGCCGATGAATGGACCTACGATGAATACCCACAATTCTGAGAGTGCCTTACCACCTTCGAAGAGAGCTGGACCAATAGAACGGGCTGGGTTAACAGAGGTGCCTGTGAAGTGGATGCCTACGAGGTGGATGAGAATCAGTGACAGACCGATTGCAAGACCTGCGAAGTTGCCTGTTGCCTCGTTGTCCTTTGCTGTTGCACCAAGTACTACAAGTACGAAGAGTGCTGTGAGAACTGCCTCTACGATAATACCATTGGTGATGCCATAGCTGCACGCATTAGCACCTGTTGCTGTGGTGATAACGAGAGATGGGTCGGTTGCTACGATGCCTGCCAATACTGCTGCTGCGATGATAGCACCGATAACCTGGAACAGCATATACATGCCACAGTCTTTTGCGTCGATGCGACCAGAGAGAAAACAGCCCAGTGTGATGGCTGGATTGATGTGGCAACCACTGATGCCGCCAATGGTGTAGGCCATAGCGACAACGGAAAGACCGAAGGCGATTGCTGTACCAACGATAGAAGCGGTGTCTGAACCGCAACCTAATGCGACTGCTGTGCCGCATCCTAAGAATGTAAGTACGAAGGTACCTACCATTTCAGCTAAATACTTTTTCATTTCGTTTTTAAATTTAGTGTTACAAAATAAAAATTAAGTACATTATTTGTTAAACTAACGTTTAATTTTCGGATTTATTGTAAAGAAAATATGTTCCGCCGTCACTGTGGCAGTATTTGCGTAGGAGGGTTTGTATGTATTCCGCATTCTCTGTGACACGCTGGGTGTTGCCGTCGTAGCCGTTGATGAGGACTACGAGATGGGTGGTAGAGAGTTGCATCTTGGTGCGTTCGTTGTCGCTGGTGGGTGTGCCGACACCTCCTTGTGCATCACGATAGACGGGTAGCCCGTGGATGTTTATCATGCCTCGTCCGATGCCTTCATAAGGCTCACCTTCCCGTCCGATGCCGAGTGTCAGGGTGTCGCCAACAAACTTGTCGGCATCGAAGCCGCCTATGCTATAGCCATAGGCGATGGAGGCGAGGTTAACGAGATCTACGAGGGTGTCACGCTGGTATAGTTCCTTACCTTGCAGAAGGCGTCGTATGAGGGCTTCGGAGGCAGGACGATAGCGTGAAGGGTCTTTGCCACAGGCTTTATAGACATTGCGTGTGGCAGCGATGCTGGTGAGTTCCTTGAGCGACTCGGTGGTCAGCTCTTGACGGAATTTCTCACCTAAGGCGTTTATTTCATCCCACAGCTCCTGACAGTAGGGGCTGTTGGTAACTTGTGCTTCGACACAGGCGCCCACGAAAGTGGGGCAGACATGCTTTATTTCTTCAGAAACGTTTATTATCATAGAACATTGATTATTGAGTTTCAGGTTTCAGGTTTCAAGTTTCAGGTTTCAAGTTTCATGTTTCAAGTTTCATGTTTCAAGTTTCAAGTTTCAATAACCTATAACCATTAACCTCTAACCTTTAACCTATAACCATTAACCTCTAACCTTTAACCTTTAACCGTTAACCGTTATCCTTTCTTTTCACTGCAAGTGAAAGTAGTATTGACAGTGTGAGGAGTCCGAAGATGACGGAGAGGCTGAAGGGTGTAGAGACTTCGATATGGGGCATGGTGTAACGGATGCCTACGAGGTGGAGGAGGGCATTGATGTATTCGTCCATTGCGAGCAGCATCTTGATGCCTACAAAGATGAGTATGAAACCAAGGCCGTATTTCAGGTACTTGAAATATTTTGCTACTGCTGCGAGGGCGAAATACATAGCCCTGAGACCCAGAATAGCGAAGATATTACTGGTGAGCACTATGAAGGGGTCGCGACTCACTGAGAATACCGCCGGTATGCTGTCAACGGCAAAGGCGACATCGGTTGTCTCGATGACGATGAGGGCAACGAAGAGGGGAGTGGCCTTTTTAGTTAAGAGTGAAGAGTTAAGAGTTGAGAGGTTGGTTTCTGGTTTCAGGTTTCTGGTTTCAGGTTTTTCCTCTCTGATGAAGAATTTGTCGCCGTGCATTTTGTCTGTGACGGGGAAGAATTTCTTGAACCACTTGACGAAGATGTTTTTTGAAGGGTCTGTGAGCTGTTCGTCATCGTGTCCGAACATCTTTCCTCCAGAATAGACAAGGAAGAGTCCGAAGAGTCCCAGAATCCATTCAAACTGTTCTACCATAGCGGCACCGGCGAAGATGAAGATACTCCTGAGTACGAGGGCTCCGAAGATGCCCCAGAAGAGTACTTCGTGCTGGTATTTGCGTTCGATGCCAAAGAAGGTGAAGAGCATTAGGAAGACGAAGAGATTATCCATTGACAGAGACTTCTCTATCAGGTATCCGGCAAGAAACTCCATCGCCTTTTCGTGAGATGCTACAGGATAGAAAAAATAGATGCCGACACAGAAGAGAAGGGAGACAGCAAT
Organism: uncultured Prevotellaceae bacterium; assembly: GCA_946405805.1. Classification (GTDB taxonomy): domain Bacteria; phylum Bacteroidota; class Bacteroidia; order Bacteroidales; family Bacteroidaceae; genus Prevotella. Next base: position 59,514 of record CAMJIL010000006.1, on the reverse strand, counting down.
CCAGACTGCTGTCATCTGCAAGGCTTCCTTCACATTGACTTCATGCTGACCTTTCTTGCCAAACATCTTTAAGTCGATGATTAGCATTATCAGCACCAGTACATAAAATATTATCCAAGCCCAGAGAGGCAATATCATAAGTTAAAAGTTAAGAGTTAAGAGTTCTTTCAAGGCGCGAAGGTACTAATTTTTCTCTAAAAACCAAAGTTAAAATAAAAAAGTTTTCGTTTTCGTTTTTGTTTTCGTTATATTTTTTGTAATTTTGCTGCCAAAATAAAAAGGTAAATATTATGATATTATCGATGACAGGCTTTGGTAAGGCCGTAGCAAAATACCAGGATAAGACAATACATGTAGAGATAAAATCATTGAATTCTAAGGCTTTAGATTGCTCAATGCGCATAGCTCCTATCTACAGAGAAAAAGAGATGGAGATACGCAAAGCAATACAAGACAGTGCTGTCAGGGGTAAGATGGATGTATCTCTGTGGGTAGAAAAGGATGTCGCTTCTGATGTGGCACATATCGATACTGCCTTGGCAAAGACATATTACGAGCAGATAAAGACAATGTCGGAAGAACTTGGCATAGAACAGTCGAATGTCCTGTCTGTCATCATGCGGATGCCGGACGTGTTGGCAAAGACAGAGACAGAGGAATTGTCGGAGGAAGAATGGAATGTTGCTGCTGAGGCTATCGCCAATGCCCTGAAGGCACTTGAGGAATTCCGTAAGCAGGAGGGAGCAGCACTATGTAAGAAGTTTGAGGAGAAGCTGAATAATATCTCTGCTCTTATGGCATCCATAGAGCCTTACGAACAGGGTAGGGTAGAGAAGATTCGCCAGCGTCTGATAGAGAGACTGCAGAGTATTCCTGAGGTGGAATATGATCGTAACCGCTTGGAACAGGAGATGATTTTCTATGTTGAGAAACTCGATATCTCAGAAGAGAAACAACGTCTCACCAACCACATAAAGTATTTTCGTGATACTATGAACGAACCTTGGCAGCCAGTTTCCGAAGGTGGCAAGAGTCAGGGAGTAGGCAAGAAACTCGGTTTCATAGCACAGGAAATGGGACGAGAGATAAATACCACAGGTTCAAAAAGCAACCAAGCAGAAATGCAGAATATTGTGGTGCAGATGAAGGACGAACTGGAACAGATAAAAGAACAGGTGCTGAATGTGTTGTAACGGTTAGCGGTTAACGGTTAGCGGTTAGCGTAAATAAATTGGGCTGATTCTCGTGTGAGAGTCAGCCCAATTCTTATTGTTATTTTGATTTACTCCGAAACTTCTACTAATTTTATTCCAAAGAGGTTTACCGACTTGTCCTTGGTCAGTGTATATGCTCCAGCCTCAAGTTCTTGGGAGTATGTGTTCCCGCTACCAGTAATTTTGTTACCGTTAATCTTTATACTGGCAGTCTCAGTAGAGGCAAAATACAGCGTCAGATTCATCTTCTTTGTGATTGTGAAATCGACAGTTGTTGCAGACTCCATCTTCAGACATGTGGAATAAACTTTGCCGTCAATGGTTACATCACCCTTGTTGCTTGCGCCATTGCCGCTAACGGTAAAGAATGTATTGCTTGGAATACCACTCTTGTCGAATGAAGTGAAGATATCTCCAGCTGGTGTAGGAGTAGGTGCTGGTTCATCACCACCGCCTGGCTCATCGCCACCGCCTGGCTCATCGCCACCTCCAGGTTCGTCACCACCGTCATCATAGATGCCGATGAGAGAAGACTTGTAATTGTCAATGAGGTTAGAGAGGGCGCTGTTAATGTCGTAGCTTTCATCATCAACCGCATTGTTGAATGTATACTGGCAGTCGCCATGATTCATACGACCTGCTCCATAATAGCCTGTTACTATTGCTGGCACATCGATGGTAGCATCAGGAGTGTACCTGTACATCAGCGACGAGTTAGTGTCGAAGTTGTTGTAAGTCGTGCCTCCCTGAAGTGTCTTCACAGTAGAAGGAACTTGCTCGTCACGTGTTGTTGCCTCATAGCAGTCGAAGCTTGTGTTGTTTGTCTGGTATGTGATTGGCATATAGAATGCGCTGCCACCGTTTTCAGCATAGATATTGCCGAAAGACTTTATGATACCACCATTCTCGCCAGAGAAGGTTCCGTCACCCTTAGCGTCTGTACCCTGCTTTGAAGAGAGCAGAGGATCGTGTGTGTGACGGAAATAGTTGTTCTCAGCAAAACAGCTGGCTCCTGTAGTAACGCCAATGCCATACTTAGAGTTCCCGTCGAAGTAGTTGTTATAGGCATGCACACTCATAGTGCGGATACGAGGATGACGAGAATCAGAGTGGTCTAACCAGTTGTGGTGATAAGTGATGTAGTTAGGTCCTGACTCGCTCTTCATACCAAACATATTGCTCTTTCCTGTATCCCAGAAACGGCAGTATGACAGTGTAACGTATTTTGAATCGCTCTTTACATCGATAGCGCCATCGCCCTTAGCGTGGTCTCCAGAGCCTTTCTTGCCATAATAGACATCCATGTTGTGAATCCAGATATTGGAGTTGTCTGTATCGAGTGAAATACCATCATCCATGCAGCGCATGATGCCGAAGTTGCGGAACTCCACACTCTTGGAATTACGAACGAGAAATCCAAAACCGTATATGGTAGCATCGTCGCCAATGCCTTCAATGGTCATATTTAGTTCGCTGTCAGCCCTTCTGCCCTTAATCTGAATGCCTTCTTCTGAACTTCCGAACTCGTCAACGTCAGCAGCCTTAATTGTGCCGATTATGCGGAATGTAATAGGAGTAGTGTCGTAGCCTTTCTCATAGCCGCTGATGATGGCTTGCAGGCCTGTGTACTCAGTAATTCCCCCCTTAGAGTCTGTGACTATGGTAGTTGTAATAGTCTTGGCGGTATTTGCCGTAACGTAGAAGATCTTGCCGCCATTCTTCAGAGAACCGTCGTTGTTATATGCACCAATGCCTGCATTGTAGTTGAAATGAGCAAAACCAGAACGGTCATATTCCTTGACTGTTATCTCTTTTGCCAAGCTTGCCTTGTCGGCAACTTCAGCATTGTCAACAACAGGAACGACCTTCACTTCATAGACACCTTCTACCAATCCTACAACATCGGCACGAACGTAGTTGGGGTATTTGCGGATGAGCTGATAGTCAATCTTTGTAAAGTCGGTATATTTTCCACCTTTTACATATACATTGTATGATGTTGCTCCTTCATAGAAGTTCCACTTCATGTAGAGAGACTCCTGCCATCCTGCTGCTTCTGTCAGCTCTACACCGTTGTTCTCTATGATACCAGGTGTTACCTCGTCGCTCTTCTTGCAGAAACTGATCTCACTGACATTTCCGCTGAAGACATCTGAATTTTCATCCTTTATATTTACTGTAACCTTTGCATCATCAATACTGATGTCTGTCAGGTCTTCTGTATTGTAATATTTTACATCACCGGAAGAAAGCTGGAGTCCAGCCTGATTTTTGAGCATATTTTTTGCAACAGAGTGGTCATCCCCTGCGGGCTGAGGATCTGGATCCGGCTCAACAGCAGCACTGACCGATATAGAGAATACGTTGACACTGCCGCCTGTAGAGGATAATGTCACATCACCGTCAGCAGCAACAGTACCAGTACCAGTCTGTGTAGTGTTCTTGTCAGCAGGTGTGAAGCCGCTGGTCTTCTCAAGGTTCACCTGATTATCCAGGGTCAGTACTGTATTGCCTGTTGAGGCGAATGATATAGTCACAGTCTGGCCTTTCTTAAGATTAGGAATCGTAATCTCAACATTTTTGCCTGCCAGCTGTACTCGCTTATTGACATCGATTCTTATTTTTTTCTCAGCAGCCTTGAACTTCAGCCCTTGGGTGGTCAAAAGAACTGCATCACCAGCTGTCAAAGCACCATTGATGGCATTGATATTCTCATATCTGTCGCTTGACTCTGTGTAGGTCCATTCTGTTGTAGCTTTTTTTAGCGCTGTTACATCGTTAGCATTGGTAACAGTGAAGTCCCAGCTCTGTTGTGCATTGCATATCATGGACATGAACAATGCTATAATGGAAAATAAAGACTTTTTCATCGTAGTATAATGTGCTTATGATTACTGTTTTACAAATTTAACAATCTGTTTGCCAGCCTTGAGGATATACATTCCAGGCTTGAGTCCACTTACATTGATGTTAGAGCCATTGGTGGTAATAACATCCTTACCAGAAGCATCGTAGATAATGAGTTTTGCTTCGTCAGCCAGGCCATTGATTAATAAGTTGTCATCAACAACCTTGTTCATCTGGTAAGTTGTGATGCTTTTTATTGAAGTTGGCGAATCAGAGAATCGCAAGATGACATTGCCCATGTCTTCTGATATTTCCGTAGCATCAGAGAATGTAAGAACTGCAAGGTCACCATTAAAAGTGATCTTTGTTACGACCTTTTCAACAGGCTCTCCATTGATGATGAGGGTCTGTGTCGTTACTGCCTTTATTGGTGATGCAAGCATCAACAAAGTGGCTGAAAATAGAAATAGTAATTTTTTCATTATTGTTAGTAATTATAGTTTTTTGTTTGAATCTCGTTATTCTGTCGGAAACTTTCCGTTGATGGTGTATTGTATTATGAACATCACGTCAGGCATACCAATCTCACCATCCCCATTGACGTCTGCCGCGTCTGTGTTGAAGTCTTCTGAAGGATTGCCAAGGATATACTGCACCAGGTCTGTCACGTCAGACATATCTACTTTGCCATCGCCATTGACATCACCCTTTATTATTTCTGGCGCTGTCATGACACCTTCTATGGTGATATTGCAGAATCCATAGTCCTTCAGTGTGACACCGCTACTACCATTAAAGCTGAGGTTATACAGGTTTATGACCAACTTGCACTCTCCTGTGGTGGCATCGCCATCCAAATCTGTGGAGTAGGTAGAATAGAAAGGAGATTGGTCTTCTAGGCCTGATGGGGTGTTATTACGTTTTGGCGTAACTCCAGTACATATAACGGACGTGCCATTACTGTCAACCCATTTCGCGTCTATCTTTCCATTGTTTGTACCATTTCGCGTAGCAGTAAACATTACAGATGTAGGCTTCAGTGAATATCCTTTAGCAGGAGTGATGCTGAAGGTGATAGCATTTGCATCTGTTGGGGTGTCGTTGACCTTGGTCTGCTGTATTCTTGTCTCAGCGAGTCCTCCTGCTGTTAGTTTGCCGTTATACTTCAGTTCAGATCCAAGTGTTACAGTCGCACTCTTGATGCCGTTCTGTGCTAAGCCGTCTAATGTAGCCTGCTGTCCGTCTGCTCCTGTGTCAAATTTCCAAAGTATGCTACAATTGGTTGTTGGGGTAGGAGGGGTAGGAGGAGTAGGCTCTGGCATTTTGACGCATGCAGGATAATACTCGTTGACGCTGCTCAGTGCATCAGCATTGCCACCTTTCATAATGTCTTCAACAAGAGAACTGAGATAAACCTCAAGATTGGTGTACCAACCTTTCTCTGTATCAAGGGTAATAGTTTTGCCGTCATTTTTATCGTTGGGATTCAGTCCATTGAGCAGTTCCCATTCATCTGGCATACCGTCTTGGTCTGTGTCGAAACCGTCTGGACGGCTTCCAGTTCCAAAGTTCTCTTCAGTATAGCCATTTACATCTGACACTAAATCAATTCGGCCAGGCTTGCCTGTTACAGAACCCGAATAAGTGGCAGTACCATTTTTGGCTTCCTTCATATATCTGGCATCCACATCATCGCGATGTAGCGAAGCACCGGCATAGTCAAGTACCTTGCTATAAGCAGTTTGGGCATTATGGGTAGTGACTGTACCGTAATCAGTAGGACTGGTTAACTCCATCTGAACACAGTCTGTTCCCGCTGTGTTCTTAGAATATGTTACGTTATCTCCATAAAAATGGTTTGGATCAGGAGTATGGTGTTTTCCGTTGATAATGTATGTCGCATTCTTGTCATATGTTACAGCATCCCAATTCTTGGAATTTCCATCTATCATGTTGCCTGTAATGTAATAACGGCTCAGCATTGTCCAAAACTCTTGGTGGTCTGATGAAGATGTGCTATTAGCTACGGAAGCTGTAGTTATGTATTTCGTAGTTCCTGCAGGTCCCGACTTGTAGTAGTTGTTGACCATATTTATCTGACCACCGCCAGGACCGCCGTAACAACCATTACCGCAATTGTAAATTACACAGTTGCGGAAGTCAACATTCTCTGCCTGTATGGCATTATCCCAATAAAACTCTTCGTAGCGGTCATTACCCGTGTAGCCTGTCCAGTTATATCGGGCACCATTGAAACGTGGTGAACGGTTGTTGACGTGACAAATCATGTTGTGGTGGAATGAGGCCAACTTACCGCCCCAAATGCCTCCATAGCCGTGGGCACCTTTACCATGACCAGCATTGTTCAGACTTTCACCTAATGTACACCACTGCATGGTGAAGTTGTTGTTGTCGTAGAATGAGGCAACTTCATCAATACTCCATGAGAACGAGCAGTGGTCGAGGATAATGCCTTTGTGTTCTTTGCACCAAGAAGCATCAGCTCCATCGTTGACATCTTTCTCTTGACCACGTCGCATGCGCAAGAAGCGGATTATGATATTATCGCCATTTGGTCTAACAGTGTAATAACGTAATGTGATGCCTGGATGTGGTGCTGTCTGACCTGCGATGGTGGTGTTAGCACCAATGCTCAGGTCACTCTTCAGGGCAATCACACCTGCCACATCAAAGACAACAATCTTCTTGGTGTTACCACTGACAGCCCAGCGAAGGGTACCTTGTGTTGATGCCTTGCCATCATCGAGTAGGGTGGTGACATGACGTACTACTCCGCCGCGACCACCAGTGACATATCTGCCGTGACCCTCTGCTCCAGGGAAAGCAGGAACCTGTCCCATCATCGTGATGGAAGTGGCGAGGAATATAAAAGTGAATAGTAATTTCTTCATTTTAACGTTTAGTATTTTTTAATTCTCAATTGTCAATTATCAATTCTCACTTAGTTTTCCATTGATATAGAGATTGTTGAAAACAATGTCTCGTGTTTTGCCACTTATTGTGTTACCATCTTGAACTCCGTTGAAACGGCAGTTTTTGACATTAATATCATAAACGTATGTATCCTCTTCAAGACCAATTATCTGCACACCGTATTGTGATTTCTCACTGGTGATATTCTCGATATTCACATTGCGAACGATAGGGTAGAAGCCACGACAGCATACTTCTTTTGGCTCGTAGTCAAGGTTTATCTTCAAAACTGACTCCTTGCAGACACCCACTTTTATGTTGCGAGCATTGATGTTCTCAATGATGCCACCACGACAAGAATTGGTCTTTATGCGTACTACACGCTCTAGTTCTGGTGAGTCCATCACACAGTCATGAGCAAACACATTCTGGCATCCACCAGATATCTCAGAACCGATAACCACACCACCATGTCCGTTTTTCATCTCGCAATTACGAATGATGATATTTTTTGATGGCATGTTACGTTCACGTCCATCACGATTTCTTCCACTCTTGATAGCAATACAGTCATCACCAGTGTCAAAGAAACAATCTTCAATGAGTACTCTGTCGCAGCACTCGGGATCGCATCCGTCACCATTAGGGCCATCGTTAATCATCTTTACACGACGAACGGTAAGGTCTGTACACTCCAAAGGGTGGATTACCCAGAAAGGAGAACGCAACAGGGAAACATCTTCCATGAGGATGCGCTGGCACTTGTTGAAGTTTACCAACTGAGGACGCAGGAGGTCCTTTGCCTCGAAGGTACGAATGGGATTACGCTGACCGTTCTCTTTATACATAGGCTCTCCGTCCTCACCGCTTTTTAGCAGACGTGGACGGGAATTCTCATCCTGCTGGCGTGGCATACCTTTCTTCCAACCGTATTTAGGCTTTCCGCACCATGACCACCAGTTCTCGTTTGAACCTCCGCCATCGATAGTACCCTTACCAGTAATGGCAAGGTCAGTAGCCTCGAAAGCATATACGCATGGTGAGAGGTTAAAGCACATAAGTCCTTCCCATGATGTTTCTACGATAGGGTAGAGCTCTGGCTGAAAGACGAAGAGGAGCACAGCATCCTGTTCTACATGCAGATTGACATGACTCTTCAGTTGGATGGCACCAGTCTTAAAAGTCTGTCCTGCAGGTATGATGACACGTCCGCCACCATTTTTTGTGCATTCATCGATAGCCTTCTGTATGGCTTTCTGATTTTTTGCAGCATTAGCAGATGCTTTGGCTCCATACTTTGTGATGTTGTAGTCCTTACCAGAAATCTCTGGTGACTTTATGCTTTGCTCTATTTGCTTATAGAGTTGCTCGTCCCATTCACGAGCAGTTGCTGGGATAACTGGCAGCATGAGTGTCATGAGCAGAAATAATCGGATTAAATTCATTTTTTGTGTCATAGGTTATATATATATTAATATTTCTGCTGCAAAAATACTACTTAATAAAAATAAGTAAGGTGTAATTATTGCCGAAACATGAGGAAAATGATACAAAAGCACAAAAAAAGAGGGGATAATCGAAAGACTATCCCCCATTTTACTATTTGTACAAAAGATAATTATTGTCCAGCATTAGGCTCATCAGGAACGAATACGAAGCCATAGTAGTAGCAAGACTTAGAAGCTGTAGGAGCCAGTTTGTATTTGCCATCAACTGCACCGTTCAGTTTCAACTTGACGAATCTGATACAATTCCTTGTTGAACCGCCCTCGTCTTTGATTGGTGTCTTGTCGTCCTTCTTGACAGTTACTCTTTGGATTACTTCCCACATGTCGGCACCATCTTCTGCTTTGCCTATATACTTTGATAGCTCGTATGTTGTTGGGCTACCATTAGCATAGAGATACATACGTCCACTCTCAGGTACTATAAACTCGAGTGTATTGGTGTTCTTAACCTGTACACGATATTTAGAGGTATATACTTTCTTGTCAGGTGTCTGACAGTAGTAGTTACCAGTATTCGTGTAACCGGCATTTGCTGCAGATTCCTCATTGAAGATGATGGTGAAGTAGTTATCTGGGTCATGAACAACTTTAGATTCTCCCTTTAGACCAATTACATCATCCTTCTCCCATGCTAAGTAAGAATGTGCGAGGCTCATGTTTGGAGCAGACTCTGTACTCATGGTCATAGTGGTAATCACGTTTCCAGCATCATCAAGCAGAGAGAATGTGTAAGCCTTGTTGGCCTCCAGACCATCCCACTTGTAATACCACACCTTTACTTTTGTGTAGTCAGGATTCTGGGTTGCCGAAGATGCGCTAACTTCTGTGCCCAATGTCTCGTTACGGATTGTAGCGACGGTAGAATAATCTGTGTCATGCCAACTTATGGTCAGAGCATCAGGATCAACATCGTTGTCATTAACCCACATGACTGATGGTGTGTCTATACTGTAACAAGCATTTGCCAACATCCTCTCAGCAGTTTTTTCATTGCTGATGCCACCATAGTAGAGCATTCCGTTGGTGTACCAATTGCTGACGGTATTATCGTTACCGATTGCTCGAACACGGAAATAGTAGGTGGTGTTGTCTTTTATTTCGCATTGTTCATTCTTGCGTGCAATGGTTATTTTGCCATCAACGAACTGAGACTCTTTAATGTTGCTAAAGGTGTAGATTGTACCTTCAACAGGGATGTCTGCATTGCTGGTCAATTGTGATTCGCTCATCTGCAACTCATAATACGCAGCATTTGCAATTGTTCCGATTTGAACGGTCAAATCGAGAGTGGCACTGTCTGCCTCAACTGTGAGACTTGAAGGTGGACGCTGCTTGAGGACAGAGGAGTCTGTCGTCCAGTCATTGTTTGAATCCTTGCATGAAACAAGTTGCAGCATACCTGTCAGTATTATTGCCACAGTGGTTATAAAATAATATGTCTTTTTCATATTCTTTCTTGTGCTTTAAAATTAATAGCCATAAGAATTGTACAAGCGTCCGTTAGAGGAACTTATTACATTATTATAAATAGGCATGATATAGCGGTTTTTAACCTTCAGTCCTGCGTCATTGCAGTCTGTACCATCCCATGTTCCTACGAGACCTCCACAGATTGTTGAGAATTCTGTGTCGAAGTTAGCATATTCCTGTCCGAATGAATTCATAACATAACTCTGTCCATTCAGGTCTTTGTGATCCTTTCCGAAGCCAGGATAGTCATAGCCGTCTGATGCAGCCTTTGCATAGCGATAACCATGGGCGTTTATCCATCCTTTATCCTTGCTTGGATCTGATCCGAGAGGTAACTTGTTTGTGCCATCAGTTCCATACCATGTTACAGAACTCCAGTCGATGCTCTTCTCAGGAGCCATAACCTTGATGACATTACCATTCTCATCTTTGACTTCCTCATAGTCCTTGTACTTGAAGTAAACCTTGTCTTGGAATATCTTTGTGCCAGCATCAGCATCCTGCATTGCTACATAGTCTTTCTTTGCCTGCACGATAGCATCGTGGAGCTTGTTCCAGCGAATGAGGTCCCACTTGCGGAAGCCTTCGCCACAGAATTCCAAGGCATTCTCTTTGCTGATGAGTTCCATAAAATCTGCCTTGGTAGCAGCATTGTCAACGTCTGTATTGAAGTCAGCCAGCTCATCGCTTGCGGTTATTCCGGTATCGTCACCATTATATGCCTGTTCCGGCGCATCGTTATATGCTCTTGCGTGTACGGCTTTCAGAGCGTCCTTAGCAGCTGTGGTAGGACCATTCAACTCGTTTTCGCACTCTGCATACCAAAGCAGAATTTGTGGATAACGCATACGAACAGTATTTATACCATATCCAAATTTCAGAGATGCTGTAAGGTTCTGTGTCTTCCAACGATCTGACATCTTACGAACATCCCATTTGCCAAGGTAGAGTCCGAAAGGTTTGTTCTTGACAAGGCTCTCTGCAGTAACAGCACTGCCGGTCTCTGTTTCTACAGGAACAGTAACACCGCCAACTTCCTCCTCCATGTTTGAATTGGTTAAGTCTGTACGATCGAAATTCTTCAATTCGAATGCGATACAAGAGATGTCACGTCGAGTGTCACATGGGGCATAGCTGTACAGATGTACTGCAGTTGTCTTAACTTTACCAGAAGAGTTTGAGAAGCCCCAGTCTGTTGTAGTACCGTTCATGCGGACGCCTATAGAATATCCCAATTCGCCAGAGATACCGAATCCCATAGGAATCTCAAACATGTTTTCATAATATGTCTGGTCGAGTTCCAGTTTGTTTAGTTTATCCCATTCATCAGTAAATGAAGGATTCATCTTGTGTACACCCTTGTCGATTACAGCTTTCAGATGTCCGAGTGCCTTAGTATATAGCATTGCACGGTCGGTATCTGATGGTCGAAGGGTCTGGAATGTAGCATCAGAGTATGTGTCTGTACCAGAATAAGGGTCTGTCTTAGTGTAGCCTGCTGCCACCTTCTTGTCAGAAGAATATCCGCCAGCTTCAGCTTCTGTATTATTATTTTCACGGAGGGCAAATCCTGCACGTGTCATATAGATGTTTGCAAGCAGACCTCTTGCATAGCCCATGTTCACATGTTCAGAAGAAACACCGTCTCCACACCATGGTAACTTGTCTTCAGCTACAACAGCCTCCAAATCAGCGATGAGCGCGTCCAGAATGATATCACGGTCTGTCTTTCCAACGTTTACATTGGAAAGGTCAGACTTCGCTCCTCCCCATTGGAAAGGAATATCACCGAATACTCGAATCATGTCAAGATATACCATAGCACGGATAACACGCACCTCGGCAGAATATTTCATAACTTCCGGGTCTGCAATCAATGAACTTGCTTTAATACCATCGACGATACGATTACAATCCTCAATGGTCTTATACTGTTTCTCCCATAGAACACCAAGTTTAGCCCATGAGGTAGTAGCGTTGTAGTTCAGACCACCACGTTCATTGTCACCAGTGGCGGTCTGCCCGATACCATCAATCAATTCGATGTCTGTACCAGCACCCTGATGTATTGTCATCAATTGTGTATATGGCTCATCGCATAAGTCGGCATATACGCCATATGTGGCCAGTTTGATGGATTCTACACTGGTGTACAATGCAGACTCATCCAACTGAGAATCTGATTTTGTGTCGAGCCAATCATTACAAGAAGTAATGGCAAGCGCGCTGACACATATTATAGTTGTTTTAAATATCTTTTTCATGCTGTGTGTCCTCCTTTAATTAGAATTGTATATTAAGTCCCATGGTGTATGAACGAGATTTTGGATACATTGCGAAGTCAATACCTGGGCACATTGGGTTAGAACTTGCGCTAACTTCTGGGTCATATCCTTTATACTTCGTCCAGCAAGCCAGATTGTGGCCTGTGAAATATATTCTGACTTTTTGCAGATAGATTTTCTTTAGCCAAGCCTTTGGCAATGAATAACCGATAGTAATGCTCTGAAGACGGAGGAAACTTGCATTTTCAAGAGCCCAGTCTGAGATAACCATAGCAGATGTAGCTGATGGACACCAGAGTGCTTTTCCTTCATTCATTTCGTTCAGGCGGTTAATGATTGCGTTAGCACCACCATAAGCGATGATGGTATTTGGACTTGGACGTCCGATGTTCAGACCTGTTGCAGGGTCAACCCATGCATAGCGGTTGTCATAATTAAACTCTGAAATCAGATTGTAGCCTGCACTTGAACCCGCATAGAAAGAATTGGCAAGTTTCGTACCATTCAGGATTTTGTTGCCCAATGAATAGTTGAAGAATATGGCCGCATCGATAGTACCCCAGTTGTTTCTCCATGTGGCATCAAATCCAAAGCCACCGGTCCATGTTGGAACTGTGTTGCCAAGGCGAACCTTGTCGTTTGCAGCATCAATCTTACCGTCACCATTCTGGTCAACATACTTTGGTGCACCAGGGTAGATGGTTGCCTCACTATATGTTAAGTTCTTGCCGTCCTTAGTGTTCCATTTGCCGTCAGCACCAAGTATCAGCTCGTCTGCTGTATAGAATCCATTATGTTGGAAGCCCCATATTTCACCCAGACGACCACCTTCTGTAACATAGAAGTCATTGTATTCTGCGATAGTGGAACCAGCGAAGCTAGAACTCTGATAAGGGTCATCGTTTGTAAGCTTCGTAATCTTATTCTTGTTGTAGGCAATATTGAGATTACCATTAAAACTTAATCGCTTGTTCTCAATGATAGCAACATTTGTTGTCAATTCAACACCCTTGTTTTCTGTAGAACCAAAGTTCTGGTATTGATATAAGTATCCGGAAGAACTCTGTACGCGTGATCTCATAAGCAAATCATTGGTTGAGTTCCAGTAGAAATCAAAACTACCAGATACACGTCCTTTGAAAAATCCGTAGTCAATACCGATATTTCGGGTAATTGTTGTTTCCCATTTCAGGTTAGGATTATACAAGTAACCATTTGTCTTCAAGTATGTGGTTCGCTGTTCGTCAAAGTATGGTGCAGAACCAGTTGTAGAAGACTGTATATACTGTGTTCTCTGAAGGCCTGGGTCAATACGGTTGTTACCTGCAGTACCGATAGAAAGACGTAGCTTCAGGTTACTGATCCAATTGCTGTTTTTCATGAAATTCTCTTCAGAGATACGCCATGCGAGCTGTGCTGCAGGGAACCATCCCCAGCGATTGCCATCTCCGAACTTAGAAGAACCATCGGCACGCAGGGTGGCATTCAGATAGTATTTGTCTCCAATAGTATAGAGTACCTGTCCAAAGAATGAAGCCATACGGTCATCAGGATATGTGTAGTTCCATGGTGCCATACGCTTTGCAGACCCTGTATTGCTGAAGAGCAGGTCAAAGGTATTATATTCGCTGGAATAGCCAGTATATACATCCTCTGTCTTTGTTTGCTTTGTTTGCTTCCATTCCTGACCTACCAAGGCTGTCATCTTATCATCCTTTAAGAAAATCTTCTTTCTGTCATAGGTGACAGTGTTGGTATTCGTAATAGTCTTCCTGTGGTCGGTTTGGAAGACGGTAAGTCCCATACCTGCATTCTCATATTTAGAGTTGTTATTAGCACGTGCGAGCCAAGCCTCGTCAGTGTCTTTGTTGTCCCAACCCATAGAGAACTGTGTCTTAAATTTCCAGCCCTTCCATGGTTTCCATGTTAATCCGAAGTTGTAATTGTGCTTCAGTTGCATGGATTTCTTCGATGTGCCACGAACACTTGTCAGTGGGTCAACACGTGTGCTTGTTTCTTCGTCAAAATCAGTACCGTCAGGTGAGATAGCGTTGATTGGCGCGTAGCGAATACTCTTGTTTGACCAGGAGTTCGTGGCATTACTCTCGTTGCTGTCAGTACCTTTTGCAAGACCATACACCTTTGTGTGTGCTAAAGCAAACTTGAAGTCTGCTGTCAACCATTTGTTGAGGTTGCCTGAGAGTTTTGCACTGATATTGTTACGTATCAGACCAGAACCCTCCATGATGGCATCTTTGTCAACATAAGCATAAGATAAGTTGTAGTTGAATTTCTTATCGCCGCCAGCAACACTAAGGTCTATATTCTTTTGCTTTCCAGTGCGGCCGAAAATCAGATCTTGCCAGTCCTTTCCCTCAATGCCCTGTAATTGATTCAGCTCTGAGTAGATGCCATAGTTACCTTTGTCTGTGCTGAATTGTGTTCCAGATGCGAGTTCATACTGATACAAACCAAAGTTGTATGGATTCATAACTCCGATTTCCTTTACTACCTTCTCCCAGCCGTATGAGGTGTTGAGGTTAATCTGCACACTGCCATCTGTCTTTCCACCCTTTGTGGTTACGATGATGACACCATTGGCACCACGGGCACCGTAAATAGCTGTTGAAGCAGCATCCTTTAATACGTCGATTGTTTCAATGTCTGAAGAAGGTATGTCGCTAATAGAAGAAACCTCGAATCCATCGACAATATACAGTGGTGAGTTATCCTGAGAAATAGAACCGCCACCACGTACGCGGATAGTGATTTCTGCATCAGGAGATCCTTCTGTAGTGGTTACGTTTACACCAGCCATCTTACCTGTCAGTGCCTCTGTGACATTGGTAACAGGAATGTCCTCAATCTGCTTACCACTCACTTGTGCAACAGCACCAGTAAGGTCTTTTTTGCGGACTGTGGTATAACCGATAACTACCACGTCGTTCAATGTGGTGTTGTCGTCTTCTTCCAAAACAATGTTAACGGAAGACTTACCTTTAACGTTAACAGTCTTGCTCTTCATTCCGATGAATGACACCGTAACAGAATTGCTTTTTCCACTAAGTTTAATCGTGTAATTGCCGTCAAAATCAGTAACACCGCCATTGGTTGTCCCTGATTCTACAACACTGGCTCCAATGACACCTTCACCATCTCGGTCTTTTACATTGACCTTGACAGTCTGGGCTGCTATGCTGCCTACAAACATCAGCAAGGCTAGCAGGAGCATCGTTCGAATACTCTTTTGTTTAAATGACATAGATTAAATGGATTTAAGTTAATATTAAAATTTTTGCAAAAATACACATTATTTTATTATTGCAGGAGTTTCTTTTTGTCGTTTTAGGGGGTATTTTCTTTCAATACTCTCATTTTTTGCCATGAAATCGGTGTTTTTTCCTCATTTTAGAACAAACTTTCCCCCTATACATTATTATATTATAGTTATCTTTGCGCCCATGAAATAATATCAAAACAATTCAAAATGCTAACCGATGAAGAAATCTTTCTTGTTTTTACTGATGCTCATCATTGGAGTTGCTGGGACTCAACAATTGAATGCCCAGATAGCATTCTCTATGGTTGAAGAATTGGCTAACCAAAATACCCCGGAAGGGTGGAAGATGGTAGAACTGCCGCAGGATTTGCCTGTTATTACGGCCGCTAATACCTTCGACATCACAGCGTCTCCCTACAATGCCTCTACATCTTCTGAGGACAATACTTCTGCTATTCAGGCTGCCCTCAATGCTGCAGCCTCTGCAGGTGGCGGTATTGTGGTGATACCTGCTGGTACATTCTTGACAGGCTGTCTCCAGATGGGTAGTAAGACGATATTACACCTCTGCGAAGGTGCAACGCTGAAGCTGAAGGCCATCGGAACCTTTCCTATTGATGGCAATGGCTATCACAAGATGGATAGTCCGTTCATCACAGGTAAGAATGGTGCTTCAGATATCGTGATAGAGGGTGAGAGTCGCACCTTATCAATCATAGACGGACAGGGCGCTCCATGGTGGGACGAGGTCGAGGCAGCGAAAGCGGCAGGTAAATCGACTATCCGTAATGCGATGATTCGCTTTTGGCAGGGTAGCCGCTATCTGTTCCGTAATTTCTGCATGCAGAACACTCCCAATACCAACATCACCATTGGTCGTAGCGGCAATGGTAAAAATACTACTGTTCACAGCATTAACATCAAGAATCCGTCCTCTTCTGCTGCTGACCCTTCTCACAATACAGACGGTTTCCCCATATGGACGCAGTATGTCAACATCTATGACTGTGAGATTGATACAGGGGATGATAATATTGTGTGTGATCAGGATGCCCAGTATGTGCATGTATGGAACTGCCAGCTGAAGGCTGGTCATGGTGCCTCTTTCGGCAGCTACACCACTAATATGCATGACATCATATATGAGGACCTTACCTTTATGGGCACTGACTGTGGCTTCCGCCTCAAGAGTAATCGTGATAGAAGCGGCGATGTGTATAACATCGTGTTCCGCAACTGCAATATGTACAATGTGGCAAGTCCTTTCTCCATCACCAGCTGGTATGACAAATTGCCAGATAGCCCGCAGACTACTGCTGCTGCACCAGATGCTCTAATTGCAACGACTCCTCGCTTTCATGACATACTGTTTCAGAATGTTTATGTTTCAGGACATACATCCTATAAGGGTAGCGACAAGAACTATTATGGCATATTCATCTATGGTCGTCCGGAGAGCAAGGTGAAGAATGTAACCTTTAACAATGTGCAGATTATTCATAGTAAGGGCATTAAGATGGATTTCTGTGAGGGCATCAAGTTCCTCGACAATTGCACTTTCGAAGTTAGGAACACCAACAAAACTGCGAAGAACGCTGTTGCGACTACTAATCTTGAAAATGTGATGGAAGAAAAGTATGAAGGCTCCTATAGCTGGCGAGAAGAAGTTGGCGTAATGAACATGATATTCAACAAGGAATCATACAAATCCAGTAGCATGTCAGGTGGTGTAACAAGTTATAACTTCAAAAATGGCTGTAACATCACTAATATGTCTGCCAAGACATGGGGCACAGGCAATTATAATACTGCAAAGTATAGTAAGGACGTGGAATACACAATTAATATTCCTAAAGGAAAGGCTGTCTCTTCAATCACGTTTGCTGGATATAGTAATTCCGATGACGGTGACTGTTGGTTGGCAAATCTCAATGGTACGGACTATAGTGAAGACAAATACCATTTTGTTACGAGAAAGAATGGTGCCACTACTATCTATACGCTGACCTTTGAAAAACCAGTTACCCGCACACTGACTTTTATTCCAGGCGGCAATCAGGCATGTTGGGATATAAGATTCACTGCAGAGCCGTCATACCTTCGTGGCGATGCAAATGATGATGGTAAGATTGATATGACAGACGCAAACTTCGTGGTTGCTTACATTTTAGGCACTCTTGTCGATGAGTTGAATCTAGAGAATGCTGATGCCAATCTCGATGGTGAAATAGGAATGCCAGACATTATGTTTATCGTAAATTATATCCTCAATGGCAAGTTCCCCAACGAATAACCTCTTACCAACCTCCACTTGTAATGGATACATGAATTTAAATGTTTAATATTAATATCAAATAATCAACGAAAATGAAAAGACATTTCTTTAAAGTACTTAGTTTACTATTGTTCTGTGCAACTGTTCTGCAGTTAAATGCTCAGATTGCTTTTTCTATGGATGACGAGAAAGCAAACCAGAATACCCCTGAGGGGTGGAAGCCTGTGGAACTGCCACAGGGATTGCCAGAGTTTACAGCAGCTAATACGTTTGATATTACTGCTGCTCCCTTCAATGCCTCTACATCTTCAGAGGACAATACAGCTGCCATTCAGGCTGCTCTTGATGCTGCTGCCAATGCTGGTGGCGGTATGGTTGTGATACCTGCAGGAACATTCTTGTCTAACAGCCTCCAGATGGGCAGCAAGACGGTATTGCACCTCTGTAAAGGGGCTACACTCAAGATGAAGGCTTTTGACACTTTCCCAACTGACGATAATGGCTATCGCATGATGGAATCGCCATTTATTTCAGGTAAGAAGAATGCTTCAGACATCGTAATCGAGGGTGAGAGCCGCACCTCATCAATCATTGATGGACAGGGAGGTCCTTGGTGGGATCAGGTAGAGGAAGCAAAGGCTGTGAAGAAATCTACCAAGCGTCATGCTATGATACGTTTCTGGCAGGGTAGCCGTTATCTGTTCCGTAACTTCTGCGTGCAAAATGCCCCAAATACCAATATCACCATTGGACGTAGCGGCAAGGGTGGTCATGCAACAGCTCATAGCATCAACATAAAGAATCCGGCTTCTACTGCTGATGACCCATCACATAATACCGACGGTTTCCCGATATGGACGCAGTATGTTAACATCTATGACTGTGATATCGATACTGGCGACGATAACGTAGTGTGTGATAATGATGCTCAGTATGTGCATGTATGGAACTGCAAACTGTGGGCAGGTCACGGTGCTTCTCTTGGTAGCTTTACCAAGAATATGCATGATATCATTTATGAGGACCTTACCCTCGATGGTACTGACTGCGGTTTCCGTCTTAAGAGCAATCGTGACAGGAGTGGGGATGTGTACAATATCATATTCCGCAATTGTACGATGACTAACGTGCCAAGTCCTTTCGTTATAACCAGTTGGTATGACAAAATCCCGGAAAATCCTATATCGAAAATATTGTCACCAGATGAATTGATAGAGACAACCCCACGTTTTCGCGATGTTCTGATACAAAACGTAAAAGTCTCAGGACATACTACATACAAGAGCAGCCCTAAGAATTATTATGGCATCTTTATCTATGGTCGTCCAGAGAGCAAGATTAAGGATATTACCTTCGATAACGTACAAATCACCCATAGTAAGGGCATTAAGATGAACTTTTGTGAGGGCATAACATTCCGTAATAACTGTAGTTATGAGGTGAAGAATACCAACAAAACAGCCAAGAATGGCTATGCAACGAAGAAAAAGTTGGATGATGTCATCGAAGAGAAAGTTGACGCTTCTTATAATTGGGGAAAATAAAAAGTTTTTTTTACTAACATAAACTAATTTAAAAATTATGAAACAAACGTGTATTCGTATTTTGTTTGCTCTTATGGCATTGCTGACATTCAGCAGTGTCCATGCAGCAAAGAAAGTACACACCCTTGGTGACTCCACGATGGCATTCTATGATGAGTCTGCCACTAATACTCGTGGTTGGGGTATGTACTTTGGAAATTTTCTGACCAATGGTTGGACAAGTATTAACTATGCTAAGGGCGGTCGTGACTCTCGTGGCGGCTTCAACGAATTGTGGAACAACGCCAAGAACAACGTTGAGGCTGGTGACTATGTACTCATCCAGTTCGCTCACAACGACGAGAAGTACAATGGTGTAGATAACCTTGAGTTACAGGACTATTACACCAAAGCGGGTGATGCTACTCAGGCTGCTGCTGTCAAGAGTGACGGACGTGGCACAACACCATCTACCACCTACAAGGCATGCCTGAAGCAGATTATCGATGCTGTGAAGGAAAAGGGTGCTACTCCTGTATTGGTATCTGCTGTCTGCCGTTGCTATTTCACTAATGGCGTAGCACCAATTACCCGCCCGGGCCGTCATGACCTGGGTGATAAGTATGATGCCATCGTTGATGGCGTACTTCAGACAGGACAGAAGATAGCTGCTGATGACCACACAATGGATTATAGCTATCAGATGCAACAGTTGGCAACAGAGGAAAATGTCGCATTTATCGACATGACCGCTGCTACCAAGAAACTCTATGAAGACTACGAAACATACGACAAGTGTTATGCAGCCCTTTTTGACAAGGGTGCAGAGACAGATAATACACACTATAACCTTACTGGCGCTCTTACTGCAGCCCGCCTCTGTGCACAGCTGATGAAGGATGGTGGCGTCTTGGCAGAGAATATCGAGATACCAACAGATATTTCTTTCTCTCCTTCTTCTGCTGATATGGGCGATGTATATGTAGGACAGTCTGCTACAAAGGAAATGACTCTCACTGGTTTGGGCCTTGACCCTTCTACAGGCAAGATTACTGTCAGCGCTTCTGAGGGTATTCAGCTTTCTTTTGATAAGGAGAACTGGATGGAAGCCTTGGAGGTTAACTATGAGAGTGGAACAGTCGTAAAGACATTCTATGCAAAGGTTGCTGCAACTGCTGTTGGTGAGTTCAAAGGCACAATTACTGCTACTTTGGGTAACAAGGCTGTTGTTGCAGATGTAACGATGAATGCGATAGAACTTGGTGGTGGCGATCCATTTACTGCTACCTGGGCTCTGTCAAGTGATGAGAGTGCTGTTGTTGATGGCAATGCCACAGCATCTGTTGCTAAGATAGAGGGAATGGCGAAGTATGGTAATAATGCAACCAATGGTCTGTTGGTAAGCGGAGGCGAAGGTGGCGCATGGACGGCAGCAGAAGATGATTCTCCTAATCAGTATGTGGAGTTTACTGTTACATGTCCAGAAGGCAAGAAACTCGATATCAGCAGCATAAACATGAAGATTGGTGGAAAAGGTGGTGGTGGCGTACATTGCCATGCATACTATTCTACTGATGGCTTTGTAACGCGTACTACTTTCTATTCTCCAGCTTCTATGGAGAAGAATGTGATGAATGATGTCTCTGCTTCTCCTGTTGTACAGCTTGAGGAGGGCGACCAGTTCCAGATTCGTGTATATCCTTGGTACACAGCTACAACAACAGGTAAATACCTCTGCGTACAGGATGTAGTTGTTGAAGGACAGTCAAAGGATGCTGCTGGTGTGAATATCGAAGGCACAATCACCTATGCACTCGATAAGGGTGGCCTGAGTCAGGGCGATGATGCTGTGATGGAGCCTAATGAGCTTAGTGCTGGCTTTGCTGGCAAGACATGGACAGCAGGCAGTAGCCTGACTGTTGAAAATACTAAGAGCTATCGTGGTGCTTCTGGTGAGGCTAATATCCTTCAGACTCGAATATACAACAATACAGGTGCCTCCTTACCAGCTTCTGCAGGTGCTGACAATACCCTTACACTGAATCTTATTCCAGAGGATGGCTTCTCTTTCGTACCAACAAAACTCAGTTTCCAGGCTGCCCGTTATGGTACTGACGGTGGAAATATCGGTGCTTCTGTAGATGCAGGTGAGACACATGTTGATTTGGTTGTCAATGCTGGTGTAAATCGTGATGGCAAGAGCCTTACAGTAGCTTCTTTCTCTGAGGAAATAAGTGGTGTGACTGCAACAGCAGATAATCCTTTGAAGGTGAACTTCTCTTTCTTGGGCTTGGGTAAGACAAAGGAAATGGGTCTCTCTAATGTTGTCATCGAAGGTACTCTCGTAGGTGCTGCTGCTCAGGTTACGAAGTATGTCCTGAATACTCAGGTTCTGCCTTCTGCTGAGGCTGGCTCTATCTCTCGCACTCCTGATATGGAACAGTATAAGGAGGGTTCTAATGTTACTCTGAAGGCTACCAAGAACTTTGGCTATAAGTTCAAGGAGTGGCAGGATGAGACAGGCGCTTCTGTTTCAACAGATGCTGAGACAGTTGTCACTATGGATGCAGAAAAGACTATGAAGGCTGTCTTTGAGGCTGTTCCTGTTTATACTGTTAAGACAAGTGTTACCAACGATGCTGATCGTGAACTGGGTAGCATCTCTCTCACTCCAAATGACCATAACGGTCAGTATGAGGCAGGCACAAAGATTACTGCTACAGCTAATGAACTGCCTATTCTGAAGTTCCTCTCTTGGACTGACGAGAATGAGAATAATGGTGCTTCTGCTACTCGTGAGCTGACTGTCAATAGCGATATGACATTGGTGGCAAACTACGAGGTTCAGGACTTCATAGCAGTATTCAATGCAAGCAAGACTGCCGCTTATGCTACTGGCGGCTCTTATCCTTTCTCTGCAGACTTCACATGGGATGCTAATCGCAATGCGAAGGTATCTGTTGTGAAGCAGAGCGACGGCTCTTTGGTAACAGGTACCAACAGCACTCCTGTAGTACGTAATCGTGAAAACAGTGGTGTGCTTACTACTTTGAGTGGTGTATTCCAGAATGGTTACAATGATGCTGAGGTAGCTTGGCAGTATCAGTTCTCTACTGTAGGCTTTAATGCTGCTGTCTTCACAGCTGATATGGCAGCTAAGAATGCAGGTACCAAGAATTGGAAGGCACAGATATCTGTTGATGGCTCTACATTCGTAGATTTGAATGAGGCTTGGTCTGTTACTGCAAATGTTCTTACTCCACTGGAGTTCGCTCTGCCAGAGGATGCTATGGGCAAGGAGACAGTATATGTTCGTATCATGGGTTATGGCGACGAACTCCTGTCAGACAAGTATGCATTCGATGCTGGCACATCTGCAGAAGGCCTTAAATATGCTACAAACTCTGAATCTCAGATTGGTAACGTCTATATCCTTGGCGATGCACAGACAGAAGAGGATAAGGATGCTCCTGTAGTTACCGCTACAGTTCCTGCTGATGGTGCTACAGGCATTAGTGCTACTGGTAAGATTACCATCTCTTATGACGAGAAAATCGAGTCTGCTAACAGCGATGGTGCTGTGACACTGAATGATATGGTACTGACTCCTACTTGGAGCAACCGTTCTGTAAGCTTCGACTATTCTGGTCTCGACTATAACACAGAATATACCTTCCAGATGCCTGCAGGCTATGTACAGGATCGCTTCGGCAATGTTTCTACAGAGCCTGTTAAGATTGTGTTCACCACAATGAACCGTCCTTCTGTGACAAAGGCTATGTACGACTTCATCGTTCCTGACGATGGTTCTATCACAGAGGCTCTGGCTGCTGCTAACAATCGTGCTGACAAGGCTACCCGCTATCGTGTATTCATCAAGAATGGCGACTATGTCTTCGATACCAATGGCAAGACAACTGGTGGTGATGGTAATGAATATGACGATCCTCGCTCATACCTGAGAGCTGCTAATACCAGCTTCATTGGTGAGTCAATGGAGGGTGTGACTATTACTAACGTTACTCCTCCTGCTACATGGGATAATGGCTATGGTGCAGCCTGCCCACTCGAGGGTATTGGCAAGGGTGATGTACTCATCATTGAGTCTTCTGCTACCAACAGCTACTTCCAGAACCTGACCATCAAGTCTTCTATGGGTGATGCTCACGGACGTGATATCGCTGTACAGGATAAGTCTAATCGCACTATCTTCAAGGATGCTTGCCTGTGGGCTTATCAGGATACATACGTTTCTAATAACCAGAATGGTAAGTACTACTTCGAGGGTGGTGTCATCCGTGGACGTACTGACTTCGTATGTGGTAAGGGCGATGTATATTATAATAAGGTGACATTACGCCAGGTTAAGAGCGGTTACCTCGCTGTTCCTTCTGTTCCTAAGCAGTATGGCTACATCTTCCAGAGCTGTAAGATTGTTGGCGATACTCAGGATGCTGATGGCACTTATACTCTCGGACGTCCTTGGGGTAAGGGCACTCCGATAGCTCTGTTCATCGATACAGAGATGGAGATACAGCCAACAGCTGCTGGATGGAACGAGATGAGTGGTGGCTATCCAAAGCGTTTTGCTGAGTTTGGCTCACATACCTCTAAGGGTACTGCTGTTGATGTCTCTGGACGTAAGACAGAATACGATGCTTATGACAGCAAGGATGGCGACACATACATCAACCGTCGCAAAGAGTATAACGACCCAATACTTACAGCTGATGAGGCTGCTGTGCCTACTCTCAATGCTGTAATGGGTCAGGACGACGAATGGCAGCCAACACTCCTTACAGAGCAGGCTCCTGTTCCTGGCAATGTTTCTGCTACAAATGCTACCATCACATGGGATGACAGCAACTATACTCTCTTGTGGGCTGTCTGCAAGGATGGTAAGGTGATTGCCTTCACTACAACTCCTTCTTATACAGCAACAGAAGTAGGTGAGTATGCTGTTCGTGCTGCCAACGAAATGGGTGGCTTGGGCGAGATGTCTCAGGCTGTTACTGTTAGTGAGATTACTGGCATTTCTGCAATTCAGAAGTCACAATTCATAATGCAAAATGAATATTACGATTTGCAGGGCCGCCGTGTGACTGGTCTTAAGAAAGGCGTCAACATCGTTAAGATGAGTGACGGAACAGTCAAGAAGATTGTCATCGATAAATAAAGAAAGCATAAAACATACAATAAAAAGGGGATGTGTCATGGAGTTGGCACATCCTTTTTTTTAACTCCCACTCCTTGATGAAATCGGGGGGATTTTCTGTTTTTCCTCCTTTCGCACCAAAAATTCCACCATCCACTCCTTATACATGACGTACCTTTGCACCAGACAACCGAAAACAAAATCATAAATTAAAACGTAACACACATGAAACAAACCAAAAACATGATGCTCCTCTTGACTTTGGCTACCACGCTGACAGCAGGAGCACAAGACATCAACAGTTTTCCATGGCTCGATCGTAGCAAGTCGTTCAAAGAACGCGCTACGTTGCTTGTAAAAGAACTTACTCTGGAGGAGAAGGCCGGACAGTTTGGCTCTATTGTCACCGACCAGGTGGAGCGCAACGGTGTCATCATTCTGCCTCACTACCAATACTGGAACGAGGCCATTCATGGTTATGCTCGTATGGGTAATGCTACCAGTTTCCCTGAGTCAAAGGGAATGTCAGCTACATGGAACCCTGAACTGATTTATCAGTGTGCCGATGCCACCTCCACTGAGGCGCGTGCATACCATATGTATAGAACTAATCAGCGCAATTCGCTGGTTAAGGGATGGAAGATAGGCTTGAATGTGTGGTCACCAACCATTAATATGTCACGCGATCCTCGTTGGGGACGTGAAGAAGAAAATTATGGTGAAGATCCCTTCCTCTGCGGTGTTCTTGCCACTCATTTCGTCAAGGGCATACAGGGCGAACAGACAACAGAAAATCCATATTTTAAGATTGTGGCATGTGCCAAGCACTTCGCTGCCAATAATTACGAGCAGGGTCGTCACTCTACTACCTCGTTCGTAACGGAGAAGAATATGCGTGAATTTTATCTGCCCGCTTTTGAGATGTGCGTTCGTGGTGCCAACGTTCAGAGCGTAATGTCGGCATATAACGCTATTTCTAACGATATCAACGAGAAGAATGCTGCTGGTGCGGGAGCTGTTGATGGCAAAGGCGGACTGCCTTGCTCTGGCAACAGGATGTTGCTGACCGATATCCTGCGCAACGAGTGGGGCTTCGGCGGATATGTCACCTCTGACTGTGCTGCTGTCAGCGACGTATATCGTGCTACCAAACATCTCTATTTTGGCAGTTATACCGCAGGAACTGTTGCAACGGGAGCTGCAGAATGGAAAGACCCATATCAGAATGCTTCTGATGGCGACAAGATGATGGAGGCTCGCGCTACAGCCTTGTGTCTGAATGCTGGCCTGAACTCTAACTGTGAGCAATACAGTTCTTCTGCCGTACTGCAGCGTGCTTTGCGCAATGCTTTGTCTAATGAATATAAGGAAAAAGACGAGTTGGGCTTTGTCAACCTCACTGAGGAGACTGTAGATAAGGCGCTCATTGAATTGCTGACCACCCGTTTCGCATTGGGTGAGTTCGACGAGGACTATGTGAATGTTCCTTGGAACAATGTGTCAGAGAGCGATATTGAGTCAGAGAAGCATCAGGCACTTGCATTGAAGGCTGCACAGGAGTCTATGACACTGATGAAGAACGAAGGCAGCCTGCTGCCGATTACTGCTGATAAGAAAGTGGCACTCATCGGTCCGTATGCAAACGCTATAATGTTGGGTGACTATTCTGGCACTCCTACTTATACCACCACTCCTTATGAGGCCTTTGCGAAGAAGATGAACTTCGAATTGGTTGAGGGCAACATGGCAAACTCCCTGAATGCTGTTCCTTTTTCTGAGGCTGTCGTTTCAAAGCGCGGTGCAAGCAACAACGACAAGGGCGCGGGCAATCTTGAGAACACTGCTCCTGGCGATATATTCCTCTATAAGGATGTAAATTTCGGAGAAATGGGATGCACCAAGTTCGAAATGTCATGCGGTGCCAAGAACACAGGCGTTGGCACCGTCAGTTTCATCCTCGACTCTAAGGATGGCACTCCTTTCCTTACTGTTGACAATAAGGACACAGGCGGCTGGACAAAATGGACTACCGTCACCCAAGACCTCGACGCAGCCATACAGGAGAAACTTAAGGGCACACACGACCTCTATGTGAAGTTTGGCGGCACACAGAGCTATGTGGGCAACTACCAGTACTTCCGCTTCAGCAATCCTAACGAGCAGATAATCCCTGCCATTGAGACACAAGGTCCGCTCTATATGGTGCAGACAAGTAGTGCAGTCAATGAGAAGGCTACCGATGCAATGATTCAGCGTGCTGTCGCTGCCGCACAGAAAGCAGACTATGTTGTCTTCGTAGGCGGTACCGACTACAGCAAGCCTGATACCCACGAGACTGGTACAGAGGGACATGACCGCTGGGTATTGACTCTGCCAGGTAATCAGGCTGACGTCATCAATGCTCTGCTGGCTGCCAACAAGAATACCATCGTGGTACTGGAAAGTGGTTCTTCACTCGACCTCACAGCCATCAATGATGTTCCTGCTATCCTCGAGGCATGGTATGGCGGACAGGCACAGGGACAAGCTATCTGCGACGCTATATTTGGCGATATCAACCCTTCTGGTCACCTGACCTCTACTTGGTATGCTGATGTCAATGAACTTCCTCAGGCTTCTGAGTCAAAACTCGGCAAGAAGGGTTCAAACGGACTGATGGAGTACAACATCGACGAATGGGGCTACACCTATATGTATTATGGCAAGGCTACCAAGAAACAGCAGAAGGGTACACCGCAGTTCCCATTCGGACACGGTCTGTCATACACCACATTCTCTTACACCGATGCCAGTGCCACAGCACCATCATACGACAAGGAGGGAAATGTAAAGGTTACTATAAAGAATACAGGTAACAGAAAGGGTGCTGATGTCATTCAGATATATGCCGACTTCAATGACAACAGCAACTTCGGAACCTTGAACAAGCGTCTGGTTGGCTTTAAGCGCGTGGAACTCGAACCTAATGAGGAACAGACTGTTGACATCCCACTCAGCTACCGTTCACTGTCATACTACGACGAGAGTCTTCATAAGTATCTTGTGGATGGCAAGAATATAACGCTACAGGTTTCTACATCGTCAGCCGATGCCGATATACAGAAGACTGTCAACATCACTCCTGAAGCTGGAGTGGCACAGGAGACATACATCTCTACTCATATCGAAGAGATTCCAGTCAAGACGCAGAATCAGCTGCTGAAGTCCGACCACATCTACACCGTTATGGGTGCTTATGTCGGTCCTGCCAGCTGTTTCAACACACTTCCCAATGGCGTCTATGTCCTCAACGGTGTGAAGTATATCAAGAAGTAAATCATACGCTCAGGAAGAACTGAGAGTCCATCTTGATTCTCAGTTCTTCTTCTCCAACACAATTACAAAATGCACATACCTTTTGTCATAAAGAAACTCAAATTTTAGTTTCATGTAACCAACCAAAAATAAATAATAATGAAACCTAACAAACTTATTAGAATAGGCATGTTATTAATCATGTCTATAAGTCAGGTCTGCGCCTTATGGGCAGCTCAGACTGTTAACATACCCACCACAGCTGGGCAATACATAAACTGGAATGATGCTACTATTTCTAACGCGAGTGTAGAGAACAGTGGTGCCAATATCGGTTCCACAGGAGCCAACACCGTAGCCACGTTTAACATCAGCAACACTACGCAGCAGGATTATGTCCTGACTTTCAAGACTGCCGCAAGTGGTCTTACTGGTGAACTTAACGTCATACTGACCGATAATACCAGTAGCCAGAATGTACTCAGCAAGGTTGCAGTAATAGCTAATACAGGTAGCTGGTACTTAGACGACAACAACAAGCCCACCAGTCACTCTTTTTATATCGAGCAGCTGCCCGCAGGCTCATACACGTTGACTTTCTCCACTAAAAGCACAACAGGCAGCTATGCCGGCAATTGGGGCAAGTTGGCTTTTTATACCACCAACGACTATAATAAGGCTCCTGGTGTCATCAGTATTGTCGGTGGCATCTATGACGGCCCGCAGCTGGAGAATGGAAATACCAACGTAGGCTATGTATCTAACGGCGGCAAGGCCACCTATAGCTTTGTATGTTTACAAGCAGGTGTCTATAAGATGACCATCCCTATGACAAGATATGGCGACGGCACCATTACCACCACCGTCACCGATGACCTGACGGCTACGGAAGAGGCCGATGGCACGTGGACCATGACCAACCCCACGAACTATGTCGATACCGACATTCCTGTAGATGGTGAGCTGACAAAGGGTATGAAGACGCTGACCATGCAGTTTGCCACCACTGCCAGCTTCCTCTGCAACTACAAAGACATCACGATGACACGCATTGCCGACCACTACTCTAAGGTGGGTGGTGTGAGCATTGCCGGGCAGACCGTCACCACTGGTGCCACCTCCGACTGGTATTGCCAGTTGCCCGTATCCTATGCCGCTACGACTACGTTCGGAGTCGACGCGCTCTACGGAACGGTGGCTGTGACCGCCAAGGACGGAAGCGACAACGATGTAGCAGTAACAGACAACGGCAACGGAACTTACACCATAGCAACTCCTGGTTTAGGACTTACTACCACTGTGACAATGGTGCTGACACCTAATAGCGGTACCATCTCCAACAAGACAACCTATACTTTTAAGATTTTCCGCATAGGTGAGATTTCGCTGACTGCCGTTACCGTTGATGGCGCTGCTATCGACGTGCTGGGCGACATCAACAACAATCCTTATTCTGCTACCTATAGCGCTTGCTACACTGCTGCTCCTGTGGTTGCCGCTACACAGATAGACGATGCAGCTGCCACAATAGATGAGCCAAGCATCAGCGGTTCTACCTACACCTACACGATTCACGGTTCTATGGCGGGAGGCACTATCACCCGCGACTATACCCTTATATTAAATAATGTACACGTGTATGCCCCTGCCGTTGGCGACGAGACCGTCAACATCAAGGCCAACGAGGGAACCATTGAGAGCAATACCTGGAGCAATGGCGTGTATACGCTGGCTACCACCAGCCTTGACAGCTACAACCAGTTCTTTAAGATGAATGGCGACAGCTATACTATCAGTGTCCCCAGCGATGTCGTGGTGAAGCAGCTCATCATGAAGGAGTGCTCGAACAACTATGCAGGCTACGATGCACGTCTGACGGCTGTTACCAGTACCGGTGCTACAGCATACATCCCTGTTGACAACAAATACTACCACTCCAGCGAGGGTGCCCAACATGACATAATCGTCAACCTGGAGGGGCACACTGCCGGTACTGACATTGTACTGACACAACAGAAGCTGGGCCAGCCAATGGCTTGGATACAACTGACTGTTGGGAAACAGAACCCTGGTACTCCTCCTGTCAAGACTGCTGACGACGTCACCGTAGTGAACAACCACGCAGTGGTGGCTGTTACCTTCGACCGTGAGATTGCCAACGACGTCACGGCAACCATCAATGGCGGCAGCGTGACTGCCGAGGGCGGTGCCGCAACCCTCTACTTCCCCGTATGGAACTTGAGCTATAGCACCAACTACACGCTGAGCATTGCTGCCGGTGCCGTGCAGGATGCCTATGGCAACACGAACAGCGCAGCCATCGAGATTGCCGTCAACACCAGTGCCAAGGCTGTGGTAGAGACAAAGCCTTACGACTATGTAGTGGCTACTGCCGACGAGCTGAAGGCTGCCATCAGTTACATCGACGCTACCAACACCAATAGCTCGGCAGCACGCAAGGTCATCTTCCTGAAGAACGGCACTTACGACCTGGGCTCTACCGGCACGAGCACCGTGCAGTGGGTCAATGCCCACAACATCTCGTTCATCGGCGAGTCAAAGGACGGCGTCATCATCTGCGGCACGAGTCGCGACATCAGCAATCCTGTGCTGAACATACGCTATGGCAGTGGCCAGTACATGCAGGATCTCACCGTGCGCAACCTGACCGACTTCGACAAGTCAGACCGTGAGGCAGTCAGCGTGGCTGTCTATGGCGGCAACCATGCCATTTTCAAGAATGTGGCTATGCAGGCCCAGCAGGATACGCAGGTGACGGGAGAGAGCGGATACTACATAAACTGCGATATATACGGGGCCGTGGACTTCATCTGTGGCGGTGGCGATCACTTCTACGACCGGTGTAACCTCATCATCACTAATAGTGCCTATATAACAGCTCCCAGCACCAGCCCTTCAAACAAGTGGGGTTATGTGTTCAGCGGCTGCACCATCGACAAGTATGTGGGCAGCTACACCTACGAAGCTGATGGCAATTTCTCACTGGGACGTGCCTGGCAGAATGAGCCCCGATGTGCTTTCCTGAACACCAAGATGAATGTTCAGCCACAAAATCTCGGTTGGAGTAACTGGGGAGCATTACCGACTCACTTTTATGAATATGGATCTGTTGATAGCAATGGCGATGCCATTAACCTCTCTAATCGTACAGCTCCAACGAACAGCACCAATTTTCCATACAATTCTGTGCTGACTGCCGAGCAGGCAGCTAAGTTCACCCTTCAGAATGTCCTTGGCGGTACTGACTCATGGTTGCCTACGGATTACACTTATGAGACGGCTGCTCCTGTGGTGAGTGCTTCCGGTAACACTATCAGTTGGGAAGCTGTTGATGATGCACGCTGCTACGTAATCTTCAAGGATGGTAAATACCTTGCAAACCAGACAGGAACAAGCTATGACATCACTTCTTCAGGTGTTTATACCGTTCGTGCTGCCAATGTGATGGGCGGTTTGGGTGAGACCTCGAATGCTGTAGGCACTGTCTCTGGTACCGTCACTCCTGCAGGTTGGAGCACATTCTCAAGCAGTTATCCTCTTGACCTGTCAACCATTAGTGGTGGAACTGCTTACTATGCGTCAGCAGCGGGCGAAGGCACTGTAACATTGTCAACTACTGATGCTATTACTGTGCCAGCAGGCGAAGGCATCATGGTTAAGGGTGAACCGAATGCAACATTCACAATCAAAGTTGCCGATACTGGAACCGCTATAGATGGAAACCTGCTCAAGGGCCAGACCACTACAGGCAATGTAACAGCTTCTACTGATGGTGTAAAACACTATGTCTTTGGCTATGTAACAGAAACACCTTCAACATACGGCTTCTATAACTTGTCTTCTGACACAGAGGTTGCATCAGGCAAGGCTTATCTGGAGACAACAACACAAGTTTATGCCCGCTCATTGCGTATAGTCTTTGATGATGTCACAGGCATTGATCAAATTGAAAATGGACAATTGACAATGGACAATTCTCTGCCAGTTAAGCGTGTTGTAAACGGCAAACTCGTAATAGAGAAGAACGGCCAGTTGTTTAATGCTAATGGACAGCATGTTAAGTAAATAAGGTTAATAAAAAATGTTATCGGTTATGGGTGATAGGTCTTTGACCTGTGCCCATGACCTTTACAAAGAAAAACTAAAAAGGAGAAAACTACAATGAAAAAGACATATATGACTCCTGTCTTGCGGGTAGTTAAGATTCAGCCGGCACAATTTATCGCAAACAGCTTGCCACAACTTGGTGGTACTACCGCAGAAACTTCTGGCAACGCTGCTCGTAGTGCCCACTTCTCTGATTGGGAAGAGGAGTAAAGATGTCTGATGTCTGATGTCTGAAGGCAGAAAGACCCTCTCTTATCCCCCTTAAAGGGGGAAGATAAATATAGGCTCACACAGATTGAAAGGTCTGTGTGAGTTTTTTTGTTGGCATTCCCACGGTGGGAAGATTTTGTTCCCACACTGGGTAGCATTTGTTCCCACGGCGGGAATAAATAATCGTTGGATTTTATCCGACCTTTTCTCGCCAAGGCAATGATTAAGCGAGCTTATTATTGCTCTTCTGGCTTAACGAAAACGTTCCTTATTGTACGATAAAGGCAGGTTATTGAAAAATAATGGGGTCACCTGCAAAACTCTGTGTCAGTCTTACAGATTATTTTTTAGACAAAAACCAAGAACAACCCCTGTCAAGGGCATAAGTCTTTACAGACTTTTGTATATATTCAAGTCAAAGTGCCATCATAAGCGAGGAATGAGGAGCGAGGAATGAGGAATGAGGAATGAGGATTTAACTCCTAATTCTTACACCTAAAGGTATAAGCGGCAGAGCCAATTACCTAACTCTTAATTCCTAATTCCTAATTCCTATCTCCTAATACCCTCCTTCGTCAGGTTTATGCCCTTGACAGGAAAAACCCCGCTTTTGAGCGGAAAAACCTTTGCCGATTGAACATTGAATATTTTCCTGTTGAATGAAAAATTGTTTTTCGGTTTCCGCAAAACAGGATGCGCCTCAGCATAGCTCAAAAACGATTTTGACTCTGCATTCGGCTTTCACTGTTTTTCTTGTCGCAGACAAGGGTTTTTCTTTTTGAGGTTTGTAATAACGACAGTTATATGGTAAGGGGTATTCCTTTGGCGTAAAAGTTCACTTTTAAAGACGAAGGCATAGCACTTAACACAAAGTTCCAACGGAACTCCAAAACTCAAAAAGGGTTCTTCTGGGTTTTTGTTTGAAAGCTATCAGCAAACTGACACAGGTTATTACTGGTGACCCTTTATTGCCTCCACAATATTCGAAAACTGACCCTTATTACACCCCGAATCGCCCACAAGATTGGCCATCATGCCACATAATTCCTTCCAAGTGTTGTCTGGGTACTGAAATTTAGAAGCACTCACATGTGCGCCAAGTACAGGGAAAAGCATCGGAACAAGGGGTTCATGCATGTCTTTTGAGGCCTGTGAGAGCAGTAATTTGATACATTCTGTCCCTTTTCCAAGGGTTGGCATCTTAGGTGCCTTTGAATTTGAAATGTCGTATTTCATTGATTTTCTGCTTTTTAGGTGAATTATTATTGACTAGCCATTTCAATTTCAATTATTTCAGTTTATTTTTTGGGGGGTACACTTTTTCTTTAATATATATAACTTATTAAATATTAATTAGTTATATAGTATATATAGGGAATTGTATATCTCATTTTTTAATTGAAATAACTGAAATTGAAATAGACTCGACTTTGACTCACTTCTCCACTACGAGGCCTTTGAGAGCTCTGTTCAGTTCGAGGTACACGCAGAGGGCGAAAGCCTTGACATTGAAATTCGCTCCTATGTTAAATCCCAAACACCCTTCGATATACTCAGGGCAAGAAGAGTCTTGCAGGCTGTGTAAAAATCGATGAAACGGGTAAAAATCTCTCATAAAATAGGGGAGTATTTATCATCTTCCACCTTTTGCAATATTTTTTCTCCTTATTATTATATAATATACAAGTACCTTTGCCCTCGAGATTATCAACCTCACCGATAAAATAACATAGCAGGCAAATATATTTTCTAAATATATCTTTTTTAAAACTAACTAAAAAATATCAAAAATGAAAACAAAAAATTTACTTAAAAAGGCCTTCCTCCTTTTGGCCCTAATAGGAGGGGCAAGTTCTGCGTGGGCAAGTACGGTTGATGATCTGGTAACTATTTCAGAGAATTACACATTCATTGCTGATGATATAACATCGAATGGAACAGTGAAGCTGGTAGCGAATACCCTGTATGATGGTGGCTTTATTTTTGCACCAACAGCAAATACTGTTGCTACCAATAAGGGAAATAGTACTTTTGCAGGAGGTCCTCACTTGAATTCTCTTAGACTCAAGAATACTCAAGATCAACTGTGCTTTAAGGTTTCAGGAGCTTGTACAGTAACTTTCTATACTCAATCGCATTCTTCAAGAGGAATACAGGTCGGTTCAGCTGCTGGTGGTACTCAATATGGTTCACAGACTGCAAGTACTACAGAATGGTCGTGTAATATTACTGCAGCGGGCGTAGTATACTTGTCATCTTATGGTGGTGATTTCTATTTTGCAGGTTTTAAGGTGGCTTTCCCTAAACCAGAGATTACAACTCAGCCTGTTTCAGCAGCATACCAGAAAGATGATGCAGCAACTGCTCTGAGTGTGGCTGCTACTGCTTCTGGGGGCGATTTGAGTTATCAGTGGTATAGTTGCGATGATGCAGAAAAAGCTAATCCTGCAATCATCGATGGAGAAACAGGAGCATCATACACTCCTGCAACATCTGCAACAGGCTCATTCTACTATTTCTGTCGTGTGTCAGACGCTAATGGCACAACAGATACCAATGTAGCAACAATAACTGTTTCTAATGCTTATGCTCCAATAGTAACTCCAACTGCTGCTTCTCTGGAAGTATTGCAATATGAAGATGCAACCTTAGGGGTGACTATAGACGCTATCCCTGCTGCTACTGTACAATGGTACAGTTGTGACGATGCAGAAAAGTCAAATCCTGCATCAATCTCTGGTGCAACAAGTGCTACCTATTCTCCTTCGACTTCGACTACGGGCACTTACTATTTTTATGCTGTAGCAACTAATGCTGCAGGTTCTACAGCTTCAAATGTTATTACTTTGACAGTTAATCCTGACATCACAGGTACGACCTTCTATTCATGGGATCAGGGAACACAAACAGGAGGAACAGCAGTTGCTTCTGATGGAGAGAGTGTAGGCTATGCAAATTCAACTTATTCCACTATACGTTTGAATGGTAAGAATGATTTTTCAGATAAAACTGTTACCATTACTCTCACAAATGCTTTGAAGGCAGGTGACAAGATAAAAGTGACAGGTTACAGAAATAAAAATGCTGCTAATTCTCAGTCTGGTTTCAAAGCTAAGTTTGAGAATGGCGCTGCAACTGTTGGTAGCTCTACTGGTCTCGAGTATGTAAATATTGATACTTCTGATGATTCTGCAGAAGATGAAAATCGTGGTACAGAACCAAATACATGCGTATTTACAGTACCAGCAAGTGCTGTTGGTAGCAAGACCATAACTATGACTCGCTCACATGGTTCAACAAACTTATTTGTTACAAAGATTGAAGTTTATCGCCCAACTATCAATTTCAGTGCTGTCCTGAATGCAGAAGGTCTGTTGACGGCTGATGAGATTTCTTCAAAGTCTGCTTTCAGCTTTGGTATTACAAATGCAAATGAGCGAGTAGATGTAGAGGCTGGTAATTCTGTGGCTACTATAAGTGGTACTTATCATAGCGATCATGGGTGCACAGGTCTTACTGTAACAGCAGCTGTAACAAAGCCTGTAAAGATAACTATCGGCCAGTGTACCTTCAGTAAAACTCAGGTAACGATTAAGAATAGTGGTAGCGAGAATGTTGCTCAACTGAATCCAAATGAACCTGCTTGCTGGAAGAATGATCATTCAAAAGTGGATGTATTCTTCTATAATGGTCCTGCAACAACACTTACTATTAGCGGAATGAGTTATTGCCCATATGTTGCTATCGAAGAGATTGAGGCAGGCGATGCCGTTGTTTCTATCACTCCTGCTAATGACAAGTCAACATATGTTTCTACTATGACTCTTGATTTCACAGATATTGCTGGCCTCAAGGCATATGTTGCTACAGCAGCTGCTGCAGGAAAGGTTACATTGGAGCCTGTTGGTGCTGTTCCTGCTGGAACTCCACTGATGTTGGTCGGTACTGCAAGCACTAAGTACACAGTTCCAGTAGCAGCTTCTGCTTCTGCGCCAAAAACGAATATGTTCCGTGCTGGTGATGGTACTACAGAGTTTGATGGAACAACATACGACTATATCCTCTATACTGATGGTTTGTTCTATCAGATTGGTAGTGGTACTGTTGCTACGAACAAGGCTTATTTGCATTGCGACAGCGATCCGACAACAACTCTTGCTCGTGAACTCCGCATCTCATTTGGTGATAACATCACAGGCATTGAGCAAATTGACAATGGACAATTGACAATTGACAATTCTCAGGATGGTAAGTTCATCGAGAACGGCAAGCTGGTTATCGTGAAGAACGGTGTTAAGTATAACGCAGCAGGCGCACAGGTAAAATAAACAGACTCTCCCTAAACCCTCCCTTAAAGGGAGGGAATGGGAAAGGCATATTTTCAAATAATAAAAAATAAATAAATATGAAGAAGATATATATGATTCCTACCGTACAGGTAGTAAAGATACAGCCAGCTAACTTGTTACAAGCAATATCTGGCGGATTTGGTGAAGGACAAATGTCAGGTGGTTCTGCAGCTGCTCGCGAGGCTCGCTTCTCTGATAACTGGGACGAGTGGGATGAGGAGTAATAGGTAAGATGTCTGATGTCTGAAGGCTGAAGGACCCTCTCTTATCCCCCTTAAAGGGGGAGGGATATATAAGGCTCACACAGATGAAATGTCTGTGTGAGTTTTTTATTGAAACAAAAACCTAAAAGAACCCTCACTTTGTATGTGTCGGGCTTTTCAGCCCTTTACGATGCAAGGCATCTATTTTTCCTTGTGTGCAAGCACCCAGATAAAAATATAACCCTTTCATCTTGTCTCTTGCAGAGCCTTCACATACTTCGTGAGCAAAAACCTCAGTTTGTTCCAAACTTAAAAAACCATTTTATTCAACGATAACCTTAACGTTAACCTTAACCATTTTGTTCAACGATAACGTTAACGATAACCATAACCTTAACGCTAACAGCTATTTTTTCTCGAGGGATTTTTTCTTTCCCCTAAGGGAATTTTATGTTCAAGGGCCTGAAACATATGTTCAAGGCCTTTGGACAGTAGTTTCAGGCCCTTGAACAGTAGTTTTAGGGGCTTAAATGGATAATCTCTCGAGGGAGAAAATATTTTTTTCCGAAGGGGAAGAAAAATTCTATCACTAAAGGAGGACCAAAGGAACACTAAAGGAACACCAAAGGAACACCTGAGCAGAAGTTTTTGATTGTAAATTTGGCGGTTAGGAAATAATTCATTAACTTTGCAGCAGGAATAAATATTTGAAAGAGGTAAAATTTTAAATTCAATTTTATGATTATAATAAAAGAGCCAATCAATATTAACAATATCGTAGAAATGGCGAGCAATCGTTATGGTGATATGGTTA
The DNA here is from genome assembly GCA_946405805.1 of uncultured Prevotellaceae bacterium. GTDB lineage: Bacteria > Bacteroidota > Bacteroidia > Bacteroidales > Bacteroidaceae > Prevotella. The sequence goes on along the minus strand of CAMJIL010000006.1, from coordinate 22,025 downwards.
AGGCTGTTGCTGATGTGGAGGATGTTCAGATTCAGAAGGCTATTATTGATATTACAAATAAATATATCCTACGATGAAGCAATTACCAACCCTGCCAGATGCAGGAAGATGGGCCATGATGTCTTTCAATGGTCAGATGGCAAACATAGGCAGTGAGGTCGGACGTACTGCAAAGTGGATTGCTAAAGGGAAATTTGAACTTGCGGAAGGCGCCTTCGTTCGTGCACTTGATTTGTATGATTTGACAATCCAGCATGGGCGGAAGGGGCAGAAGGGACGTTTCCCGATGCTTCGAGAACTTTGTCTGAACAGATGTGAATTTGCTGAAGCATACTTGAATAAAGATTCGGCAAGTCTTGCTGGAATAGAGAAATATTTCTCTCATTTTGCAATCGCGTATGCCAAAGAGCATTCAAATGCGTAACTCTTCTTGTTTATTTCAAGAAAGGCAGTTCTAGGCTATCGCAAAGAACAAGACGCTAGAATGCCGGCCCTCGAGGAAGAGAATAAACTGTTAAAGAAAAGGGTGGCAGAGTTGGAGAAAGAACTGCAAAGCCTGAAAGGATAATTTCTTTAAATTATCGACTAAATGGGTAAAAATCTTTCGCTACAGAGAGGAGATTTTATCAGCTCCACCTCTTGCAACACATTTTCTCCTTGTTTATCTATATATAAGTAGTATCTTTGCGTTATGGAAGAAGGAAGAAATAAAACCTTCATCCAAAAACAAAAACAATCAACAATATGAAAAAAGTTCTTTCTTCTCTTACAGTAATGATTCTTTGCTCTGTTGCTGGTATGGCTCAGTATCAGTCGGAGGTGTGGTGTCCTGATAATGGTGATGGTACTTATACCAACCCAGTCATCAATGCTGACTATAGCGACCCTGATGTCTGTGTGGGGGCGTCTGGCGAAGACTACTATATGACAGCATCGTCATTCCAGTGTGTGCCTGGTCTTCCGATACTGCATTCCAAAGACCTCGTAAACTGGGAGATAGTAAACTATGCCATAGGAAACCTCTATGAGGGTGACTGCAAGATGCTGGAGCACTTCAGTAAGCCACAGCATGGTAATGGCGTGTGGGCCCCAAGCATACGTTTTCATGACGGACAATACTACATCTATTGGGGTGACCCTGACTTTGGAGTGTATATGGTAAAGACTGTCAATGGCGACCCGGCAGGAGAGTGGACAAAGCCTTACTGCGTCATCAAAGGAACTGGATATATCGACACTACACCACTGTGGGACGAGGACGGACGCTGCTATCTGGTGAATGGATGGGCTAATTCGCGCACCAAATATGCCTCTGTGCTGACAGTAAGGGAGATGAGTGCTGATGGCATGAGACCTATCGGACAGCCTGTGATAGTATTCGATGGCAATGGAACAGAAAATCGTACCTGTGAAGGCCCGAAGTTCTACAAACGTGATGGCTGGTATTGGATTATGTGTCCTGCGGGAGGTGTGCCAGGAGGTTTTCAGTTGGCTATGCGCAGTAAGTCGCCTTACGGACCTTATGAGCATAAGATAGTGCTGGCACAGGGAAAGACAAACATCAACGGCCCTCACCAAGGGGGATGGGTACATACAAAATATGGCGAAGACTGGTTCCTGCATTTCCAGGACAAAGAGGCCTACGGAAGAGTAGTACACCTGAACCCTGTTGACTGGAGCACAGGATGGCCCATAATGGGAAAGAACGGACAGCCAGTGACGACTTTCCGAAAGCCAAAGGCTGAGGAGGAGGTTCAAGGGTTCAAGGTTCAAGGTTCAAGGTTGAAAGGTCAAAAGTCAACTCTAAACTCTAAACTCTCAAATCTAAACTATATTCTCAACCCTGTTGAGTCTGACGAATTCAACTCGTCGAAGTTGGGCCTTCAGTGGGAGTGGCATGCTAACTATGACGAGAAGTTTGGTACTGCAACGGCCTTTGGAAAATATCGCATATACACCTACAAGCTCTCTGAGGGTTGGAAGAATTTCTGGGAGGTGCCAAACCTGCTTCTCCAAAAGACTCCTGCTGATGAGTTTACTGTTACTACCAAGGTGCGTTTCACATCAAAGGCGGACGGCCAGTTCGGAGGACTGATAATGATGGGTCTCGACTATTCTGCTTTGGTGGTAAAGAGAGTAGGGAAGGAGTTCCAGTTGGTACAGATGACCTGCTTGCAGGCTGACAAGGGAAAACCCCAGACAGAGACTGTTCTGGCAACGCTGAAGCCTACTGCAGAGGATAAGATAGATTATAAGCCTGGCATTCATGAGGATATATATCTGCGCCTGCGTGTGACATTGCCTGATGCTGCAAAGCTGAAGAACAAGGGTGGCTATGAGGGCAAGCCAGTGGTAAACTTCTCATATAGCCTTGATGGCAAGAAGTTTACAGACTGTGGGGAGCAGTTCCCAATGAAGCAGGGTAAGTGGATAGGAGCCAAATTTGGTTATGTCTCAGCAGAGACGAATGCTAAGGCCGACAGAGGCTGGCTCGATGCTGATTGGATTCACGTCACAAAGTGATTTATTTAGAAAAAAACCTTAAAAACCCTCTTTCTGAGATAGATACTCTTGCCAGAGTATTTTAATGTTATTAGTTCTAATCTTCCTTGTGAGCAAGCTCCCAGATAAGCTTAGCTCTAATATCATTATTCCTTTCAGGAATCTATCTCAAAAAGAGCAAAAACCTCGGACCTTTGGTCCTAAAAAACCTTTTTCAATCTTGATCTTGACGTTAAGGAAAACAAAAACATATTGTTCAACCTTGATATAACCTAAAAAACGTACATATTACCAATGTTTTTGTCTAAATAATAACGTTCACACTGGTCGCGGACAGGAGCAAAATTAAATAATATACCTATGCTAACACCTGACAGCCTCATATAATTCCATAACTGTTGACGTTGCTCAGGGCCTAAATGTTCTATAGCCTTACATTCTATCAAAATGTTATTACCTACAAGGAAGTCAACATAATGCTTGTGCTTTATTTGCTTACCATGAAATGCTACTGAGAAATAATATTCTTTAACTCGTTCAATGCCTTCCTCTTCAAACAATATGTCAAGAGCCTCCTGATACATATATTCGTTTAAGAAAGGCCCCATTTCTTTGTGTACTTGTTGGCATAAACCTACAACATCATAACATTTATTTTTTAGTTCTGTAGCAAGATTTGGATTGATGTCTGCAAGTTTTGAAATATTGTAGTTCATATTTTCAGGTTTAATATATAGAGAAAGATTGTTTTAGGTTTCAGCAAGAGAGAGAATTGTTTTTTAGGACCAAAGGTCCGAGGTTTTTGCTTTCGAGGGATTGGTACTCCCGTAAGGGAAAACGATGTTAGGGAAAGGCTGTCTGTAAGTTTACTTACAAGCAGACTTGGTATAACAACGATAAAGGCTCTGAAAGAACTTCAATCCCTCGAAAGGGTTTTTCTGGTTTTTGTTATAAATCGTTTTCGTTTTGGTTTTCGTTTTCGTACGAAGTAGTCATTCCTTTTTTGTCACGGTATTCTGTTGGAGTCATGCCTGTTTCTTTCTTGAAACACTTCGTGAAGTACTTCGGATCTGTGAAACCAACAGCATACGCTACCTCGGAGATGTTCATCTGACTGCGGCTGATGAGGTCCTCAGCACGCTGCATGCGGATATGACGAAGGAAATCAAATGGCGCCATACCAACAATACTCTTTATCTTGCCATAGAATACAGTACGTCCGAGGTTTACGGCATCTGCCATATCCTCAATCTTAAGGTCCTGCTCACTGATATTTGCCTCAAGGAACTTCATAAGCTTCTCCATCATCTCCTGATCGGTATCTACAATCTCAGGAGCCTCCAGGCGATATTCACGATGAGGAGTCTCCATTGTTGTTTCTTCCAAACCAAAGAGTGATGCTGTTTCAAAACCAATTTGCTCTGCTCCCCCCAGCTTTCCAAGCCATGTACGCTGTAGCAGTTGCCTTTGGGCAATTATGTTCTCAATGCGTTGGCGAAGGTATGTAGCACTGAAAGGCTTGGTGATATAGTCATCAATACCCTCCTTCAGACCCTGCAACCTGTCTTCAAGAGATGCCTTTGCAGAGAGCACTACGATAGGGATGTGGCAGATATCAGGATTTTGCTTAATCTGCTGAACCATTGTCAGACCATCCATCTCAGGCATCGTGACATCAGTGATGATGAAGTCTGGCTGCTCTGATGTAGCCTTCTCCAGACCTATCTTACCATTCTCGGCAACTATAACATTGTATTTATTTGAAAGGATAGAATAGAGAAATGCACGCAGATCGTTGTCATCTTCCACGATAAGGAGTTTTGGCGCTCCTTCGTCCACAGTAGGCTTTGTGCCCTCCTGTTGTGGGATGTCTGTGACTGGTGAAGAGATGTCATCTGTTTCTGCCTCTGTGATATAGACACCACGTTGCTTGCTGTACTTCAGCATCTTGTTGACAAGTACCAGCATACGCATAGCATTGCGTTTCACCATTTCCAGATGCTGGCGAACATCATGTGGGAGATTCTTCTCATTCAATGCCTCGCTGACAGGACCCTCGATGAGGGTTAGTGGGGTGCGCAGCTTGTGGCTCACATCGGTGAAGAACTGTATCTTCATCTTGTTAATCTCTCGTAGCATCTTTGCCCGATGGCGAAGTAGTATGACATGAATGATGAAGGAGATAACGATAATTGCCAGCAATGCTATAATCAACTTACCCCAAATCGTTTCCCAGAATGTGGGGTGAACATATATCTCGAGTGTTGTCTCGTTGTCTGTCCATACACCATCGCTGTTTGTACTCTTTACTATGAAACGATGGCGTCCTGCCGGAATGTGGGACAGTTGTGCCTGATGGTCAGAGCCTACATAATTCCAGTCCTTGTCGATGCCTTCAATCTTATAAGCATATCTTACCAGGTCGTTGTCCTGATAGTCGAGAGCTGCGAATGTAAGGGTGAAGTTGCGACTGTCGCTTGGTACATCAAGTACTGGCATATTCAGCAAAGGCTGTGGGGCCTCGCCCTGGAAGCGTACTGAGGTGAAGACAATCTCAGGCTTGTAGTCGTTTGTCCTCAACTCATCGGGTTGTAGCATTATCACACCACCCATCGTAGGTATTATCAGACGTCCACTCTGTGGGTCAAGGACTGGTTGTGCCTCTGTGAAGCCAATGTGGTCACCAAGTTTATTAGGGCCGTATTCGGTTACGACGTCCTTCTTGGGATTGTACATATACAAGGATGCTTCATGTATTCCCCAGACATTTCCATTACGATCTTCTATGAGAGAAAGTACATTACCTCTGGCAATCTTTTGTTTTATAGTCTTGAAGCGCAGGTCGTTCAATAGCAGGTTGTTGGAGGTGAGTTGCTGGACACAGCCACCCATAGTGGTGACATAGATGTCGCCCTTGCTGGTGATGAGCGTCTGCAGCACGTCACAGGTACGGAGGGATGTGGTATCGCCATGATGGTAGACTGTAGTAAAGAAGCGTATTGCCGAAGGCTGTGTGAAACGGTTGCTGAAGGTGACGATTCCAGAGGTGCTGGAAAGAATGACAGCTCCCTTGCCGTCGTGTGTGATGCGACGTATATTGTTGAAGGTGCTGAGGGGGTATTGCTTCATCTCATTGCCTGCATGGATAAAGCGTATCGCACCATTCTCCTGTCGTTTTATGAGGTTAGGACCTCCACCATAGGTGGCAACCCACAGATTGCCCTTCTCATCTTCGTCAAAAGCATATATCTCGTCGGAACTGAGAGAATAGGCATCATTATCATGGACATATCTGGTCTTCTTACCATTGTCAATGATAAATAGTCCGTCATTGCGCGTACCTATATATATACGTCCCTTTGAGTCCTTGTATAAGGCACTCACCTTTCTGGCAATCTTTGTAGGAGAAGAGCCGATGCGGCCATTGTTATCCACATATCCTGAAAGCTGTCCTTTGGCATCATAAACGCCAATGATACCATCGTCTGTGCCTGCCCATGTAGTGCCATCAGGCATAGCCATCAAAGCACGTGTCTCCTGACCTGCCTGCAGAGTACGTATCTTTATGTCATGATACTTTGGATTTGCCAAAGTAAGAAACTGTGTTGAGGAAAGCCAGATGTTGTGCTGCCTGTCAATAAAACTCTTCTTGATAAATGGTATGGTATAATCGTAACCACGTGAGCGAAGGGCATAGGGATGCGGTTGTGCATCTGCTTCGTCATAATAGCAGAGGGCATGATTCTTGGGAGCCATCCAGATTGTACCTTGCCTGTCTTCTACCCATATTGACTGGGCTGATGTGGTAAACTGGGTAGCTATAGGAGCCATAGCAGAGGAGAACTGGCGGAACTGCCACGCATTATGGGGCAGGGCGTTGCTGTCCTTGTGGATAAGAACAATGCTGCCACTCTCTGTGTATGCCCATATACGGTTTTTGTGATCAATATTCACATTGGTGACATTGCCCACAGAGGAAGCGATATATTGGCTTGTCCCTGTCTTTATATCAAGCGCCAATACACCATTTTCCGTACCCATAAGGAGTTGGTTGTAGGGACCTTCCTTGATACAGTTTATCTTGCTTGGTGAGGAACTCAGTGAGATTCGCTTAAGGCTGCTTTGCCCCTTGCTATATCTCCACAATGAACCGTTCGTTTGTGCTATATAGGTGTTGTCTGCTATCTTTGTGATGTGCTCAAAAGGGCCATCTTGTGTCAACTTTGTGCCATATAGGGCGATGCCTCTGTCGGTGAAAACCCATTCGTTGCCGACTTCGTCAGACCATACCTTCCTGATTTTCTGTTGGATGAGAGGTGACTCATTTGACGTAAGAACCTCTAAACTGTCAACATCTGGAGTCGGTTTTGTGTTAATTCGAAGGCATGTTGTAGTCTTGTGCCCCAGAATCCATGTGTGGAAGTATCCCTCATTCGTATAGATGTTTCTGGCAAGAAATAACTGACCGGTTTTCTTTTGAACCTCGCTGCTGATGTCAGTATATTTACATGTCGCAGTATCAAAGAAATAGAGTCTGCGGTCGTAGGTTATTACCCAAATGCCAGCTTTTCCTTCTGGCTTAATCTTAAAAATGCGGTTGGATGTCAACTGGTCTATTCCTTCTGTTCCACGAAAGGTGATGAAGCGATAGCCGTCATAGCAGCAGAGACCATTGTAGGTTGAGAACCACATCAGGCCGTTGGTATCCTGTCCTATGTCGGAAATGACATTGGCAGAAAGGCCGTCTCGCATACTGAAGGTTCTGACATCGCAATAGGGTTGCGCAAAAGAAACCTGTTGGGATAGTATATATATTGAGACAGAAAATAGAAGTGATATTATTCGTTTCATAGTTTCTGGGTCGTAGTCATTAATTGTTTAAATTGACGCTGCAAAAATAAGAAAAAGAATTAAAAACGGCAAAGAATAGGTGGAAAATTTATCGCATTTTGCGTATTTTTGCGTGTTTATCGACAAAAATACCAAATATTCATTTGGTTTTTGTTTATATTTTCATACCTTTGCGCCAATATTTCAATTCATATTATTAACTAAAAACAAAAATTCTATGAAAAAAATTTTTACTATTATTTCATTATTCGTCTTGGCCCTGGGTGCTCAGGCGCAGACAGTTGTTAGCCTTGGAGGTCTTACCAATGCAGATTTCACTTTTGATGCAACTTATTACGAAACTTCCAGTAAGACTATTGGTGAAGAAACATACCCATCATTTACTTATAAAGGAGGTAGTCAGTATTCTGCGCTTGAACTGACTGGAAAGAATGTAAAATTTAATTACAAAAATTCTGGCAAAAAGGCTGACTTCTTCATTCTGACAGGTAGCTACGTAACTGTAGGCGGTAAGGGCGCGCAGGTGATTGTAACAAATGTAAAGAAAGGTAATAAGATAGCCTTTAAAGTTGCAGCAAAGGCTGATGCCAGTGTACCAAGTTTCGCAGTACAAAATGCTATTTGGGAGTCTGGTGATGCTTCAACTCTCACAGTAGCGAATGAATTTATCGACCTTGTATATGTGGTTACTGCTGATGGTGATGTAACACTTTCAGAGAGTAATAAGGGTTTCAACATTGAGTCGGTTACCGTTGATGATGGCACTGGCCCAGTTGTTATTCCTGATGGAACATATTGTATTTCATTCGATGGACAGACAGCTGCAAACAAATTGGAGTATCCAGAAGGCTTCACACTTCAGATTACTGGTAATTTGGAGAAGACTATCGGCAAAGGTAGTAATCTAGTAATTAACGAAAAGACATACCAGTCTATGAAGGTGTCTAATGGTGCAGAGAATACGCTGACCCTCCCTGAAGGAAAAGTGGCTTCTGGAATTAAGCTCTATAGCTATGTAAATAGTGAACCAAATGATGAGAAAGTTTCATATTGGAAAGAAATAGCAGGAGTAACCTTCGGAAGTGTTGATCTGGCTGGCGGTGCTTTTGAAAGTTTCCTTGATTTGGAAAATCCTGACGTTAGGGAATATGAGTTTAATGGTAAGGCCAATAAGATTACCTTTACAAACACTGGTATTCAGTGCTGCTATGTAATTGAGGTTACCATTGAAACAGGAGAGCCAACAGAAGTAACAGAGGTTAAAGTTAAAGGCGGTTCTACTGGTGTTAACAGTGTAAAGGCTGCAGGTGCTAAGGCAAAGGTCGCTGGTACTGTAAACCTCGCTGGTCAGCAGGTAGGTGCTGATTACAAGGGCGTCGTTATTAAGGACGGTAAGAAGGTAATGCAGTAAGATTTAGATTTTTAAGGTAAGATAGTAATTGGGCTGACTCTCATTTGAGAATCAGCCCAATATTTTTTGTTTATTTTTAAACCGTAAACAGTAAACCGTAAACAGTAAACTATCATTACTTCAGTGCTTCGACGTCTCGTTTAACGTTGGAACGTATCTTTGAGAGGTAGGCCTTCATGCCTGCTGCATCCTTGTTGTCGATGATGGCAAGGAGTTCCTTTAACTCCGTGCGTATCTGGTCAACCTGATCGTGGGTGTAGGGGTTGAAGAGGACTTCCTGCAACAGATAGTCATCTTCATTGAGTACTCCCTTCGCAATGCGCAGGTGACGCTTGAACGTAGTACCAGGGGCGTCCTGATGCTTCATGACAGCAGAGAAGACAAAGGTGCTGACGAATGGGATAGACAGCGAGTAGGCTACAGTCTTATCGTGCTCCTCGAAAGAGTATTCGTAGATGTTGAGGCCGAGCTTGCTGTAGAGGTCTTTAAAGAAACACCTGCCCATATAGTCACCCTCATTGATGATGATGGCATTCTCCTCGCTGAGCTGATTGAGGTTTGCAAAGGTAGGACCAAACATAGGGTGGGTGGAGACAAAACGTCGTCCTGTGCTCTTATAGTAGTCATGAAGTCCTGTCTTTACGGATGCGATGTCAGAGAGGATGCATTCCTGAGGAAGATATGGTATCACCTCATTAAAGGCTGAGATGGTGTATTTCACCGTCACAGCATTGATGCACAACTCTGGCTTGAAGGCTTTTACTTCCTCCAAATCGGTAAAACGTTGACAGTTGTATGTGAAACGCAGACGCTTCGGGTCTTTCTCAAAGACTCCCACTTCGTGGTCGAAGCTGAGGAGGTCGATAAAGAACGACCCCATCTTGCCTGCTCCTAATATTAATACTTTCATTAATCTTAATTGAAAATTGAGAATTAGGGGCCCTTTTTATCGATATAACGTTATATCGTAATATCGTTATATATAGGGCCCCAATTAGAAACTACCCTTTAACTATCTCCAACTGCTGGCGGACTGATTCTTCGTGGATGTGTTCGAAGATTTCCTTAGCAAAACTGTCGCTCATGCCAAGCAAAGAACCCTGTGCGCCACGTTTGTCGAGGATTTCGTTATAACGGCCTGTCTGGAGCACCTGAATGTTGTGTTCCTTCTTATACTGACCTATCTCACGACATACACGCATACGCTTGCCGAGTAACTCCATGATGTCATTGTCTATCTGGTCAATCTGCACACGAAGCTGCTTGATACCCTCTGTGGTGAATGTCTTCTCACGAGAAACGAGGAGGCTGACAACATAGTCGCATACCTCTGGTGTCAACTGCTGTTTTGCATCACTCCAAGCCTTGTCCGGGTCGCAGTGGCTTTCAATCATCAGACCATCGGCACCAATGTCGAGAGCCTGCTGACAGAGAGGAGCGATGAGCTCACGTTTGCCACCCATGTGTGATGGGTCGCAGAAAATTGGCAAATCAGGAATTCTGCGACGCAACTCTATAGGTATCTGCCACATAGGAGCATTGCGATACATAGACTTATCATAAGAAGAGAATCCACGATGAATAACACCTAACTGCTTGATGCCTGCTGCATTGATACGCTCTAAAGCACCAATCCACAGTTCGAGATCTGGGTTGACAGGATTCTTGACGAGAACAGGAATATCCAGCCCGTGCATAGAGTCTGCCAGCAATTGTACAGCAAATGGATTCGCTGTTGTGCGTGCTCCTATCCACAGGATATCAACACCATAGTTCATGGCGAGTTGTACATGCTCAGGGGTAGCAACCTCTGTGCCGATGAGCATACCAGTCTCTTCTTTTACCTGCTTGAGCCATTTCAGAGCTGGTTCACCATGTCCCTCGAAGCCTCCTGGCTTGGTACGTGGTTTCCATACTCCAGCACGGAACATATGGCATCCTTTGTCTGCCAACTGCTTGGCTGTTGTCATTACCTGCTCTTCGCTTTCTGCTGAACAAGGACCAGCAATGATGAATGGTCCTTTTTCGGTGTCCCTGGGTAGGTTTAATGGTTGTAATTCTAATTCCATGGGTTGTGTTGTTTTTTATTTTACATTATTGATTTTATTCTTTCGAGGGCTTCCTGCATCTTCTCGTCCTTTGCACAGAGGGAGATGCGGATATAACGTTCGCCATTGCTGCCAAAGATGAAGCCTGGAGTGATGAAGACACGAGCCTCGTGGAGTATCTTCTCTGTCAGTTCTTCACAGGTAGCATAGCTGTCTGGAATCCTGCCCCAGAGGAACATACCGACACTCTTGGTGTCATAGCTGCAATGGAGCACATCCATTATCTCTTCAGCGATGGCACGACGACGTTTGTAATTCTGGTAGTTATACTCCTTATGCCACTCATCAGTATTGTGATAAGCCTCTGCTGCTGCCAGCTGGATGCCCCTGAAGGTGCCAGAGTCGATATTACTCTTTATCTTCAGTATCCACGAGATAAATTCTGCATTGGTAGCAACAAGTCCTACACGCCATCCGGGCATGTTGTGACTCTTCGACATAGAATTGAACTCTATGCAGCATTCTTTTGCTCCTGGTATCTGCAACAGCGACTGTGGACAGTCATTGATGATGAAGGAGTAAGGGTTGTCATTAACTACAACGATATTATGTTCCTGAGCAAAGCGAACAAGACGTTCGTAGGTAGTTCTGCGAGCGTTACCGCCAGTAGGCATGTTTGGATAGTTGGTCCACATCAGTTTTACCTTGCTGAGGTCCATCGCCTCCAGCTGCTCGAAATCAGGTTGCCATCCATCATCTTCCTTCAGGTTGTAGTTGACAATCTTCTGTCCGAGAATCTTGCTGAGGGATGTATATGTGGGATATCCGGGATTTGGCACAAGTACTTCGTCACCAGGATTGCAGAAAGCAAGGGTGACATGCAGAATGCCCTCCTTAGAACCAATGAGGGGAAGTATCTCAGTCTTTGGGTCGAGATCTACATTATACCATCTCTTATAGAAATATGCCATTGCCTCACGCAATTCTGGAGTACCCATAGTAGGCTGGTATCCATGAGCATTAGGGTCAAAAGCCACCTTGCATAAGGTGTCGATGGTTTTCTGAGATGGTGGCATATCAGGAGAACCAATGGCGAGGGAGATAATATCTTTTCCTTCGGCATTGAGTTTTGCCACTTCTTTCAGCTTACGACTGAAGTAGTATTCTTGTATTGTATTTAGTCTGTCTGCTGGCTTAATCATTTTGTAAAGTTTAGAGTTTAAAGTTTAGAGTTTAGAGTCAGTTGTAAGTTTAGAGGTCAATAACCAATAACCTTTAACCGTTAACCTTTAACCGTTATTTTGCTGCTGTATATTCACCAAGTATTCTGAGGTCTCTTGTGAGTGGTATTATCGCATCGATGCTTTGACGGTATCGGATGAGATCGTCATAGGTGACATCAACATAGAAAAGATATTCCCACTCTCTGCCTATGATGGGCAATGACTGTATCTTAGTGAGGTTAATCCTATAGAATGAGAGTATTGAGAGCACCTGTGAGAGCGACCCCTCCTCATGGGGTAGGGAGAAGACGATGCTTGCCTTGTCAGCCTCATTGAGGGGACGGAGGAAGTCAGCCTTCCTGCTGTCGCAGACGATAAGGAAACGTGTGGAGTTATGAGGATTGTCCTCAACCTTATCTTCCAACACCTCAAGCCCATAGAGACGTGCCGCGTCAGCATGACAGAGGGCTGCTACACCCATGAGGTTCTTTGCTGCGATATTCTTGGCAGAACCAGCTGTGTCATCTGTTTCGACAATCTTCATATTAGGATATTTTGAGAGGTACTGTTGACACTGTGCCAAAGCAACAGGATGAGAGTGTACCTCAGTGAGTTCTTCTTTCTTCTGTCCAGGGAGGGCACAGAGGCAGTGGCTGATATGTGTCTTATGTTCTCCGACAATGGTAAATCCACTGTCGCGAAGCAGAGCATAGTTGTGGAGTAGGGAGCCGGCAATGGTGTTCTCAATGGCAACGATGCCAATGACTGTAGGGTCTTCATGCATATTCTTAAACACCTCTTCGAAGGTAGAGCAGCATATTATCTGAAGCTGATCATCTGGGAAGTGGTGATGTGCCGTAATATCATGAAAGCTACCAACTTCACCTTGTATTGCTATTCTTTTCATAATTTTTTTATATCGTTTGTGTTGTGTTATTTCTTCTTTTGTTGTTGGAAAAAGCGCAGAGCTTCTTCTATTGTCTTATCATCTTTATTGAGGTATTCCATCCATGCCTGTTCATCAAGGATGTTATAGATGATACGTGAGTTGATATATGTCTCAAGCAACTTGTGTGACTTCTCAATCATGAGGTTGCGACGTTGCAGACCATGCTTGCTTGCATAGTCAGCAAACTTATCAACAGTATGCTGTTTTACAAGATAGTCAGCAAGAGCCTGCATCTCTCTGAAATTATTCAGTTTCAGGCGGTTATCGTCTGTATATGTAAATGCAAACTGCATTATGAGGCCTGTCATACTTGCTTCGCGATAGTAAGACGTGATGTTCGTTGTATCTTCTGGTACAAAGATATCAGGAGTGATACCACCACCACCATAAACTGGTTTGCCGCTGATGGTATGATATTCTGGTCCCTCATGCTTTATGCTGTCTTTTGAGAAGAACTCACCATTCTCGTAACGATTGATGATATCTTGCTGATAGTCTTTTGTGTCGCCCTTAGCATATGGCTTCTGAATACAACGTCCTGAAGGGGTGTAGTAGCGAGCCACTGTAAGGCGAATCATACTGCCATCAGCAAAAGCAATCTGCTGTTGTACCAATCCCTTACCATAAGAACGCCTTCCGATTATGGTGCCACGATCGTTGTCCTGCATTGCTCCTGCAAAGATTTCGGATGCTGATGCTGATATCTCATTGATGAGAACAACGAGAGGGAAGTCCTGATAAGAACCACGTCCGTCACTCTTGTAGTCCTGACGCTGAGAGCGACGTCCCTGGGTATATACAATCAGCCTGTCTTTTGGCAAGAACTCATTAGCCATCTGTACAGCAGCTTCAAGATATCCGCCGGTGTTGTCACGAAGGTCGATGACGAGGTTGGAGAAACGTTGCTGTTGCAACTCAGCAAGAGCTGCCAGGAATTCCTCATAGGTGTGTTCTCCGAAATTCTTTACTCGTATATAGCCTGTCTTGTCATCAAGCATATAGGTTGCCATGATACTTTTGGTGGTTATCTTCCCACGTGTTATCTCGACAGACAGAAGTTTGGGCGTTCCGTAACGTTTTATACCCACACGCACCTTCGTCTTGTCAGGGCCTTTGAGTCGACGCATAGCACCCTCGCTGTTGATAGTATCACCAACATATGGCTTTCCATCAATAATGACGATTTTATCTCCAGCAATGACACCAGCACGTTGAGCAGGACCACCATCAATAACATTCTGAACATGTATGGTATCTTCCCTGATGACAAATTCTATTCCGATACCGAAGAATTCTCCTTTCAGGTCATCACTGGCTATCTGTGCCTCGTTGGCAGGGATATATACAGAGTGAGGATCGAGTTCTGAAAGTATCTGTGGTATGGCTGTCTCAACAAGATTGCCGATATTCACAGTGTCAACATATTGGTCGTTGATAATGTGAAGGAGGTTATTTAACTTGTTTGTTCCAGAATTGATGATGCTGAGCCTGTTGCCAGAAAAATGATTGGCATAGAAGGAGCCTATCAGTATTCCAACGACAGCACAGAGTGCCATCAATAGGGGCATATAACGTTGCTTCATACTTCTCTTGTTTATTCGCTTTTATTGACGTTTTCCATTAAGATGGTTTCTATTCCGGCCCTTGCGAGCAGTTTTAAACCATCATCGAGGCGATACTTCTCACCATAGACAACACGTTTGATGCCTGACTGGATAATCAGTTTCGCACACTCGATACATGGAGATGCTGTAACGTATAGTGTAGAACCATCGCTATTGTTATGCGAGCGAGCCAGTTTTGTTATGGCATTTGCTTCTGCGTGCAACACATATGGGAAAGAAACGTTGTTCTCTTCGCAAACATTTTCAAATCCGCTTGGGGTACCGTTATATCCGTCGCTGATGATGCGTTTGTCCTTTACTACAAGGGCTCCCACCTGACGGCGTTTGCAATAGCTGTTCTCTGCCCATATCTGTGCCATCCGAAGATAACGCTGGTCTAATTGTGTCTGTTTGTCCATTGGCTTCTTTATGCCGTTGCGTTCAAGGAGAGCATCGATGGTTGGCTCAGAACCTTTGAATCGCTTATATAGAACTGCAGGATGTTCTGTACCACCTTTTGAAAGTATGCAGTCTCTGAAACGTTGTGCTGTTTCAGGGTTGAAGATTCCCTCTTTCTTGAATACAGCAAAGGCATCAGCCTCAAGAACCTCTGCCCATTTATAACTATAGTAACCGGCAGAATATCCTCCTGCCATGATGTGAGAGAACTGTACTGTCATACAAGTGTCTGGCAGCTGTTTGTCGATGATAGCATCTTTCCATGCCTCTTTCTCGAACGGTATGATGTCGCTCGTAAACTCATCCTTCTGTGTATAGTATGCCATATCGAGAAGTCCCAGGCTAACCTGTCGCAGGCATCCGGAGGCACACATATAGTTCCTGCCTGCAATGAGACGGTCGATAAGGTCGTCAGGCATTGGTTCGCCTGTTTCATAGTGGAAAGCAAAGGTATGGAGGAATTCTTTCTCAAGTGCGAAATTCTCCATAAACTGAGATGGCAGTTCTACAAAATCCCACCATACGTTTGTTCCTGAGAGAGAGCCAAAACGGGTATTGGCAAACATACCATGCAATGAGTGTCCAAACTCATGTAGGAATGTCTCTACTTCACCAAGGGTCAGTAATGCTGGCTTCTTCTTTGTCGGTTTTGTGAAATTCATTACCACACTGACGTGAGGACGTTCATTGACTCCTTTTAGGGTAATGCATTGTCCTCTGTATTCCGTCATCCAAGCACCACCTTGTTTTCCCTTGCGAGGATGGAAGTCTGCATAGAAGACAGCAAGGAAACTGCCATTCTTGTCGAAAACCTCGTAGGCTTTGACATCCTTGTGGTAAACAGGGATATCCTTGTTCTCGCGGAAAGTGATGCCATATAGTCTGGTAGCAAGTCCGAAGACGCCTTTAATGACTTTTGAGAGTTCCAGATATGGACGACACATCTCCGAGTCAACATTATATTTCTCCAGTTGCAGTTTATGAGAGTAGAACGCTGCATCCCAAGGCTCAAGTTTGAAGTCCTCACCCTCCATCTGCTTTGCCTTTGCATAAAGTTCTTCCTTTTCCTTGATGGCGGTAGGCTTATATGCATCAATGAGGTCGTGAAGCAGGGTATAGACAGTCTCCTTGTTTGATGCCATTCGCTTGCTCAGCACATAGTCGGCATAAGTGTCATATCCCAATAGCTGTGCCAACTCTCTGCGTATATTAACCAATCTCTGGCAGATGGGTGCATTCTCTGTGATGCACATAGTATTGCGAGCCATAAAGATGGTATGACGCAGTTCTCTGTTTTCGGAATATTGCATGAAAGGTCCGTACGAAGGACTGTCGAGAGTTATGACCCATCCGTCGAGTTTCCGCTCTTTTGCAGCCTCATGAGCAGCTGTTATCTGTGTCTCAGGAAGTCCTGCGAGGTCTTTCTCGTCTGTTATGTGAAGAGTGTATGCCTTTGTAGCCTTCAGCAGATTCTGTGAGAACTGTAGTGACAACAATCCTGCCTCTTCTGTAAGAGCACGAAGTTTGTCTTTGCCTGCTTCGTCGAGTAATGCACCAGAACGTACAAATCCATCATAAGTGACCTTCAGAAGCATTTCCTCTTCAGGACTCAATACCCTCTCAGGCTTTTCTGCTGAGTTGTGATATTGGTCATAAACAGCCTTTACTCTGGCAAAAAGCTGGGGATTGAGTGTGATGTCATTCTCATGCTTTGTCAGAATAGGTTGCATCTTCTGTGACAATTCCTCCATATCATCATTTGTCTCTGCAGACAGAAGATTAAAGAATACAGTAGAAACCTTGTCACTGAGCGAGAAATAATCCTCCTTATCCGCCAGCTGTGATGCAATGATAGTATTGTCGAATGTTGGGGGCTCAGGATTGTTGATGATAAGATTTATTTCTTCCTTATCACGTTTCATGCCCTCCATAAAGGCAGGTTCGAAATGCTTCAGTTTTATCTTATCAAACGGTGCCGTTTCGTGTGGCGTGGTATATTTCTCGAAAAATGGATTTATCATAGTAATTGTAGTGCTGGAATCTCGATTATTCCGCGTTTAAGGATTATACGTTCTGCATCTGCCAAAGCATTTAAGGCCTTGGATATTTCTAATCTGGCATAGCCCAGTTCTTTAGCCAGTTGAACCATCTTTATATACAAAACCTTCTTGCCAGCGGGGTAGTGGACATGGGATTTTATGAATGCTGTTATGGCACTGGTGGCATTATCGGTACATGCTGTCCAGGGTAAGTGCTCCAGATGCTGCGTTTTGCGACAGATTATATTCAACAGGTTCAGACGAACTATCAAAAACTGTTCAATCAGTCTCATTATCTCGTCTTTTGAAATTTCAAGAACTTCGCATGTGGTATGTGCTATGTATGTAGAATGAAAAGATGTCGTCATACCAAAGAGTTTATCTGGCTCTATGATTACAGGAGCTTGCATTGTCTCCTCGAAACGATAGGCATGGTTGTCGCTTTCTGTTTCGATACGTACCCAACCCTCGCTGATGAAGAATAGGGATTCGCATGGAGTACCTTCGGATGTTATTGTTGCCCCTTTCTTATAATGCTTGCGATTATAGTGGATCTGCTTTACAGTCTCTTCAAAGTCTTTTCTTGAAAGACCAATGAAAAGGGGCATATCCTTTAGAAGGGCTTCGCGCCTTGTGAAAACAGGGCGGGCAATAGCTGGTATGTTATCTACATTGATTGCCATGTGCTGTAGTCGGATAAAATGAAATATGCTTTCAGTTCCGGATGTTTCTTAAGTATTTCTTTTGCTTTGTCACTTCCCAATACCATGAAGGCTGTTGCGTAGGCATCAGCAATGGCACATGATGGGGCGATGACAGTAGCAGAGAGGATGTCAGACTGGGCAGGCTTTCCTGTGTGAGGATTGATGGTGTGGGCGTATTTCTTACCGCCTTCGTAGTAGAAATTACGATAGTTGCCAGATGTCGCCAATGCTTGGTCTGTAATCTCCAGCACTGTTTGATTCTCCTGGTTGATAGAAAGAGAGTCGTCAACAGGTTTTGTTACGCCAATCTTCCATTCTGTACCATTAGGATTCTTGCCACGTGCAGAAATCTCGCCACCAATTTCTACCAGATAGTTCTTTATTCCCTTGCTTGCCAGAAATTCTGCAACCATGTCAACACCATATCCTTTCGCAATAGCAGAACAGTCAAGCATAATGCGAGGGTCTGTTTTCGTAATCTTGCCATTTTGAAGTGTTACCTTCTCCTGACCGACAAAGGCGAGAATACTATCTATCTGTTCGTCTGTGGGCCTGATGCCGCTTTTAAACCCAAAGCCCCATGCATTAACGAGGGGAGCGACTGTGATATCGAATGCTCCGTTAGTCTCTTGGCTTACTGTTTTGGCAAGAGTGAAAACTTTTGTTAAGTTCTCATCTACCTCCATAGAAGTGTTATTGTTGATTGCTGTAATGACAGATGACTTATTGAAAGGTGACAGGGAATTATCCACTTGTTGCATTACTGCTTCAATATCACTTTTAAGGTCTTCATTATGCTGATATGTAATGGCATAGGTGGTGCCAAAAACCATCCCAGAGTCCTTGATGTAGGGCTCTGTAACACAACTGGTCAACAGAATTGTGAAGATGCTTATAATGGATAGATATTTCACTGTTTCTTTGTCTTGTTCTTTCTCCAGAACTGGTAACCGATATTAAATGTACCACCAAGTACATTGCCACTCTTTCCGTATCCTGGGACATACCATAGATTGTTGCCTTCTCCGATATTTGAACTTCCTATCTTTCTGCGATAACGGAAACTCCATCCTATGCGTACTGGACCAACAAGTCTTGCGTCAACAGAAAAGACGAGTTCTACCCAATGGAAAAAGCATTTCTTCGTGGTTACTTCATATGGATTGTAATGTCCCCAATATGGATCCTTGATATTGCCCCATGCCTCCGTCTTGAAGGATGTGAGGGCATATCTTGCTCCAACCATTACACGATAGGCATCGTGCTTGTTCTTTGCAATATTAAAGTCGCAGCCGATACGTCCATAAGGTGCTCTTACCTTTGCTGCAATGCTAGTAACGGCATCTGTTTCGTGTTTTGCATCTCCCAAACCGAATTCAACAATAGGGAAGTATCTGTCACGCAGATTGACGTGGACAGCCCCTTCATATTGTCCATAGTCGCTGACCATACGCATGACGGTACCAGCCAGGTCGTAGGAAATACCAAATCCACGAAATAGCTGAATGGTATCCTTTTCTTCCAATTCCTGTACCTTCCCTTGTGCAAAGGTGGAATGGGGAATGCACAGGCTAATTACCAGAATTAAGAAATATGTATATGTTTTCTTTCGAAGCATCGTTTGTGACTTTCTTGTTGTTGATGACAAGGCTATCAATGAAGTTATGAGATGACTGCACTGCCTCTATGGTATGGTTATATCGTGGGGCACAGTCGATAGACTCAAAGTATGGTTCGTTTGTCTTTGTGATACGTATGATGTCTGTATGCGGGGTAGTGACATAATATACGGTATCTTCTCCCACAATAGTATCTGTTACTGTTATAGTGAATTTCAGTACATCGGTAGCATTACCATGACTCATTGGCAAATCAATAGCGCTGGCATTGCTTTCGTTATTGATTACGACGATGTCACCACTGTCCGTATCACAGAGTGTGACAGTGAGAGGGTAGGCAAAGGCTACATCATTGAGATATTGGTCTTTCAACTGATATCTGCAATATACACTTCCGTTGAGTTTACAATCTATGGATGAGCATGATGTTATCACTGTGACGATTGCAAATAGAATGAGGAATGAGTAATGAGTAATGAGGAATGAAGTGATTGGCTTTGCCGCTTCGCTTGTCGAAGAATTAACTCCTAACTCCTCACTCCTAACTCCTAACTCTTGTTTAGACTTTATACCTTTGACCATTGACTTTAGACCATTGACTTTAGACCATTGAACCTTGAACCTTGAACTTTAAACTTTAAACTTTACTCCCTCCCTTGGGAGGGTCGGGGAGGGTCTTCTCATATTGTCTTTTCTATCTGGTAATCATTTCTTCCCTGTGCTGAACGGCTTATCAAATCAGCAATAAATCCTGCAAGGAATAATTGTGTGCCAATTATCATCATTGTCAGTGAGATATAGAAATATGGACTATCTGTAACGAGACGCTGTGGTATGCCTTGGTTGAGGGCAGACAGCTTGTCAAAACCTATCCATGCTGCAGAGAAGAAACCAATGATGAACATTATAGTTCCCAAAAATCCGAAGACGTGCATAGGCTTCATGCCGAAGCTGCTCAGGAACCACAGGGTGATAAGATCAAGATATCCGTTGAAGAATCTGTTCCATCCCATGAATTTTGAGGTGCCGAATTTACGGGCCTGATGATGTACGGGTTTTTCTCCTATCTTTGTGAAACCGGCATTTTTTGCCAGGTAAGGCATGTAGCGGTGCATCTCGCCATATACCTCAATATTCTTAACCACATCAATTCGATATGCCTTTAATCCGCAGTTGAAGTCGTGCAGATTGTGGATGCCGCTGACTTTACGTGCTGTCGCGTTGAACAGCTTTGTTGGAATGGTCTTTGACAGAGGGTCACCCTGAGAACGGTTCTGTTTGTATCCGCTGACGAGGTCGTAGCCATCCTCCTTTATCATGCGATAAAGCATAGGAATCTCATCGGGAGAATCCTGAAGGTCAGCATCCATAGTGATGACAACATCTCCCTTTACAATCTCAAAACCGCAATATAGGGCAGGGGATTTTCCATAGTTACGACGGAATTTGATACCATGGACATTAGGGTCCTTCTTTGCAAGGTCTTCAATGACATCCCATGAGTGGTCAGTAGAGCCATCATTGACAAATACGATTTCGTAAGAGAAACCGTTTGCAACCATTACGCGCTCTATCCAAGCATGTAGTTCAGGTAAAGACTCCTCTTCGTTGAAAAGAGGTACTACTACGGAAATATCTATTTTGTTATTCATAATTTTTAATTCCTAATTCCTAACTCCTCGGTCGGGGAGGGTCTTCTTCCCCAGGAATCCAATGATTGCTCCCATGAAGAAGGCGCTGATTATGCCGTTGGAGAATACACTGATAGCAAAATCTATGGGACGTATCTGTGACATCGCTTGTAACTGTTTCTCCATCTCCGGTATATTCACTCCGGCCTGTTTTATTGATTCACGAACCTCTGGTGTAGAGAAACTCTGCTGCAGGACGCTAATAAAAGTTCCGTGGTCGAGGAAATAGAAATATATGTACGTTGCTGCCGCCATAATGATGGAGCCATATCCCATTGCGAATGTTATAAAGGCAAAGGCTCTGCGAAACGAGATATGTCCTTCAAGGATTTTATCGCGAAAATGTTTTAGTCGGTAGTATGCCAAAAATGGTGTAGCTATCGCTCCAATTATAAATCCCAGTTGCAGCGAAGGGTCTTGCATGCTATATACAAGGCATGCAAAAGTCATTATCCACAACACGCCAAAGAATAATCCATCTTGGCGGGCGTATGCTTTCAGTTGTATGTATTCTGCAGTGGATATCATTTTATGAATTAAGAGGTTTCTTTGGATGAAGGTTTATGGATGAAAGATGAAAGTTTGTTTGTGGGGTAGTTGGTATTAAACCATCACCTTTCTTCCTTCTTCCTTTAGACCTTAGACCATAATATTGGGCACAAAGTTACACAAAAGATTCAAAATATCGACACTATAAGGGCGCTTTTTTCTTAAGAAAGCTTAAAAAACATGTTAACAGCGGAATAAATGACCGAGTTTTCATACTTTTATTGTACTTTTGCACCGCTTTTGACATGAGGAACGATAATTTTCAGTTGTAAACTGTCAATTCTCAATTGTCAATTAAATAACATGGGCAGTCCTATACGACCAGCTCCCTCGGAATCCTCCAGGACGGGAACGTAGCAAAGGTACTTGGTTGTAG
>CAMJIL010000005.1 GCA_946405805.1 uncultured Prevotellaceae bacterium | reverse complement strand
ACGAGGACTGCCGGTGCGTTGTATTCGGTGCCGGTGATGTAGTTCTTGTTGGTCACATGATACTTCACTTCCTTCTTACCGTTCACCAGCATCTCTTCTTCTTTCTCGTTGAGTAACTCTATTTCGTCAGGCAGACTTACGAGTGGCATGTCGAACACATTGATGGGGTCAATCTCACCAAGGTCTTTCTTCCAGAAGAAGAGGTCGAGACACAGTCCAAGTCCCAGGTCAACACCCGTTGAGATACCTGCATTCCATGCGACATATTGGTTGTCCACCAATCGGCCGTCAGCTTCTGCCTTGATATAAGGCTGTGGACTGATGGTCGGACAGAGCACTTTGTAGATACCGATACCAATCTCCGGATAGACGGTAGCACGCGCCTCAGCGTGAGCTTTGATGTCCACATCAGGACCTACGAGTTCGAGTTTCTTCTCACACTCCGAAATCTTGGAGAGACCTTTCTCTGCATCCCATTCAACACCATAGGTAACAGTATTTGAAGCGGTAACACCTGAAGTGATGCTGGCCTCGCCTGAAGCGCCTAGAGAAACCTCGGCGTTGAGGTCGGCTCCGACACTGATATAGACAGGAACTGTTCCCACCATGAAGGTGTACTTGGCCTTGAACACATCTTCCTTCAGCGTCCATTTCTTCTTCCACTCCACAGAACTGGAGACAAGATACTTGAGTACCAATTCGGTATTGAATCCACCTTCAAGGGTTATTTTGAGGTTCTTCAGGTCACCCATGCGGACTTCTTCCCAAGGAATATCGCCAAAGTCGAAGGAGAACACGCCCTTCAAACCGATGTTGAAGTTCAGCTTGTCCCATGAGAGCGACTGGGTACCACTCTCCCAGAGCACTTGACCATCGTTATTGTACTCCCAATTGATGAATTCGTTCTCGAAACCCTGAGGAGCCCTCAGCATGCCACGCGACGAAAGATTGTCAACATTGTAGATTTCCACATATTCGTCTCCCGTGAACACATCCACCTTGACAGGTGTATAGACGGCATCTGCATCTGAAATGCCCTGTGCCCTTGCCATGTTACTATTGACTGCGGAGGCCTCTGTAGCAAGGGTGAACTTCTGTCCCTTAAACAAGTTGCCCATCACACCCTGACGAGTGGCAAGGGTAACGGTCTTGCTGTCTTCTGCCTGCTGCACATTATCTATGAGGCGAATAGTGTAGTCACCATCACTTGGCAAGAGCACGACATCATAACCACCCATCACCGGCACATCGCCCAAGAAGGTAAGCACAGCCTCACCACTCTCCTCATTGTAACTGTTGAGCGTAGTGGTTGACCAGTCAATATCAATATAGCGCGAGTCACGCTTGCCATACTGAACCACCCAGAGCGTATCCTTCTGTACACCACCATTCTGTGAAGCAAAAGCCACATAACCCGTACGCTGGCTGGTAGAAGGGTTCATAGCAGCAGAAAAACGCAGTGAATCGGTACCGGCAATATCGCTGACGTAACTGAGCCATGTAGCACTGGGCGTATAGTCGTAGGCCGCGCTGGTCTGCAACTGGAAGGCAAAGTCCTGACCGTCAGCATCAACATAGACGGTGTCGGGACTAACGACCAACTCATCGGACACAGGCCCTTCAGGGAATTTGCCATAGAGGATGTAGTACACCACGTACGCCGCATCCGGCTCACTAATCACACCATCAAGATTGGCATCGGCATTCTTTTCATTGAAGTTCTCGGCAGGAGTACCAAGGATGTAATTCATTATGAACATCACATCAGGCATACCAACCTCACCGTCACCATTCGCATCGCCACGGACACCACTCTGTGCCATTGCGCCTGTGCTTATCATCAGCATCGCAAAGAAAAATAGGAGCTTTTTCATATTTAGGCCTGTTATTTAATATAATTTCGGTTTCGTTTGCAAAGATACAATTAAGTTATGAACTATGCAAGAAAAAGGAGATTTTTTTTGCATCCGTTGCGCTATCAATATTCTATCTTTTCGAGGAACAGAGCATTTCCAGGCATCGACTCACCAGCCTGACAACGACTCTTCCCTTCTATGACAGAGCGGAACTGCTCAAGGGACATTCTATGGCGTCCCACCTCAACAAGGGTTCCTACAACAGCACGTACCATGTTTCGCAGAAAACGATTGGCCTTGATGACAAATACCCAATCAGCACAATTGACAATTGACAATTGACAATTGACAATTTGGGATTGAGATGGTATATTTATCCATTCTGCCTGCACAACATCGCAGAGGGTTGTTTTGACATCCGTATGGCTCTTACAGAAGCAGGCAAAATCCTTATATTCCAGCAACATACGTGCTGCCTCGTTCATAAGGGGAAAATCGAGATTATAATGGCAAAGCCAGGTATAATGACGATTGAATGGCGTTGGCTTTAGGGAGAGATAATAATGATATGTGCGCCATTTAGCAGAAAAACGTGCATGCATATCATCAGCCACCTCCTCAATAGTGCTTACCCTGATATCAGGCGGAAGCATCCTATTCAACTTATACGCTAACTGCGAGGTATCGGATACTGCCCCCATCCCATCCGGAGTATCAAAATGAGCCACCATATGACTGGCATGAACTCCGGCATCTGTGCGACCAGCACCTACTATATCAATAGGAGCTGACAACAGAGTAGAGAGGCAACGTTCCAACTCACCCTCTACGCTGATGCCGTTAGGCTGTATCTGCCATCCGTGATAGCGCGTTCCGTCATAGGATAGATGTATGAAATAACGCAATTTATTATAGTTAAGAGTTAAGAGTTAAAAGTTAAGAGTTATGAATTCTTGGGCAAAGGTACAAAAAAATTTGTATATAAAGAATTTTTTTCGTAAATTTGCACCGCTTTTTCTCTAACGCGCTCACGCGCAAGGGGGAAGAACAGTAGATTTGAAAAAATAATAAACACAACAAATATAGAGACATGAACATTTCATACAAATGGCTGAAAGAGTATGTTGACTTCGACCTTACACCCGAAGAGGTGTGTGCTGCACTTACCAGCACAGGTCTTGAGGTAGATGCGTTGGAAGAAGTACAAACTATCAAAGGCGGCCTTAAAGGATTGTATATCGGACAGGTTCTCACTTGTGAGCCTCATCCTGATAGTGACCACATGCACGTTTGCAGCGTTGATTTAGGTAGAGAAGAACCCTCACAGATAGTATGTGGTGCTCCCAATGTGGCAGCAGGACAGAAGGTGATTGTTGCCGACCTGGGTTGCGTGCTGTATGATGGCGACAAGGAATTCAAGATTAAGAAATCAAAACTGCGTGGCGTAGAGTCAAACGGCATGATATGTGCTGAAGACGAGATAGGCATCGGCACCAGCCACGATGGCATCATCGTATTGCCTGAAGATGTTAAGGTGGGCACACCAGCAGCAGAATACTACAACCTTGATAGCGATTGGCTCATAGAGGTTGATATTACCGCCAACAGAGCTGATGGTTTGAGCCATTACGGAGTAGCCCGCGATTTGTATGCTTGGCTTTGCTCTAATGGTTACAAGACATCTATCCATAAGCCATCTGATGCAGATTTCAAGGTAGATAATCACGACCTCACCATAGATGTTGAGATACAGAATACTGAGGCTTGCCGCAGATATGCTTGCGTCAGTCTTACCAACTGCGAGGTGAAGGAATCACCAGAATGGCTGAAGAACAAGCTGAACATCATCGGTCTTCGTCCTATCAACAATATCGTTGACATCACCAACTACATCATGATGGCATACGGACAGCCTCTGCACTGCTTTGATGCTGATATGGTGACAGGTCATAAGATTATAGTAAAGGACCAGAATGCAGGAAAGAAATTCATCACCCTCGATGGTGAGGAGCACATACTCGGCGAGCACGACCTTGCCATCTGCAACGCAGAGGAGCCAATGTGTATCGCTGGTGTCTTCGGTGGTAAGGGTTCCGGCACATACGAGACGACAAAGAATGTAGTTTTGGAGGCAGCATACTTCCATCCTACATGGATAAGAAAATCTGCTCGCAGACACGGCCTTAGCACAGATGCTTCTTTCCGCTTCGAGAGAGGTATAGACCCAAATGGCACACTATACGCTCTGAAGCAGGCAGCATTGCTCTGCAAGGAATTGGCTGGTGCAAAGATTTCAAGCGACATCGTGGATGAATATCCTAACAAGATTGAGAATCCTACCATGAGACTGGACTTCTCTTATGTTGATAACCTCATCGGTAAGAAGATAGGTCACGATGTTATCAAGAACATACTGACATCCTTAGAGATTGAGATAAACAGCGAGGATGCTGAGGGCTTGCAGATTACTGTTCCTGCATACAGGGTTGACGTACAGAGGCCTTGTGACGTTGTAGAGGACATCCTCCGCATTTACGGATATAACAACGTTGAGATTCCTACACAGCTGAAGTCAAGCCTCACCACAAAGGCTTTCGAGGACCAGAGACACAAGATGCAGAATCTGGTGGCAGAGCAGCTAGTAGGTAGCGGCTTTAACGAGATACTTAACAACTCCCTCACCAAGGGTGCATACTATAACGAACTGAAGGCTTATCCGAAGGAGAACCTCGTTACTATCGTTAACCCACTCTCCAGCGACCTCAACGTAATGCGTCAGACACTTCTCTTCGGAGGTCTTGAGAGCATCATGAGAAATGCCAACAGAAAAATGCCAAACCTCCGCTTCTTTGAATTCGGTAACTGCTACCAGCACTTCGAAGACAAGAGAGATGACGAGAATCCTATGAAGGCATATTCTGAGGAGACACATCTTGGACTCTGGATAACAGGTAAGAAGGTAGAGGGCTCTTGGGCACATCCTAATGAGGACTCATCTTTCTATGAGTTGAAGGCTCATGTTGAGAATATCCTCAAGCGCATCGGTATGCCAGAAGGTATGCTGGTATGTGAGAAGAGTGACAATGACATCTTCTCTGCAGGCCTCACCCTGAAGAACCGTAGCGGCAAGGTATTCGTAGAGATGGGTATCGTAAACAAGAAGCAGTCAATGAACAAGGCTCTGAATGTACTTATCGATGCTCCTGTATATTTTGCAGACATCTATTGGACACAGGTTACCAACGCCGTTAAGAAGGCAGAGGTACATTTTTCAGAGATACCAAAGTTCCCTTCTGTTTCACGCGACCTCGCTCTGCTGCTTGATTCTAAGATAGAGTTTGCACAGGTAGAGAAGATTGCACGCCAGACAGAGAAGAAACTGCTGACGAAGGTAGAGTTGTTTGACGTCTATGAAGGCAAGAATCTGCCTGAGGGTAAGAAGTCGTATGCTGTTAACTTCGTCTTCACCGACCCTGAGAAGACTATGAACGACAGACAGATAGAAGCCATTATGACAAAACTCATTCTGAATCTGAAGAAGGAACTAAATTGTGAACTGAGATAATAAAAACAACTAAAAATAATACAACAACATGGGAAGAGCATTTGAATATCGTAAAGCTACGAAGATGAAGCGTTGGGGTCATATGGCAAAGACCTTCACACGCTTGGGAAAACAGATTGCCATAGCAGTAAAGGCAGGTGGTCCTGAGCCAGATACTAATCCTACACTGCGTTCTATTATCGCTACCTGTAAGCGTGAGAACATGCCTAAGGACAACATCGAGCGTGCTATCAAGAACGCTATGGGTAAGGACCAGTCAGAATACAAGGAGGTGACATACGAAGGATATGGCCCTCATGGCATCGCTGTATTCGTGGATACTCTGACTGACAACACTACACGTACCGTTGCTGATGTGCGTTCAGTATTCAACAAATTCTCTGGCAACCTCGGAACAACCGGTTCGCTGAGCTTCCTCTTCGACCATAAGTGTGTCTTCACCTTCAAGAAGAAGGATGACGTTGATATGGACGACCTCATTCTGGAGCTCATCGACTATAACGTTGATGACGAGTACGACGAGAACTATGATGAGGAGAAGGACGAGACAACAATCTCAGTCTATGGTGACCCAAAGTCATATGCACAGATTCAGAAGTTCCTTGAGGAGAAAGGTTTTGAGGATATCGGTGGTGAATTCACCTACATCCCAAATGACCTGAAGGACGTTAATGATGAGCAGCGCGCAACCATTGACAAGATGGTAGAGAAACTCGAGGAATTTGACGACGTACAGACAGTATATACTAACATGAAGCCAGAGTGAAGACTTTAAGCATAATACTACTTAGCATTATCCCATTTCTTAGCAGCAATGCTAAGGGGTGGGATAATGTACTTTATAAGCAGATAGAGAGCAGCATTGTTGCCCCCACATTTGCAGACAAGAGTTATAGAGTTACGAAATACGGTGCCTCACCCAAGGCATCAGCAAAAATCAATCAGCAGGCTATCAACAAAGCCATTGCTGTATGTTCGAAGGCAGGTGGCGGAAAGGTTATTATTCCAGAAGGCACATACCTCACTGGTGCCATCCGCATGCAGTCGAACGTAAACCTGGTAATAGAGCAAGGTGCTACCCTACTCTTTGCCTATGAGCCGGCTCTCTATCCCCTCGTGAAGACACGTTGGGAAGGGCTCGACATCATGAACTATTCTCCCTGTATCTATGCCTATCAGGCTGAGAATATAGCAATCTCCGGCACAGGAACCATCGACGGCAATGGCAGCAAAGAGACATGGTGGCCTTGGTGCGGAGCAACAAAATTCGGATATGTGGAAGGTCAGACAACAGAAAGTCAGAAGATGCCTTTCAAGCCAGGTGGCGACACCAACAGGAACACCCTTCTGAAGATGTCCGACAATGGTGTGCCAACAGAACAGCGCGTCTTTGGTATGGGACACGGTATGCGTCCACAGCTGGTGTGTTTCTATGAATGCCAGAATATCCTCATCGAGGGCGTCACAATGCTGCGCTCACCATTCTGGGTTATCCATCCTGTTCTCTCAAAGAACATCACCGTCCGCAACTGTAAGATTATCAACAATGGCCCTAATGGCGACGGCTGCGACCCGGAGTCGTGCGAGAACGTACTGATAGAAAACACTATCTTCCATACCGGTGACGACTGCATTGCCATCAAGTCAGGACGTAATGCTGACGGCAGACGCAACGGAACACCTTCGCAGAATATCATCATCCGCGGATGTACTATGGAAGACGGACACGGAGGTGTCGTGGTAGGGTCTGAGATTTCTGCAGGAGTGAAGAATGTCTTTGCAGAAGATTGTAAGATGGATTCCCCTAACCTCGATCGAGTGCTTCGCATAAAGACAAACACCTGTCGCGGAGGCATTACAGAAGGCATCTATATGCGAAATATCGAGGTGGGACAATGCCGCGAGGCTGTTCTGCGTATAAACCTTGTATATGAACCAAAAGAGATTTCTGAACGCGGACACATCCCAACAGTACGGAATGTGTATATGGAGAACGTAACGTGTCAGAAGTCTAAATACGGCATACTCCTCAACGGTCTTGAAGATGCCGACCAGATATATAATATAAATGTAAAGAACTGCACCTTCAACGGTGTCAGTGATGAGAAGGTACGCAGGACAGGAAAGTCGCACGACATTTTCTTCGAGAATCTTGTCATCAACGGCGAACAGGTTCTTGCCGAACTGCCTTTCAACGGACATTATTCTGAATGGATGACCTATAGCGAGATGCAGCGCAATCCCAACCCTATATATCTCGACTTCACAGACCCTGCGAAACGCCCAAAGGGCAAGTGGTCGTATGTAATGGGAATAGAGCTGGAGAGTATGCTCGACACTTGGCTGGCATATCGTAACGACGCTGTGAAGGAATATGTCTGCAGCTATGCCAAGCAGATGATTGACGCAGAGGGAAATACTGTAGGATATAAGTACGAAGACTTCAATCTCGACAACATCCGCACATCCCACTTCATATATCGCCTCAACAAGCTTTTCCCACAACCAGGTCTTGACAAAGCCCTGCAGACTTACTATAAACAGCTGGAGAACCAGCCACGCACGAAAGAAGGTGTGTGGTGGCACAAGAAGATATACCACGACCAGGTGTGGCTCGACGGCATCTTTATGGGACTACCGTTCTATGTTCTGGCTGCCGAAGACCTGAGGGGTAAGAAGGCTCCGAAGTATTACGATGATGCCGTAAAGCAGGTTAGCAGCACCTTTGCACGCACCTATGACGCAGCAACCGGCTTGTGGAAGCATGCCTGGGACGAGAAACACAGCATGTTCTGGGCAAATAAGGAGACTGGTCTCAGCCAGCATTCATGGGCAAGAGCAATGGGATGGTTCGTAATGGCGATGACAGAGATACTCGACGGAATGCCAGAGAACTACAAACGTCGTGACGAAGTAAAGACGATGCTCCAGCAGGCTATGGATGCCGTATATAAGTATCAGGACAAGGAAAGTGGTGTTTGGTATGATGTCCTCGACGTGAAAGACCCACGCAACTATCTTGAGTCAACAGCATCGGCTATGTTCACTTACGTTATGCTAAAGGGTGCCCGTCTGGGATATCTTGATGAGTCATATAAGGAGAAAGGTAAGAAGGCTTACGAAGCGCTGCTGAAAAACTTCATCAGAATCGATACTCCTACACCATCTTCTGGCATTCCGACTATCAGCCTCACGAAATGCTGCTCTGTCAGCGGCTTGGGACCTGAGAGCAGCCCTAAACGCGACGGCTCATTCGAATACTATATGTCAGAACCCATCCGCGACAACGATGCAAAAGGCATAGGACCTTTCATCTGGGCAGCGTTGGAAATGGAGAACATTGAAAATTGATAATTGAAAATTGAAAACTATTCGCTTAATACTCCTTCTTCTTGTCACCTTGGCATCCGTTAGTGTCAACGCTTCTAAGGCTGTGCGTTTTTTCAGAGACTTCACCCTGAATGACGGACGCATTGTCTCTGCTACGTTAGTGGGTGACGAGAACCTGCATTTCTACAGAAGCCAAAGCGGGGAGATAATTCTCTACAATTCCGAAGGCGACTACTACTATGCTGCCTCAAAGGAACAGATTGACAGCCTCAATGCTATCGCAGACCAACAACAGCAGCAGGTAATCGAAAACACGTTAAAGAAAAAGGGCACACCATCTCTGACGGGTGCAGATTCCGGCACTACCACCAACGGACAGCTTTTGGGATATCGTCTCTTCCCCAGCAAGGGCGCCCCAAAGGTGTTGGTACTGATGGTAGAGTTCTCCGACGTTTCGTTCACCTACCAAAAGGAAGACATTGATAGACTCTTCAATAGCGACGAAATGACAACCAACGTAAGGGTACCGTACACAGACAAAGAAGGCATTGTCCATCACATTGTTGCCAAAAGTCAAGGCTCCGTAGCCAATTATTTCAAGTCCTGCAGCGGTGACCAGTTCCACCCGAGGTTTGATGTCTGTGGTCCTATCAAGGTCAATAATACTGCCGCCTACTATTCTACCCGTCCATATACCTTCGTCAAGGATGCCTGTGTAGCAGCCGCAGATGACGTTGACTTCACACAGTACGATTCTGATGGTGACGGATATGTTGACCTCGTATATCTCCTCTATGCCGGATATGGAGGGAGCTGGGGGGTACAAAATGTTATATGGCCTCAAATACAAGATAACACCAGCAGTTACATCTGCACCGTTGACGGTATGAATATTCATCGTGCCGCTATGAGTAACGAGATAAATTTCAGTCCTGATTTATACTCACAACTTAACATTGACCCACAACTGGCAGGCATTGGCGTCATGGTTCACGAATTCTGCCACACAATGGGTATTACAGACCTGTATGCAACCAGCAAAAAATCATGGACTGATTCTAAATACGACAACCAGAGCATGGAGGAATGGTCGCTGATGGATGGTGGTGAGAATCGTCTTAACGGCTGTCTGCCCACCCCTCTGAATGCCTTCGAGCGCTATCTCTTCGGATGGATTGACGACATACAGGAACTAACTGATTCTCAGACCGTAACCCTCACGCCACTCAAAGACGGAGGACAGGCATACAAGATATCAGGAAATAACGACAATGAATACTGGATTCTTGAAGCCATCCCTCACGATAAAGAGTGGTATATGCAATTTAAGAGCTATACCGGCACCGGAATGGTGGTAACACATATTAATGCCTCACTCGAGAAATTCAGCATCAAAAACGGTCTTCCCAACAGTACAGCAGGAAAACCTGGTATAACCATACTCCCAGCCGACGGAAGACTGATAGGTTTCTTCGATTATGCAGAAACAAAAGACGCTTACGACAAATCCCTTCTCGGTGACCCGTTCCCAGGCACACAGGGCGTAACACAGCTGACAGACTATTGGGTAAAGGACGGCACTATAGACAAGCCTATATACGACATCGTGCAGAATGCCGACTATAGTGTTAACTTCACTTTCAGGTATCGTCGTGGCGATGCCAATGGCGATGGCGAAATAAACATGTCAGACGTTATGTTTATTGTCAATTACACCCTCGGCACCCCTGCCCCATCCTTTGATGCCGTAGCAGCCGATGCAAACGATGACGGTGAGATAAACATGTCAGATGCCATGTATATCGTCAACCACATTCTCAATAAAAAATGACCTTTCAATTGAAAGGCCAATAATCTTGAATCCTTAAGAAGAGGGAGAGCCCCGAAGGGCTCATCCCAGTCTTTCGTTTTTCGTACTTCGTCTTTCGTGCGAAGCTTATCCTTCATCGCCACTACCGTCTGGATTAGGGTCGGTGTTACCACCCTGTGAACCACCCTGGTTCTGGCTACCACCTTGGTTTTGGTTTTGGTTTTCGTCCTGCCCTGAGCCTGTCGAAGGGTTTTCGTTACCACCGTTAGTGGTACCATCGTTCTCACCAGTTTCGGTGGTGTTGTCCGGCTCCTCTACAGTGCCGTCGTCGTCACTGGTGACGCGCTTAACCTCTTTGCCAGTGCGGTCGTAGCAGGTGATGACAACAGAAGTCTCCTTCAGTTCCTGCTTCAACTCAACAGCTGGTGTGAAGACGATGCGACGTGTGCGGATCAAGCCTGCCTTGACGTCATTGACGTCAGCAACACTCTTTGCACTCAAACCAAAACGGGCACTGCCGAGGCCTGGGATAGGAATACTGTGGCCCTCAGGCAACCACGCCTTGATAACTTCTCCGGCTGCATCCCAGCAAGCCTTCATAACTCCTTCAGAGACCCCACTGCGAAGAGCAGCTTCCCTGATTACCTTGTCTTGTGAAAGTGCTGAGTACAACTCAGGCGCCATCACGTAACGATACTCGCCGGCATACTTGCCGACCTTGAACTCACGTTCTTTTGCTTTAACTTTTAATGCCATAACTTTAATACAATCTTTTTACTTTAAAAGGCATAAGCAACCAACTACATCGGGTGGTCACATCCCGCTATTTTGTTATCCTTATTTTCTATTGACAATGTTGCGAGTAAGCGAGGATAATGAAAGTTCACTTTCAGATTATCGAGCGAAAGCAACATCGCTGATGATCAAATCTCTTTTGGAGATTTAGCAGACGAATTTACTTCGAATGCTATGAGAAAAAAAGCTTGCATTTTATTCTCTTTTTCTATCTGCAAAGTTACAAAAAATAAATGACATATGCAAATATTTAAGCAATTATTTTTCAATAAATTGTATTTATTTTTATAAAGTAAAATACGGAGATGTTCTTCGTAATAAATTTGGTTGTTTCAAAGAAAATTTGTACCTTTGCTCACCGAGTATGGAAGCACTATCCTATCGTCCACGTAATGCTGGTCACGACTACTATGGTCGTGGCACCTATCTCATCACCATTGTTGTGAGTGGCCGTGAGCAGCTGCTCTCCCATTTCGTGACCGATTTCGGTCGCGAACACCCCACCTCCGGTCGCGAACACCCCACCTCTGGTCGCAAACACCCCACCTCCGGTCGCAAACAAACCCGCCTTGCCCTCACCCCTCTTGGCGAAGCGGTACAGGAGACATGGCTACAGATACCCACCCACCAGTCAGCTCATGGCAACAACGTAGTAGTGCATGCCTGCGTATGTATGCCTGACCATTTCCATGGTGTCATAGAGGTGCTTGAGCCTATGCAATGGAGCCTTGGCGATATCATTCAGGCCTTCAAGGCCGTCTGTACCAGCCGTTGGCAGCAAGGGCAGGGCCTCCCCTCTTCCACCAATCGGCCGATATCGGTTGATTGCTTCTCCGACCGCGCCCCAGCCTGGCTACGCGAGAAAGCCACCCAGCATTATAATGAGGGAGCCTTGATACGCACCATGTCAAAGAAACAGCGGCAGGAATACTACACCTTCGTGGGACGTAGCCAAAGGCCCCTCTTCGATGACAACTACGACGATACCGTATGCCTCAACGAACGCCACCGGCAAGCAATGATAGCCTATGTGCATGACAACCCGAGACGAGCCATGTTGCGACGCCTCCTGCCCGACTATATGCGCAGATGTCTGCATGTACAGATAGGCAACCGCAGCTATGGAGCATTCGGTAATCTCTTCCTGCTGAGATGGCCTCGTAAGGTGCAGGTGATGTGCCATCGCCTCCACCCCGTAAGCCGCCGCCCTTACGAAACAACTGACGACTATGCCCGTGAGCACAGCCAATGGGTAGCAGAAATCATGGAAGGCGGCACAGCTATCGTCACCCCAGGCATATCACGCGGGGAACTGCTGATGAAGAACGAGTGCATAGAACAGGGCTATCCGCTGATACATCTGCAGAAGGAACCCATCGGTCAGTATTGGAAACCCGAGAAAAAACGCTTTGACGCTTGTGAAAAAGGCACATTACTTATCCTTGCCCCTTGGAACCTCGACACCATGGGTGATGTCGGCAATGTACCATCAGACAGCGACTACAGCCGCTTTCACAACCTCAACACCCTCGCAGCAGAGATAAGCACCTTCAACGGCGAAGCAAAGATAATCAGATAACCCCTATTTTTCTCGACTGCGGAGTAAAAAAATCTCCACTGCACAGGAAAAAATCCCAAAGTGCAGTGGAGGAAAAAGAGGTGTGTGAAGGAGGTGACGAGTGACGGAGAAATATTATACTTTCCTATTAAAAATAATAAACGCTACACTATATTTTCTATTTATTTTTGGGAAAGTTATAACATCAATCATCACTCGTCACTTTCAGAACGGAAGTTCTTGCTCTATGCTCTTTTCTTCTTCCTGCTTAATTTCCTGATTTGCAAGCATTTCCCCCTGATGTTTCAGGTCGTCAGCAGAAAGTCTCTTTACCAAATACACGTTACCTTTATTGGTTCTTTTAGGCAAGAAACCCATTTTTTTCATTGCAGCATTGACTTTTTGTGGAGTATAGTCTTTATTTTGTCCCGTTCTGCCTGACAACCAGCCAATGATTTCGCCTACAAGGACAGCTTGTGCCTGCTCTCCCGGATTAGGTTCCCTTAATACCGTAGGTAATACTGCTGTACAGATGTCTTCAGCGACATATTTCCAGTTGATTTCCTTCAGTCGGGCCATCATTTCACGCGATATTCGTGTAGAAAAACGTTTCGGATGTGTAGCTAAGTAGTATGCTTGAACAAAAGCCTTGTCAATGGGCATCTTAGCATAGTCATCACTGCCTACTACAGGGAGTACCAGAAACCTGCGGTCACCCAAGTCTTCCGGCAGGAAATCTATGTGATTGGTAGTAGCAGCGAAAGAGGCATGAACATTACGCACCTCCGATGTATGAGCGTATGGTGCCCTATCAGTTACTTTATTAGCGCCAGCACCACCTACCATATTCTTCAGTTTGTTAAAAGTCTGCCTGTTCAGCGACACCTCATCCAAAAAGAACAGAAGGTTATGAGCTGTTGCAAGTGTCTCATCCTTATCCTTAAATGACGTGAGCTGTACCGGGTTATGAATGTACTTATGTAAAGCAGACGGTAGCATACGCAATACGAACTCCGTTTTTCCCGTTCCCTCTTTCTCACCAGCAAGCACCAGTATCAACTGATTGACAATATCAAGGTCAGCACCGCGACCTACAAGACAAACATAATAGAACTTGAAACATTCAAAAAGAAAGTCCTTATCGCACCCATCTTCCAAGTGCAGATGGTCAAACACCTGACGTATATAGTCAGTACGCCCATTCCATGGTTTCATTGTCTTCACAAATTCCTCAACAGGATTGTAAGGAGAAGAGAACACTCCAGAGTTGATATAAGTATTGAGATTATCTTTCGACACTCTGACATTGTTGCTGTGCATATTGGTGAGAATACTGTTGAGTTCCCGTTCGTTAAACTCCCTCCATTCCTCATCACCCTGCTTCAACTCTATACGTTCACTGAGGATATTATAACGAAACGAATATTCGTTATTAAGAAACTGACTGACCAGTTCAAACTGGTTCCTACGCTCTTCTTCCCGTTCATCCTCTGTTTTACAGGGCCGTCCTCGGTGTGGCTTTGCTTCCTCTGGTATGGAAACATCTATCCCATGTTCCTGTGCCATGTGGACAAGCGTACCCAACGTAATTTCATGACGCGTAGTCTTCTGACAATTGTCAAACTGTGTGTCACAATTCCTTACATCGTACTTTTCGTCCAAAGCACAGATTTTGTGAAACCACTCCCTTCCTATTTCTCCAAAAACAGAACATACGAAGGCAAACCTAAGATACTCATCATAAGTATGAGCAATGTTACAAGAAGCATCATAGATGCGTTGACACAACAGTTCAAAATACTGCTGGTCTGTCATAGAATTAGTTTTTCTGTTCATTACCTAAAAATTTATTATTAATAAAACATTTATCATCATATCCAAGGAAGCAAGCCCTGCAAACATCGCTGCATCCCCAATCAGGCTCATAACCATATTGCAACACAACATGTCGGCAAAGTCCAAGGTATTGTTCCTTGTAACTCTCACCCTGTAGCCACTCAGGTATCTCTACCACCCATTTAACGCCTAATCCGCTCGGTGAGACAAAAGCAAGAGCCGTCTCTACATACACATCACCAGAAAGCTGTTTCACCAGGCTTTGTGCCGCTTCATTAGAAGGAAGGCCATCAATGTCTATAACTATATAAGGTGACAACTTTGTTAATGCACTGGCCTTACGCGAAGAGAATATGCCGCGAAAAGTAACAAACTGGAAGTTCAGTTTTTTGTAGTCGCTACATTCCTCTTTTGATGCCGTTGTGCGCATACCTCTTAAAGTATCTTGTGCACTCTTTGCAGCACCCGATGTTATGTACTCGTAAACCGACAAAATGTCAGTTACGTTTTTAGGCCGTGTCTGAAGTACAGCCTCCCCCCGATTGTTCCTGTATCCGTATCCGAATAACGAGAACTGTGTATTATTTATATTCATCATTATTTTCTAACCTTTAAAATTTTACTCCAGCTCCCGGCACAAATACGAGATGCACTCGGAGTGGATTTCCAAATGCAAAGGTACGGAGAAGTCTTTGGTTATGCAAAGAATAAATTAGATTCGTTTATGCGATAAATATGCGGTAAACTAACCCACAAACAAGCCTATATTCATACCATTTTAGATTTGTTTTGTTCATTCTATATTTTATGGTTTATGGTTTTAGATTTAGGAATCTTTTGGCAATCTAAAATAGATGCATATTGTATCTATTATTACATTTAATTAGATTACAACGTTTATTATTGCACAAAAAAAATGTATCGCACCTTTCGAGGTCGATACATTATAGTTTGTTTTATAAAATTCCAACAAAGAAGAAATCTAATTCTTATGCACTTTGTTCTGCCTGTTCTTGCACATTTGCTTTGCTTAACAACGTTTGAATAGCAGTATGGAAGTTAATTACTTCGGCCGAGTTTTTATCATATTCCTTTCCGTGATTATTAACTGCTGCATATTTTGATACCTTCCACTTTCCATGATAGTGTTTGATAAAATATTTTGTAGCATTGCTAATATTAGTAGGTAATGCCCATTTACAAAAATAATACTGAAACCTACCCATCATCTTATGCGTAAAATTATCAGGGAGCAGTTCATCATAATGTTTGATGACATACCTGATTCTTTTCACCCATGATGGATTGTTGCCCCAATATGCGAGTTCATCATTATCCAGTTGGTTCTTCTGCTTGGCAATAGCCAATTCTATCAAGCAAAAGTGATCCATATCAGCCACATTGTGTTTGTGAAATTCTTCTTGCGCAAAAGCCTCGTCTGTCGCATAATTCTTTAAACGCTGATAGGCAGGAGTAATTTCTTTAAGAGTGCTAATAGTATCGTCCGATATAAGCATAATAACTCTTCTCAGTTTTTCAAATGCCTTACGTCTGTATTTATCAAGCACATACTTACTCTTAACTGGGTCTTTGCGTATTTCTGCTTCTTCGTCCAGAACTTGTACACATATTTCCATACATTCTTTTTCGTCAGCAAAAAACTTATTCAGCTCATTAAAGAAACCCAATACTTGAGTTGGAGTAGCAGGATCATCTATACTATATAGGGGCTTTTGAAAAGAATCTGAGACTAAAACCGATTCCTGTCTTACAGATTTAGGTTTAATTCCGAATTGTTTACATACATACTTATTAGGATGTTTACGACTACATGTCTTCTGTAACAATTGATTCAGAGGCGATGTATGACTTCTTATTTTAGACAAAATAGCCGCGACAGAATCATAATATTCATTATGGTCTGTTGCAAACATATCGTTAAAAGAATCTTTATATTTCTTCAAACGTATCAATTCCTTTTCCATTTTCTGTCGAGACTCCACAATATAGGTCGACAAGCGTTCTATTTCATCAATATCCCACTTGCGCATACTCATGGCACACATTAATCTGTCACCACCTTCTTTCATAAAGGTTTCACAGATTCTTATAATATCATTTAGATTATCGAGTGTTGGCTCAATATCTCTGCTGTAATACGACTGCTTTATTTCTTCCTGATTATCCATAGATATATGTAATAATAAAATTAATAAGATAATAAAAGTATTTTTTAACATCTGCAAAATTAACAAAAACAATCCGTATTATTACCAAAATTTAGATTAGAATGCAGAAATTGCACAAATCCTTGATAATAATCAATCCAAAAGATATTAACAACCGCCCAAAACCTTACAACAAAAATTCTTCCCATTTCTTTTGGTATATCGGAAAATTTTACTACCTTCGCGCTCAGAATAGAAACTAAAACTCAAAAATAATGACAAAAAAAATAACATTACTATTAACTTTGATGCTGTCAACCCTGACGGCAAGTGCAGACGAAGTTGAGATTGATGGCATTTGTTACAACCTTATAAAAAAAGGAAATGTAGCAGAAGTTACTCGAAATTTTAATAGTAGTTATTCTGGTAATGTGGTTATACCGGAAAAAGTAAGTTTTGAGGGTGTTGATTATAAAGTGACATCAATTGCCGGTAATGTTACTCATAATGGTGGCACGTATTTAGGGGGAGCTTTTAGAGGATGTTCCGGCATAACCTCAGTCACTATTCCTAACAGTGTGAAATCCATCGGCTATGGCGCTTTTTATGGATGTAGCGGCATGACTTCTGTAAACATCCCTGAGGGTGTGACATCCATTGACGGATATGCTTTTATGGGCTGCGGCGGCTTGACTTCCATTGCCATCCCCGAAAGCGCGACATCCATTGGCGAGGCTGCTTTTAGAGAGTGCACTGGCTTGACTTCCATTACAATCCCCAGTAGTTGGTCATCCATTGGAAATAGTGTGTTCTACGGTTGTACCGGTTTGACTTCTATTACAATTCCCGACAATATAAATAGTATTGAAGAAGCTGCATTCTTAGGATGCTCAGGGTTGACAGATGTCACCATCCCAAACACAGTGTACTCAATTGGGAACCAAGCTTTCTCTGGTTGTGGTTTTACTTCAATCAATATTCCCAATAGTGTAAGTTATATTGGCAAGGGTGCTTTCTCCGGTTGTCGTGCTCTCACCTCAATCACAATTCCTGAGAGTATTTCCTCTATTAGTAATGGAGCCTTTTCAAGTTGCTCTAGTTTAACTTCAATCACCATCCCCCAAAGTGTTACATCCATAGGTGGTGATAATATTTATGGTGGCGCTTTCTCTGGTTGTACAAGCTTAACGTCCATTGTTATCCCAAATAGTGTTACCTCCATAGGAAATCAAGTTTTTATCGGTTGTAACAAATTAAAAACCGTCATAATTGGTAGTGGCGTAAAATCTATAGGTAGCTATACTTTTGTGAATTGCTCAGAACTGTCAGATGTTTATTGCTATGCAGAGAATGTGCCTTCAACGGGTACTGATGTATTCAGAGACGCATTCGTAGAATACGCTACGCTATATGTTCCAGAGACATCTATGACGACGTACAAGGCTAGGGCGCCTTGGAGTGGATTTGGAACTTTTAAGATTTTGTCGGGAGAAATACCCGAAACACCAAAGTGTGCAATGCCTACCATCAGCTATGTTGATGGTAAGTTGCAGTTCTCATGCGAGACTGAGGGTGTTGAGTTTATAAGTCATATCATGTCCTCATGTGATGGCAATAGTGATGAAATTAGTCTTCCTACGACCTACAAGGTCACCGTCTATGCCACAAAGGCGGGTTATATCAATTCCGATATTGCCACCCTGGAGATTAACATCAGCGGTGGTGCAAGCGGCCTCCGTGGTGACGTCAACGAAGATGGTGAGGTTAATGTAGGTGATATGGTGGTTATCTCAAATATCATGTCGGGAAACGAGTAATTTTAAGATATTAAAAGATTAAGAACCTGCTCACGTAGAATCTTCTCTGCGTGGGCTTTTTCTTTTCTTTAGCGGACAAGATTTTCGTCAAAGGTCCAAGGTTTGAGGACCGCAAGTCCGAATTTAATCTTCAATTTTTAATCTTTAATATAATAAATTAGGGTCGTTGTCATCGCTGTCATCTTTCTTCGTCTATGTTTAAAATAAAAAAAACGCGTTTTTATTTGTATTTCTCATAACTTAATCGTACCTTTGCACACAGAAAGTTTTGCAAAACTAAAAAAAATCAATGGATGGAGATTATATTGAACGAATATCACAAGAAAGCGAACGCTATCAAAATAGCAAAAGTAGCATTCTGGATGCAGCATCCGAAGTCGCGCAAAGAGTCCTTGAAGAAATTGAGACTCTTGCGGGAACAACGTCTTGCAAGTCAGTCCAACTGGTAAGACTACGTAAATGTTTTTTATAGACACCATTTCTTTGCACCCAAGAACTTAACTAAAACTAAAAAATGACTAAAAAACTATCATTACTATTTGCTTTGATGCTGTCAACATTGACGTCAAGTGCGTATGATGCTCAGATTGATGGCATATATTACAATTTCGATACATCTGCCAAAACAGCGACAGTGACATCGGGTGATACTAAATACACTGGTAGCGTTACAATTCCCGAAACCGTAACCTACAATGATGTTAGCTGCAGCGTGACATCAATAGGTAATAGGGCTTTCTTTTATTGCAGAAACCTTACATCAGTGACAATTCCCAACAGCGTTACTTTGATTGGGAACGAAGCTTTTCCTGGCTGCTCCAGCCTGACATCGGTGATAATCCCCAACAGCGTGACATCAATAGGGAGAGATGCTTTCTATTACTGCAAAGCCCTTACATCAGTGACAATTGGCAATAGTGTGACGTCAATAGGAAACAATGCTTTCGCTGGCTGTTCTAGCCTGACATCGGTGACAATCCCCAACAGCGTGACATTTATAGGAACAAATGCTTTCAATGACTGTTCCGGCCTTACATCGGTGACGATTCCCAACAGCATTACATCAATAGGAAACTACACTTTCTCTAATTGCTCTAGCCTGGCGTCCATTGAAATCCCCAACAGTGTGACATCAATTGGATACTGTGCTTTCTCTAATTGCTCCGGTCTTACATCAGTGACAATTGGCAATAGCGTGACGTCAATAGGTGGCAATGCTTTCTATGGCTGCTATGGCCTGACATCAATATCAGTAGAAAGCGGAAATCCAGAATATGACTCCCGTGATAATTGTAATGCTATAATAGAAACAGCAACCAACAATCTGATCATGGGTTGTGGGAACACAGTAATCCCCAACGGTGTGAAATCAATAGGAAGCAGTGCTTTCTCTGGTCATACCGATCTGACATCAGTTACCATCCCCAACAGCGTGACGTCAATAGGAGACAATGCTTTTCGTGACTGCATTGGTTTGACATCTATCACCTGCGAGGCAACATCTGTTCCTTCAACAGGAAGTGATGTTTTTAATAATGTTCCTGCAACTCTCTATGTGCCTGCTTCTGCTTTGGAAGCATACAAAGCTACGGAACCTTGGAGCGATTTCGGCAATATCGTTGTCATCGGTGATGAGCCTGTAATAGAGATTATAGCCATCAACGAAACAAATTTCCCTGACGAGAATTTCCGCAACTGGGTGCTGTCGCAGTTCTATGGCAAGGATGGTGTTCTTACTGATGCCGAGATTGCTTGTGTGAAAAATATGAATTTGTATCCTCCCGAATATAATATTCAGAATATGCAAGGCTTAGAGTTCTTTACGGCACTAAGATCTATTGATATTTCAGGTGGCAACCTTACTTCGCTCGATGTATCGAAAAATACGAAGTTGGAAAGTTTGTATTGCTATGGTAACATGTTTACTTCGCTTGATTTGTCACAGAATAAAGCGCTGATAAGCTTGAATTGTTTCGGCAACCTGCTTACATCGCTTGATTTGTCGAATAATACGGCACTAAAATCATTAGTATGCAAATATAACCAACTTACTTCGCTCGATGTGTCAAAATGTACGGCATTGCAAATGTTAGAATGCGAATATAACCAACTTACGTCGCTTGATGTGTCGAATAAAACAGCGCTGTACTGGCTATCATGCAACAATAACCAGCTTACCTCGCTTGATGTGTCGGGATGTCCTAACTTGTCAATTCTTAGTATCTATTGCAACCAGTTAAAGGGTGTTGCGATGAACAAGCTTGTGGAGGATCTGCCGACATTCGATTTTGAGAACCATGTGGGTGTATTATACTTCGAGAACGAAGGCAACGTAATGACAACCACTCAGGTGGCTGCAGCAAAAGCTAAATACTGGTTTCCATATTATGCTGTAAGTGAAAATGATTGGCGGGAATATGTCGGCAGCGAGCCAGATTTTCTTCGCGGTGATGCTAATGGTGACGGCGAGGTTAACGTAGGTGACCTTGTATCGGTAAGTAACTTCATGGCCGGTGATGTGTTAGTCTCAAAGGATGCTGCTGATGTGAACCAAGACGGTGAGGTTAATGTAGGTGATATGGTGGTCATTTCTAACATCATGTCGGGAAACGAGTAATTTTAAGATATTAAAACGAGTAATTTTAAGATATTAAAAGATTAAGAACTTGCTCACGTAGAATCTTCTCTGCGTGAGCTTTTTTATGTAGCATAGTCACTGGAGTAAAGCAAAGAGTCCGGAAGTATAAGAAAAAGAGTTCAAAATAAAGCCCACACAAAAATACCGGAAGGATGTCGTCATCTTTCCGGATTATTTTTTTGGTATTTCATTTTTTTTTTCGTACCTTTGCGGCGTGTAACTAAATAAATAAAACTACTTACTAACTGTTATGAAAAAATTATTTACTTTGATTTGGTGTGCTATGCTTGCTATGGGTAGCATTAACGCGCAAGATGAAATGGCTACTTTCCGCCAGTGGGCACTTACCCCACCGATGGGATGGAACTCTTGGGACTGCTATTACTCTTCTGTTACAGAGAAAGAGGTAATGCAGAATGCGCAGTATCTTGTCGATAATGACCTTGTAAGGCACGGATGGGAATATGTCGTGGTGGACATACGATGGTATTGTAATCATCCATCACTGGGAGGCGGTAACTATAACCAGAATGGTACCCAGGATTATGTGCTTGACGAATATGGTCGATATCTACCTTCACCAACACGCTTCCCATCGTGTATGAAGGAAGGAAAGAATATTGGTTTCAAGGCTCTTGCAGATGCCATACATAAGATGGGACTGAAGTTTGGCATCCACATAATGCGTGGTGTGCCAAAGTCGGTAGTTGGTTCCAGCTATAAACTGAAGGGCAGCGAATCGACTCCTTGGTCGTCTGTCTATAACGGTACGACTTCGCCTTGTACATGGCTGAAGGACAACCTGCTGGTGCGTAACAACGAGGCCGGACAGATGTACTATAACAGCATAATGGACCTGTATGCTGAATGGGGCGTTGACTTCTTGAAAATTGACGACCTGTCACGTCCTTTCTATATTGACGAGATACACATGATACGCAAGGCCATTGACCAGACGGGCAGACCTATTGTTCTGTCGCTGTCGCCCGGCAAGACGCAGTATGTGT
This sequence comes from uncultured Prevotellaceae bacterium, assembly GCA_946405805.1. Taxonomy (GTDB): domain Bacteria; phylum Bacteroidota; class Bacteroidia; order Bacteroidales; family Bacteroidaceae; genus Prevotella. The sequence goes on along the minus strand of CAMJIL010000005.1, from coordinate 45,718 downwards.
ATGCGCAGGAATGTCTTGACAACGCCAATATGTGGCGCATGATGGACGACCTGTGGGACAACTGGAGCGCAGTGGATGCTGTCTTCAATGAGGCACATGAATGGAGCAAATATGCCCGTCCGGGTAACTATGCCGATTGCGACATGCTGCCGCTAGGACAGATTGCTATGACGATTGCCGACAACGGATATACTGGTGCAGACAACGGACGATGGACAAATCTGACACAAAATGAACAACTGACGATGATGACCTTGTGGGGCATTTGTCATTCACCCCTATTCTTTGGTGGAGAGATGACAAAGAACGATGCCTTCACCCTCTCGCTGCTTAACAACGAGGAGTATCACCAGATGCACAAATACGGACAGGATGCTCATCAGGTAGTAAACGACGAGGATAATGGACAAGTGGTATGGACATCTCTCGATCCAACAACTGGAAACAGGTATCTGGCTCTATTCCAACGCGACAACACCCGCTGGGTGGTAGGTGCAAAGGCTCTTTACAAGTCAGAAGTGGTTGCCTACACTACCGACGGACACGCTGTGGACGTGGACATTCCATGGCCAGAGGGCTCAAAGACATTGGTGCTCGTGGTTGATGACGGCGGAGACAACTACAACTATGACCACGGCGACTGGATAAATCCGACTCTCGTATTGCGTGATGGCACAGAGGTACCGCTTACGGGTACATATAAGACACGACAATATACAAAGTCGTATTTCAACCGCGTATATGAAAACAAGAATGTAGATAACGGCGGAAAGATGAAGGTGATGGGAACGGCATACGACAGGGGCTTCTCTACAGATGCCAACGCTGCAATCTTCTTTACTATTCCTGCTGATATGGACGTGGTACGCTTCAAGGCTATGGGAGCTGCTGACGATTCGGGCATCAATCAGACGAATGCTACGACAAGTTTGCGCTTCATGGTATTCGACCAGAATCCGCTTACCAACGAACAGGATGACTATGTAGCCCGCTCAGGACTGATAAACCGTACAGGAACAAAATCCAAGCTGTTAGAGGCTGATATAACTGGTGCAAGACAACTTAAGATTTTTGTCAGCAACAACGGTGACGGCTTTGCATACGACAGAGCGAATATCGTAAATCCTGTGCTCATTGATGTTGACGGCAATGAGACAAAACTTACATCTCTTAACTATACATCATACAAGTCGGAATGGGGGTCTCTACACATCAACAAAAATGTTGAAGGACAGACTCTGCGCATTGAGGGAACAACATATGAGAATGGTTTGGGAATGAATGGTGAATGCACCCTGATATACGACCTGCCGGAAGGACATAAGTACAAGACCTTCAAGGGACTGTGCGGATATGACACCAGCTGTGATACAGACAATACATCTTCAAGCGGCACAACAATGGAATTCTTCATCTATGCAACAGGACAAAATGCTGACCATGTTGTTGATCTTACGCAATTCGGGTATGCGGCAGATGAGAAGGTGCCTGTCTATGATATTTGGGAAAAGACTTCCGTTGGCGAGGTTTCCGGCACATTGAAGACAAGCGTTCCAAGTCATGGTGTGAAGCTTTATCGCCTCGGTGACAATAAACCTAATGCCATAAAGACTGTTGAGCAACAGGAAAGGAACAATGATGAATTGTCGTCAGAGGAACAGTGTTATGACCTCATGGGACGCAAGGTGAAACCAACGTCTCATGGGTTGTATATAAAGAAAGGAAAGAAATACGTGAAATGATTACACAAAAAAACCGGAAGGATGTCGATTCATCTTTCCGGTTTTTCATTCTTTTATTCTTTCATTCTTTGCAGGACTCGCTGATGGGATGCTTCGTAGGAGTCGTCCTTAATCATCTTTACGGAATCAACTGCTTCTCCGTCGCCGGAGCGGAAACGAGCATGCCAGCTTCCTGCGTGGGTGTTGTAGTAATAGCCATCTACACGATACAGGTCGAAGTCTGCCAGATAACTACCACTGTAGTAGTCGTTGAATGTGCCTGAGAATCGCGTACCGGACAGCGAATAGCGTGATATCACCACGCGAGTTCTATCATCATAGTCCATGTAAATTCTGCCATTCCTTACCTCATACACAAAACGGCTCACATAATAGTAGCAGTTGCCATGACGGTCGTAGCCGGTGTAGTCATACTCAATGCCATCGCCCTGGGCGTAGCGATAAGGGTTCTTATAGAATTCTATATCCACGGACTGATAATCTACTGCCGTGGAGTAACGGTTGAGAAAATAGGCCTGTGCCACCTCGCCCTCCCAGATACCTGCGAGGTCTTCTGCTATTTCATCATCGCGGCAGGAACTGAGTGTCACCAATACTGTCACTGCCAAAAGGGCTAAAGTAAAAATCTTTTTCATCATTGTCTGTTCGTTTTTTCTTTGATTATGGCTGCAATTTTACAAAAAAGTAATTGGTTATTATACTATTATCTTTTACATTAAAAAAATATTGGTAAATATTACGCGAAAATTTGGATATTAGAAATAAAATATATAAATTTGTGCGCTGATAGTATATTATCAAAATTACTGTGAAGAAAAGAATTATAGCAGAAGTGATTGTCGGGCTTGCTTTGTTGGGAGCGGCTGTAGCGGGTATCATTGGTTGGTACTCGGAACGTGGGCGTGTTGCTGAGATGGAGGCACAGATTGCGGGACTCCAGAAGGACGAGAAGCGCTCTGTGGTACTGCGTAGCATCAGTAAGCAGATGGAGGATATCGCCTTTCAGCAGAAGGAGATTTCTGACGAACAGCGCGAAGAGGCTTTGCAGCAGAAACGTATGGCTGACGACATGAGGCAGAGCGCGGAAATAGAGCGACAGAATGCTCTGGAGGCGCAGCAGAAGGCTATAGTATCGGAACATCAGGCTCAGGATGCGCGTGAGGTGGCAGAAAGCGAGAGGCTGATGGCTGAGCACCAGCGTGTGCAGGCAGAATTCTCAAAACGCGTGGCTGATACCTTGAGCTATATCGCACTGGGGCGTTCGTTAGGGTCGGTGGCTATAGCGGAGGAGATGTCGGGAAATACGGAATTGGCTACCCTCTTGGCTTATGCTTCACATCTATATACTACCCGCTATAAGGGTGATGTGTATTACCCTGCCGTTTTCCAGTCGCTGCTGCTGACAAGTAAGGGTATGCATTCTTACCCGAAGCATCGTGGGGCTGTGATGTGTGTGTACGACCTGCCGACAAAGGAAGAACGGATTATGACGGCAGATTCATACGGTACTGTCATGGTACACCAGAAACAGGGAGAGAAACTCGTTAGCAAGACTCTCTTTAATGATTCTAAATATGACTTCCGCAGCGCTTATGTGAATAAGGACGGTACATTCTTTGCCGTTGTAAGCAGAAGCGGTGACCTGGTATGTTTTGAGAACGGCTCTTACAAGACAACACCTCTGACGGGGCTCGAAAATCCGATGTTTGTCACCTCGCTTGACGACAACATTTTGCTGGTGGCAAGCAATAACGGACTGGCATTCTACAATATCAAAGAGAAGAGGGTCATCGCCAGCCGCAGCCTTAACTTCCGCATAACATGTTGGAGCCGCTACAACAACCTGCCGATTCTTTTTGACGACAAGGGTAAGCAGCATCTGGTGAAGAGCACAAACGAGATATCTACCTCTCAAAATCCTGTATCAGGACGTGTGACAGCCTTTGCCAGTTCAAAAAATAGCAAGCAACAGGTCTATGGCATGAGCGACGGCACAGTATATCTGTATAACGAGAGGACATCGAAGGTAACAAAGCTTGTCGGACACCTGTCACGCATCTCGCAAATAAAGCTGAACAGCTACAAACTGCTGACATCAAGCTATGACGGCACCGTGATGTTCTGGAATACAGCCAGCGAGAAGATAGCGCCGACAACAATGGTGACAACAAATTCATGGATAATGGACTTCTGCTACGACAAGAAGAAAGAGTCAATATGGATTGGCGACCAAGATGGTGTCATCACCGATGCGTTACTATCGGTGCCTGTTATGGTTGATGTGCTGAAGAAGAAGCTGAAGCGCAATCTCACTAACGAGGAATGGAACTACTACATCGGAAAGAACGTTCCTTATGAATCGTTTATCAACGGAAAGGAGGTGAAGCGATGAAAAGACTGTTTCTCTTTGGACTCATGCTGCTGTCAACATGTATGGCGATGGCACAGGGTATGCCGATTATAAGAAATTTTACTGCTGAGGAGTATCACGGCAACAAGAGCAATTTTGACGTAGAAGTCAGTCGTGACGGCACTGTCTTTGTTGCTAACTTCGAGGGTCTGATGTACTATGACAAGGCTGAATGGCGCATGCTACACAATCCTGGCATTACGCGTATCACCGTGGTATATCAAGACATTAAAGGCGTAATATGGGTTGGTGGCTACAACTATTTCGGAAGGGTAATCACTAAAGATAACGGCGAGCTGGCTCTGCAACAGGTGGCCAAGACTGGACAGTTTCGTGGTGAAGTACTGGAGATATGGGAGAAGAACGGTTTCCTGCATTTCCTTGTCAACGACGGCAACATGTACATGATGAAGAACAACAAGGTGGTGCTGGAGAAGCTGGTTAGCAAAAACCTGACCAATCAAGGACTGACCGACATCGTGGATATCAATGCTCTAGAAAGCGGCAAAGACAACAACCTTGTACTGAGAGACGTCACTCAGGAACTTGAACTCAATAACGGATACAAAGTCCTTGTCATATCGGGAGAAGGACTCATCGTGACAGATGCTGCCGGACATGAGCTTTACAAACTGAACGAGGATAGCGGCCTCTGTAACAATAATGTTTCATGGATTGACTATGATGGTCACGGCATAGTATGGGGCGTTACCGACAATGGTGTGTTTGCCGTACAGATACCTTCTATCTATTCACGTTTCACAACCTACGAGGGACTAAAGGGTGACGTGACGGTAATAGATGTCTTTATGGGCAGAAAATATGTTGGTACCAGCACAGGTCTGTTCCGACAGGTAGGACACCGCATGGAAAAAGTTCCGGGTATCAATCATGCTTGTTGGGGCATTGCTCTTGCTCCTAACGCCATGTATGCCGCAACAGCCAGCGGAACATTCCGCATTTCTGGAGAGGGGATGCCAAGACAGCTGACGACCACGAGTACCACCAGCATTATGTATTACGACGGAGTGATATACACGGGTGAGCAGGATGGTATCTATACTATGACACCGGATGGAAACAATCGTAAGAAGATATGTAGGCTCGAAATAACGAAGGTCTTTCAAAGAGATTCCAAGGGACATATCTGGGCGCAAAATCTGTATGGAGAAGTGTGGCGAACTGACAACAATAATACTATCTTCAAACCATACAAATTCAATTATGTTGATAACAACATCTCAACATTGGTGCCTCTTGAGGACTCTGTCTGCGTCGTAAACATTCTGACTACTACCCCATTCCCCTACCCTCAATTCTCTCACATCGACAAGAGGAAGGTAACGTGGCTGACGAATAATGACGGAAAGGGACTGTATCGTTGGAAAAACAATCGTAAGTTGCACGATATTGACACACAACTGTTTCCTTTTAATGATAATAGCATACGTGCCCTTTACAATAACGATAAAGAAGTATGGCTTGGACTGGACAACGGGCTGATGGTCATAAACCTTCAGGAGAAGGACCTTGCTTTGACACACAAGCCAACATTGCAGTTCCGTTCCGTCGTACTGAATGGCGACAGCGTATTGTGGGGCGGATATAATAAGATTAGAAAGGAACTCTTGGATTTGAATTCTAACCAGAGAGACCTGAGTTTTACCTTTGCCCTGAATCACATTCCCCTGGTAGGAAAAACGCTGTACCGTTATCGACTTAACAATGGTTCCTGGAGCGCGTGGGATGAGGATAATCAAGTAGAATATCTGAACCTTTCCTATGGCTCATACAGACTATTCGTGCAAGCAAGACTGGCTAATGGCAAGCTATCGGAAATTGCTACGATGGATTTCAGTATTGCCTACCCATTCTATATGCGTTGGTATATGAATGTGCTGTATCTGCTGCTGTTCGGACTCATGGTGATGATGGTATTCCGCTACCGTCTGCACAGGCTGAATAGGGAGAAGGAGAAACTGGAGCGTGTCGTTAAGGAACGCACCTCTGAGGTCGTAAAGCAGAGAGACGAAATTGAGGAGAAGTCAAAGAGTCTTGAGAAAGCTCTCGACGACCTGAACAATGCCCAACACGAGCTGATACGTCAGGAGAAGATGGCTACCGTCGGTAAGCTGACACAGGGACTTATTGACCGCATATTGAACCCGCTGAACTATATCAATAACTTCTCAAAGCTGTCGGAAGGTCTCGTCAAGGATATTGAGGCAAACATTGAGGACGACAAAGAAAAGATGGACAGCGAAAATTATGAAGATACTGTTGACGTACTCGACATGTTACGAGGCAATCTGCAGAAAGTCAGCCAGCACGGACAAAATACCACCCGAACACTGAAGGCTATGGAAGAAATGCTGAAAGACCGTTCAGGAGGTATCGTGCCAATGTCTCTGACTTCTGTCCTTAAACAAGACTTTGACATGCTGAATGCCTACTATGCTGACGACATCAAGCAGTATGGCATCAAGACAATACTCAATATTCCAGAAAACGAAATAAGCATCAACGGTAATGCCACCCAGCTGAGCAAGATGGTGATGAGCATTCTGGCTAATGCCGTTTATGCCGTCGTCAAGAAGGCGAAGCGTGAAAAGCCTGATACCTACACGCCTGAGATATCTCTAAAGGCCGCTATCGGTGATAATAGCGTATCTATCATAGTGAGAGACAACGGTATAGGTATTGAGGATACTATTAAAGAGAAGATATTCGACCCATTCTTTACAACAAAGACAACAGGCGAGGCATCAGGCGTCGGCTTGTACCTGAGTCGTGAGATTGTGCAGAACCACGGGGGCGACATACATATGAATTCTGTCAAGGATAATTACAGTGAGTTTACCATTACGTTGCCCACATAAAAAAGTTTAGTCCGATGAAGAGATTACAATACCTCATTACATTTATAATAGCTGTCCTGTTCGTTCCGATGAACATTCAGGCTCAAGACAATGGTACGTCACGTGATATATACACACAAGCTGAAAATGATTATAAGATAGGCCGTTTTGATGATGCTCTGAACTTATTGGAAACAAACATCAACGATTTTCAGGGGAACCTGAAACAGAATGCCTACCGCCTTATTTCTCTCTGCTTTCTGGCCCAGGACAATCAAGAGAAATCAGAATATTACGCCAATCTGTTGTTAAAAGAGAATCCTTACTATTCATCAGTACAGGACCCTGTACGTTTCGAAGAGATGATTTCCCGACTGAAGATGGGACGCGGAACAACTATCACCACAGCTTCTAGTCAGGCAGAAAGTGTTCTTGAGACACCTGTACCTGTGACTATTATTACTGCTGAGATGATAGATGCTCTGGGCTACAACAAAAGCCTCAACCAGATTCTGGCTGCCTACGTCCCAGGCATCACAGAGGTAGCATCCCGAAATCTTGACAACATTGCCATGCATGGTGCTTATACCTCAGGTCAGGAAAAGATTCTCATCATGGAGAACGGCCACCGTCTTAATGCCCGTTCCACAAACCTGGGACGCACTGATTATGCTATCAGCACCCAGAAGATAGACCATATAGAGGTGCTGCGTGGTCCTGCATCTTCCCTGTATGGTAATGTCGCTCTTACCGCAGTGGTAAATATCATCACAAAAGACGGAAGCAGCATCAACGGTGTATCAGCACGATATGGTTATGGTTCAAGGAATACGCATAAGGCAGACATCTTGGCGGGAATGCACTTTATGAATTACGACATCTCTATGTGGGGGTCGATATATACCTCTAAGGGCGAAGAAAGATATATCTCACCAACATATGATCAGTCATTAGATATTTACAGAGCAGCCCCTCCACTGATATATGGCGGCAATGCGTATATCAATAAATATACTGACAAACCTTCATACGATGTCGGTATAAACCTGAAACTGAATGACTTCAACCTGATGTTTTCACGCAAGAGTGGCAAAAAGACGCAGCAATTTTCTATGATGGGACATACCTACAATTATGATGCCTATCGCAGGTTTAATGGTCTAAAGCCAGGATATGGTATGGATGAGAATCATGCAAACTTTGGCTATATGAAGAATTGGGAAAAGTTTTCCCTGAATGCATCTATCTATGGCGACTGGTATGACATTTCTGACTATAGTGTGGCTTCCGATGCTATGTTCTATTCGGAATTTAATGATGATGGTACTCCTAAGAAAGACGAACAGGGGAATCCCGTAATTACAGAGTGGCAAGGAGCTTATCAGGTGTATGCCTGGAAAGAAATGACTATAGGAGGTACTGTGAGGGGAGACTGCAATTATACGTTAGGTAGTATGAACGGCTCTCTGCTCGCAGGTTTGCAGTATGAATATTTCTCATTGTACGATACTTACGGTATGGTGGGACGCAATTATGATGCGATTCAATTTGTTATTAAGGAATCAGAAAACCCTATTCTTACAGGAAGAGAAAACATCATATCGTTCTTCTTGCAAGACAAACATTACTTTACGAAGAAACTCATTTTGAATGCAGGATTACGATTCGATAGCAAGTATAGGGCAAACAGCGTACGCATCAATGCCCTCTCTCCACGTGTGGCATTTATCTATATGCCCAAGAATGATTTCAGTATGAAACTGTCGTATTCGCGTTCCTTTGTCGATGCTCCATATTTCTATCGTCGTAATATAGACAACTCCTACTTGGGCGCCGAAGATTTGAAGCCTGAGTATCTCAATGCTATCCAATTTGATATCTTGGGTGAGATTAAACCGATACATCTGACTTACGATGTCAATCTGTTCTATAACAAGTTCACTGATATCATCTATGCAATTCCCGGAGCAGGACTTGAGGATGCGAAATTCCGCAACTCCGGTAAACTGGAGATAATGGGTGCAGAGATGGATGTACACTATAATCACAAGCGCCTGAAGGCTGACTTGATAGCAAGCTATTCCTATCTGCTGTCTGCCAAAGACTATTATTACAAGGATAACCACATCTATGCCATTCCTAACTTCGTCACTAACGGAGTTTTCTCTTATCAGATATTAGATAAAACTTCTCACCGACTTTGGGTTACTTCAAATATCCGGTTCTCCACCAATTCTTATGTAAATATATTGAATACCGAAACATATGAGGATGGGAAAATGTCTTCGAATATCTTATTCGATTTGGGAACTAAATACCAGATTGGCAATCATGTGACACTACAGGTTAACTGTGAGAATATTTTCGATAAAACAACATATATGTCTGGAGCTACGTTGGCCTCTATGCCTTGGTATAAACCAGGACGTACGTTTATGGCAAACGTAAAATTCACACTATAGGCAATGATAAGTATTTTTCAGAATATCGTAAAACAGAATTCAGAGAAAACGGCTCTTAAATTCGGAAGTCTGTCTTTTTCATATAGTGAGTTGGACAGAATCTCTGATTGTATAGCACAGTTGATTCTGCAAAGTGGACATACTCCAGCGAAAAGCCCTTTTGTCGGTATATATTCATCGCGTACCCAATATACTATTCCGATGATGATAGGCATCTGGAAGGCAGGATTTGCTTACGTCCCAATGGACCCTAAATACTCTTCAGAGCGTATAGGGTATATCATAGATGATTGTAAGCTGAACCTGATACTCACAGATTGTGATGCCCCTGTCTCAGAATATCCACAGGTCCAGTGGCTTACTATTGATTCCAACATTTCAACTGTCACCTGTCAACTATCAACTGTCACCTGCCAACCATCCTCCCTTGGCTACGTCATCTACACCTCTGGCACAACGGGCAAACCCAAAGGCATACCAATTACTCATGCCGGACTGCGTAATCTGGTAGAAGTCCGCCATAAAGCCCTCTATTCTCACGTAGAGAACACGTTGGAGACCTGTATTGCCAGCATTGCGTTTGATTATTCCGTTTGGGAAATATTCTGTCCGCTGATGACTGGAACAGCAGTCTATTTCTTCAGCGAAGAAGAAAAGGCAAATCCTGAACGTATAGCAGAGATATTGGAAGAACAACATGTTACAACGTTTAGCACAACTCCTACATATCTTTCCTTGATTCCCTATCGCCCTCTCCCGGATTTGAAATATCTGGTATTTGGAGGAGAGCCTTGCCCAGAACCCTTAGTAAGAAAATGGCAGAATACAAGCACTATCGTCAATGCATACGGACCGACTGAGGCAACCGTCTTTATTACTGCCAACATATTGGGAAAAGAGGATTCTGCCAATGATATCGGTCTGCCTCTGGAAGGTACAACGTGTTATATTTTGGATGAACAATATCGTCAGGTGCCGCAAGGTGAGAAAGGCGAATTGTTTATTGGAGGTATTCAGGTGACAGATGGTTATCTTAACAAGGAAGAATTGAATAAGCAGAAGTTTATTGCTAATCCTTTTGCAGAAGAAGGTGCTTCTGACCCCATACTGTATGCCAGCGGTGACATAGCTTATCAGTTGCCTAACGGGCATTTCATCTGCTGCGGACGCAAAGACAATCAGGTAAAGCTTCATGGTTTTCGCATAGAATTGGGCGAGATAAAAACTGCTATTGAGCAATGCTCCCAGGTAGAAGCAGCTGCTATAGAGGTGGCTACGCAGGGTGAACAGAGATATCTGCGTGCCTTTGTAAAAGCCGATATCACTCCTCTCGATATAGAACAGATAAAACAAGAGCTCAAGGGAGTACTGCCGTCTTACATGATACCTACTCGTATAATAGAGGTGTCTGATATACCAAAGAATATTAACGGGAAAATAGATTTCAAAGCCCTCGCTGACATGCTGCCTTCAGAACAGCAGACAGACGAGGTTTCTGGCGAGACAGAGGAACAGATTGCTGCCATCTGGCATGACTTGCTGGGCAATATGGAAAGCATCAGGTCAGACAGCAACTTTATCGAACTGGGTGGTGATTCCATTTCTATCATCTACCTGATGCAACGCATCAATAAGCAATTTAACACCCAACTGACGGTTAATGATATATATCATAATCTGACATTGAGCCAACTGGCTTCAGCCATCAATGAAAACGATAACGAAAACGATAACTTATCAATTGTCAATTGTCAATTATCAATTGTCAACTGCCAACTCCCTTCCCACCTCTCCAACGTCTATGTTCACTGTAAGCTGAATCAGCAGGCCTCACTGGCATATAATCTGGTGGAACTGATACCATTCGGGAAGTCATTTAAGAAAGACACTTTGCTCAATGCATGGAACAGGTTGCTACAGACCCATGATGCCTTCCGTATGACTTTTCATACTGATGCTTTCGGAAAACCTTTTATGAAGGTGAATGACATTAAGGTACAGGAAGACATCCCTGAATTCTCCGTTGCTGACGACGAGGAACTTAAGGCTTTGGTAACGGAACGTCTCTCTCGTCCGTACGACTTGGAGAAGGGACCACTTTACTTCGTAGAACTATATCATTTCCCTAATGGCAAATGGGTGTGTGCCGTCTATATGCATCACCTCATTTCCGATGGTTGGTCGCTTGACGAGGTGAGGCTGCAACTCTATGTCCTTTATGCACAGAAGGGTTTGGATATTGCAGGCAACTTTGCCAATTATGTATATGATACGTATAATAAGGAGCAGGGGCCATTAGGTGCTGACAGCACGAAGTATTGGGATGCCTATCTGGAAGATGTTCCAGAACTGAAACTGCCTGGAATTATTGAAGACAGCGACAACAATGACTATACTACCGGATGTGTCTTGAAGCAGGTGGATGACTCCCTGTCAGAGGCAATTTACAAGTATTGTTCCCAGCATCAGATTACTCTCTTCTCCTTCCTGTCATCAGCATTGATGCTAGTGCTGTATCGTGTTTCGCGTCAGCAGAAGTTCACGCTTGGCTATCCTACGTCCGGCAGGACCTCTTCCGAAAGTCTCAATATGCTCGGCTATTTCGTTCATCCATACCCGATGAAGTTCGAAGAGTCTTTGCTCGACATGACTTTCGACCAACTCTGCAAACACACCATTGACGATATCCGTGAAGCGACAGCTCATTCGTATGCGATGGTAAAACTGCCTCCAGTGAATTTCACTCTTGAGGAAATGCGCTACGAGACACGTATGGGAATTGATCTGCCTTATCAGTTGGCACCCCTGATGCTGACTGTCGATACCGACGAGAAAAAGTTGCAGTGCCGCTGGCTCTATCGCAGCGCAATGGCAGAGACAGAGCAGATTGAACTGCTGAGCCGTTGCTATCTTGCACTTATTCAGCAGATTGTTGAGGCTGAGAATATACCTGCTCGTAAGCTGTCCATGTTAGATAAGGCTGCTTATCAGCATATGGTGGAACAGAGTACTGTTTCTCCGCTCTCATTACCAACAGAAACTATAGTTGACGTATTCCGAAAACAGGTGGAGCTCTATCCCGACCATGTGGCCCTCAAGGATGAGAGTCACAGCTATACTTATGAGCAACTCGACAAGATTTCGGATAATGTTGCCTCTGTTCTGTTGTCCGACGGACTCCCTCAGGGTGCCGTAGGCATATATTCCGGCCGTTCGTCACAGGCCCTGGCTACAATAATGGGTATCATAAAAGCCGGCTGTTTCTATGTGCCCCTTAATGACACATACCCTCAGGAGCGCCTGAAGGATATAATCATTGACAGCGGTATGCAACGCCTCGTGACAACACGAAATCTGCTGAAAGATGTTGAGGGACTCGTACCAGATGTTCGTATATATCTGTATAACGAAAACGATAACGATAACGATAACGAAAGCCTTAGACCTTTGACCTTTGACCTTAGACATTCCACCTGTCAATTGTCAACTGTCAATTGTCAATTGTCCTCCCCTGCCTACATGATTTACACGTCAGGCACCACAGGAAAGCCGAAGGGTGTTATCGTACCTCATAGTAGCGTTGTTTCAATGGTAACGATAGGTTCTCCGAATATCTATCGTCCTTCTGCAGACGATCGCGTCATCCAGTTCTCAACATATCTCTTCGATGCTTCCGTCATTGATATCTTCTGCACCTTGCTGAGCGGTGCCACACTGGTAACGGCACCAGAAGCAATGAAAAAAGATGCAGAACAGCTGTTCCAGTTTATGGAGGACGAGAAGATTACGTGGGCCTGCATTCCACCAGCATTCCTACATTCCTGCCATAAAGACCCGACGACATCGCTGAAGAAGGTCCTCGTAGGTGGTGAGTCACCCAGCCAGGAACTTATCAACCGTTATAGCAATATTACCTTCATCAATGGCTACGGACCTACGGAGAGTACTGTATGCAGCACCAGCCACACCTATGCTGGCAGTAAGGTGTCGGCATCTAATTGTATTGGCAAACCATTGCCTGGTGTAACATGTTATGTGCTTGATGATGATCACAACCTTTTGCCCGACGGTGTCACAGGTGAGTTGTATCTTGGCGGTCTGCAACTGGCCACAGGCTATCACAACCGTCCGGAGCTCAACAGCAAGAGCTTTATCAATAACCCATTCGTCAGCCAGTCTGATAAGGAGCAAGGCATCAATACACGCCTCTATGCTACGGGCGATTTGGTATGCAGAAAAGCTGATGGCCTGCTATACTTCATGGGACGTAAGGATTTTCAAATAAAGCTGCGCGGATATCGTATTGAACTGGCTGATATCGAGAGTACACTACTCTCCCACCCCGATGTGCGACAGTGTATTGCTGAGATTCGTCAGATAGGCGATGCCAAACAGTTGGTGGCTCATGTAGAAACAACCGATAGTCAGTTGGATGGTACCAGTCTTCGTACATGGCTGGCCGACAAACTGCCTGCCTATATGACACCTGCCTATTGGACATTCTCAAAATCATTCCCTCTCACCCACAACGGAAAGATAGACCGTAAGCGCCTGCCCGAGCCGCAATTGTGTGTTACAGAAAAAGCAGACAACGAAGAACTGCCGGAGGTAGAATGCCGCTGTCGCCATGCCATCTCCACTATTCTGGGCATCGAAGCCAGTACCATCGATGTCAATGCCAATCTGATGGAAGACATTGGAATGAGTTCGCTGCAAGTCCTTGAATATGTCAGTCAGATGCAGACACGTGGCTATCAGCTACACGCCTCAGATGTCTATCATTGCAAGACCATCCACAATCTGGCATCCTTTATGGAGACCAATAAGGAACCGCTGACACAGGAGCAGATTGACAACAGGGTTGTATATTTCTATACCCCAGACAATCCTAACAAACCCCTGCTCATCATTTGTGCTGGCGCACCTTATTTCGAAACGATATACATGGACTTCTATCATACGCTCAAAGACACATATACCATCCTTGTGATAGAGTCAGTAAGCGAATTATGTTCACTGCGTCCCGACTTCCCCAAAAATGTGGATGCACTGATAGCAGAATATGTACGGATACTTCGTCCTATTCTCAAAGACCGAACCATGCCTATACTGGCAACTGGATTTTGTCTCGGTGGCGATATGGCGCTTCGTCTGGCTGTGGAACTCCAGGAGCAAGGCATTGGCACTATTCCTGTCATCAACATTGATGGTTACGCGTGCCGTTCAGAATATGGTGAAGAGATAGGCACCGTCGTCGTAGAGCCTGGCGTTTCCGAAGAGTTAGTAAAAATCAGAAGTCAAATCCTGCACGCAGTATCCGGCTCTTGCGTCCAGCGTTATTATTCTGGTCCGGTACATCTGATTTTGTGCAGCAAATTCGATGATTCACCAGGTCAGACCCGTGAACAAGGTATTGCCATGTTCCCTCACAATATAGCCAACTGGAAAAAATCACAACCCGATATGCCTATTACCTTCGTTGACTATACACACATGCAGGCAATAACCAATCCGGAAAACTTGAAATTCATAAAAGGAATCATTGACAGCTTCACTTTCTGGTCTAAATCAAACAACGAAAGAACAGAATAGAAAAAATAGAATGCCTCATAATTTTTGAAGCATTCTATTTTTTCTTTCTCAGCGGAAGATGAGGGATTCAAACCCCCGATACCCTGTAAGGGGTATACCGGATTTCGAGTCCAGCGCATTCGGTCACTCTGCCAATCTTCCTTTCAAATCCCACCCCATTTTTTCACAAAAATTGAGGTGGGACCAATTATAATTTCGTTTTCGTTTTGGTTTTCGTCTTTACTGATGCTGCTCTCTGAGCAGATCATTAACTGTCTTTACTGGATTGAAGGTTCCGAGTGGCACCTCTACGAATACTGTTGACCAATCAGACATTGCACCATTCCACAGTCCTGGCAGTTCGAGAGCACGCAACTCCTTACCATTCTTTGACTTGCTTGAGATGAAGCCTGTAGATGGATCTACATAGTCAGGCAGATTGAAGGCATTGCCCTTATAATCCTTCACAGCGCATACAAGGTCAACAGGATTGAAGTGTGTGCCGCCTGTGAACATCTTCATATACTCTGCATTGTTCTTGTCTATCTGGCTTGACTCCAGAATCTGCAGTGAAACGGTACCATCCTGATTGTATGTGAGGAACGGACCACCACCAGGCTCGCCGACATTCTTCACAACGCCACAGACACGCATAGGACGGTTGAGTTTCTTCTTTAGGTAGATTACCAATTCTGCATCTTCCAACTCCTTGATATCACTCTTGCGGCAGCACAAATCCTGCTGTACAAAACGGATTATCTCCTCCAGCTTTGCATGGTCATACTTTCCGCTGTCAAGGATATTGAGGTATTCGAAGGCTTGTTTTTGCAGTGTCACGAGGACACCAGCAATAATCTGCTTCCACTCTACTGTCTCTGGCTTCAGACGGTCTGGAACGACATTATCGATATTCTTAATGAAGATGACATCGCCATCTATCTCGTTGAGATTCTCTATCAGTGCACCATGTCCTCCTGGACGGAACAGCAATGAGCCGTCGCTGTTGCGGAACAGGGTGTTGTCTGGATTAACTGCCACAGTGTCTGTTGATGGTTTCTGCTCAGAGAATGACACATCATACTTCACACCATACTTTGCCTCAAATTTTGGCAGGTTCTCTGCTATGTGCTTCTTGAAGAGCTCCAAGTGGTCGTGAGACACTGTGAAATGGAGGTTCACCTTTCCGTTGGAAGAAGCATAGAGGGCGCCCTCTACGAGATGCTCCAGCGCAGGAGTGCGTGGGCCGTCATCATACTTATGGAACAACAGGAGTCCCTTTGGAAGGTTGCCATAGTTCATATCGTTGAGAAGGTATGAAACAGCCTCCTTACCTTCCTTGCCTGCCAATTGTGGGCCAAAAGCAAACTTATCCTTGCCTGCCATGAACTTCTTGATGAAGTCTGTCTCTTCACCATTATCCAAATATTCGAAAAGATTCTTGAACATACGTGAAGCAGCACCAGATGCTGGCACAAACTTTACTATCTTCTTGCCACTGGCTTTATATTCTTCCCAAGCCTTTACGTAAGCATCAGCCTCCTGCTTATTAGGGGCCATAATACCTTTACCAATAGCGGCAGCAGCCTCTAACTTCAGAAAAGGAAAACCAGTCTCAAACTGCTTTATCTGCTTTTCTATCTGTGCCTCACTAATTCCTTTAGCTTTAATTTGTTGTAGATCTTTCTGTTCCATTAGATTCAGGTGTTTTTTATTTATAATTTCTTAATTCTTAATTCTTAATTCATCAAAGCGCTCTCAGCGCTTTAATCACCTCATGTGGGTCCTTCGCCCCAAAGACATAACTGCCACTGACAAGCACATCGACGCCAGCAACTGATAAGCGAGGGGCTGTTTCGCCCTGCACTCCGCCATCGACTTCGATAAGTGTCTTGGCACCCTTCTCGTTTATCATCTGCTTCAGGCGCTTTACCTTGTCAATGGTGCTCTCAATAAACTTCTGACCACCAAAGCCTGGATTAACACTCATCAGCAATACCATGTCGATGTCTGTGATGATATCCTCCAGCACACAGATAGGCGTTGACGGATTCAGCGTCACACCTGCCTTCATGCCTGCATCATGTATCTCCTGCAGTGTGCGATGCAGATGCGTACATGCCTCATAGTGCACATTCATCATCATAGCCCCGAGCTTCGCCGTCTGACGAATATAACGCTCTGGCTTTTCTATCATATAATGCACATCAAGCGACTTTGTACATACCTTGGCAACAGCTTCGAGTACTGGGAAGCCAAATGAGATATTAGGTACAAAACTGCCATCCATCACATCAAGATGAAGCCACTGGGCCTCACTGGTGTTTATCATCTCGATATCACGATCCAGATGAAGAAAGTCTGCTGCGAGTAGCGACGGGGATACTATCATAATTGTAAGCGAAAAAGCGTATATAACTGAGTACGGCTTCTGAAGGGGTGAAATAATCTGAGTAATCTTGTTTCATAGGCGGGTGTTTTCTTATTTAACGCACACACCTATCCTTTTATTGTATGGATTTATAATAAAAGTTTCACAAAAAAAACTGCGGACACCCATGAAGTAGTATCCGCAGCCCTGTAGGGTATTGTAACCTTTAATTTACTTTACCTTATCCACGATGGCCTTGAAAGCCTCTGGATTGTTAACAGCGAGGTCAGCAAGGACCTTACGGTTAATTTCGATTCCTGCCTTGTGAAGGAGGCCCATCAGAACTGAATAAGAAAGTCCCTCCATGCGTGCAGCAGCATTGATACGCTGGATCCACAGTGCGCGGAAAGTACGCTTCTTGTTCTTACGATCACGATAAGCATAGGTCAGACCCTTCTCCCAAGTGTTCTTAGCAACTGTCCAAACATTCTTGCGTGCGCCATAATAACCCTTGGTAAGCTTCAGAATACGAGTTCTCTTTGCCTTAGAGGCAACATGATTTACTGATCTTGGCATAATTTTCTTACTTTAAAAAGTTAGACGGTAGGGTTAATTAACGCAAACACAGCAGATCACGTACCTGCTTCATGTTTGTAGAATCTACAATTGTTGAACCAAGAAGATTTCTCTTCTGCTTCTTTGTCTTCTTTGTCAGGATGTGACTGTGGAAAGCGTGACGTCTTTTCACCTTACCTGAACCGGTGAACGCAAAGCGTTTTTTAGCTCCGGAATTTGTCTTTACTTTTGGCATTTTTTTAAATTTATTTATTGATTAACTAATATGGTGGCAACGCATATACCAGGCGTTACGCACTCGTTCTTTTCTTTTTTTCGTTTTACTCTTTAACCGTTAACCGTTAACCTTTAACCGTTATTCGTCAAACTTCAACGCTGCAAGCGCTTCCAGTCCCTTCGCATTTGCTGCAAGACCATCACCAGTGCTCTCCTTTACCTCTTGAGGCGCATTGGCTGCCGCACTCGCCGCTTCTGCTTCACGTCTTTCACGATCAACCTTCTGCTGAGACTTCTTCGCTACACCAGCCTTCTTAGGTGCCATGAACAGGAACATCTTCTTGCCTTCCAACTTCGGCATCTGCTCCACCTTGCCATACTCTTCCAAGTCATTGGCAAATCTCAACAGCAATACCTCACCCTGTTCCTTGAACAATATAGAGCGGCCACGGAAAAATACATAGGCTCTCACCTTGTTTCCCTCTTCCAGGAACTCCTTGGCATGCTTCAGCTTGAAGTTATAGTCGTGGTCGTCAGTCTGAGGGCCGAAACGGATTTCCTTGATATCGACCTTAACCTGTCGTGACTTTATTTCCTTTGCCTTCTTCTTCTGCTGATAAAGGAACTTTGAATAGTCAATGATACGACATACTGGTGGTTCCGCATTTGGGCTTATCTCTACGAGATCTTCCCCCCTCTGCTGTGCTAATTCTAATGCCTCTCTGGTTGACATCACAGTGGCACCATTGTCACCCACTACTCTAACCTCGCGCACCCTGATCTCCTCATTGATGCGATACTGGCTTTTAGGATCTACTTTACGTTTGTCTGGTTTCATTAACTATTTTGAAGTGAATATTATATCTACTAAATGCCACGATGCTTACGCATGCGTACGCAAAAAGCGATGCAAAGGTAGAAAAAATTTGTTAAAGCAAAGGTATTATCATCACGCAAAACCGCATTTTTAATATTTTTTAACTCTTCGTTCACCTTTTCACGTTTCACTGTTCACGTTTCACCTTTCACATTTAAACCTTCATCCTTCACCCCGTTTTCATTTTGGTTGAATAACCTGGTTTTTGAGTCAGTCTAACACAAAATTTGGTTTTTTAGGCCGGCGTTGAACCATCTTGACTCAGTATAACAAAATTTGGTTTTTCAGGCCTGCGTTGAGCCTTCTTGATCCAGTCTAACACAAAATTTGGTCTTTTAGGCCGGCGTTGAGCCTTCTTGACTCAGTATAACAAAATTTGGTTTTTTAGGCCGGCGTTGAGCCATCTTGACTCAGTATAACAAAATTTGGTTTTTTAGGCCGGCGTTGAGCTCAGGCCGGGGTTCTTTGCCTTTAGCAGTTCGTAGGCCTTAGGCCTGTTGTGAGGGTTGGGCTGACTGTCGGAAAACTTGTTTGCCAGCAGGCAGTACAAGCCTTGCAACATTGGTGCTATCAGCACCACGAACTGTGTAAAGGATGTTTTTCCGGTTTTTTTCCATATTATCAGCCCGCGAGGCTAATCACCCTTCATCCTTCATCCTTCATCCTTCATCCATCATTCCAACTTCAGCTGCAACACTATCGGCAGATGATCACTCACCCCATCATGATACCTCGGACCCAAATACGTTCTGAAAGGCTTATAACCACCCTGATTATCCTCCTCCAACAGCCACGCAGCATCATATATGAAACACCGCTCCACCTGCTGCTGCACCGCTGTGGACAGGAAAATATGGTCAAGACTGTTCCACGCCCCCTGATATTTATACGTTCCAGACACCCCTGTCTTCTCGTAGTTCAGCCCCCTTATGCCCTTGGAAGTCTCCACAAATCCCCTGCTCACAATATCCTTCAAAGCCCTGTCATTCGAATAATCATTAAAATCACCCATCAAGACTATTTTCGCGTTGGGATTGATATTCCTGATAGAATCCACCGACTCCATCATCCGCTGCTCCACCTGCAGACGATACCCCTCCGTAGCAGACTTACCATTCCTGCGACTCGGAGCATGCACAACAAATATATGTAATGTATCGCGCGCACGCATGACGCCCTTCGCATACAATATGTCGCGAGTCTTGATGCCCACCGTGTCCGACTTCGACCGTTTAAGTTCCGGCCTGATAGAATAACTCTTTTCCAATCGGAATGTCAGAGGATTGTATATCATTGCCACATCAATGCCACGCGCATCAAGAGAATTAGTCATCACATATTTGTAGCCCGCACCCTTTAGCAAGCTGCGCCTTGTCAGCATAAAAAGAGTAGAATCATTCTCTACCTCCAACAATGCTACTATATCCGGAAGAGTTCCAGGAGAGGTCGCACTTCCACACTGCTGAATCACACGCCCAATGTTATTTAATTTCCTCCAATACCGCCCAAAATTCCAGTTACGAGAAGCACCAAGGTTAAGGTTAAGGTTTTCGCCTCGCCCTGAGCCTGTCGAAGGGTTTTCGTTTTGGTTTTCATCCTTCAACTGTTTCCCCCGCCCTTTAAGGGAGGGCCGGGGAGGGGCCTTTTCGTTTTCGTTTTCGTTCGCGGAAGCGGAAGCGAAAGCGTTCGCGTTCGCGGAGGCGGGGGGGAGGAATTCGTAATCATTTTTCAGGCTGTCGTGGCGGCAGTCGAAAAGGTTTTCGCAGTTGTAAGAGACAATGGTAAAAAGAAGCGTCAGCAGCAGGCTCATCTATCTTTCCAGAAAAGTGGGGTAAATATGATGAGCACAGAGAATATCTCAAGACGGCCCATCAACATCAGGATGGAGCATATCCACTTTGCAAATATGGGCAAATCATTCCACGACATGGTGGGCCCAATCTCGGTACCCAACGTGGGACCAACATTACTAAGGGTCGAAATAGTAATCGTAATGGAATTGGTGATATCCACCCCAGCGACTATCATCACCGTAGCACAGAACACACAGAGAAAACAATAGGCTGTCAAAAACGCCATCAACGTTACTCTCTGCTGCATATTGACATTGGTCTCGCCTATCTTCAGCGGCAGCACGGCCTTGGGGTGCAGTATCTGCTTAAACTCATTGAGCATCACCTTAAACAGCATGGTAACCCTGACGCACTTAAATCCTCCCGACGTACTGCCGGCGCACGCGCCACAGAACATACAGATGGCGAGCACCACCCACGTGACATGCGGCCACTTGGCGGCATCGTCATTAAACAACCCGGTCGTGGTCAGGAACGACACGACCTGATAGAGCGAACACCTGAATGCTCTCTCAATGCCATAGTCATTGAAGTGCATGAGCATGACCATAATAAATGCAGTAAAGACAACTGTCAAACTACAGTAAATCTTCATCTCGGAGTTATTGATCATCCCACTCAAATCACGCTTCATGAACAGCCTGTACAGCAGTATGAAATTGATACCGGACAGGAAACAGAACAGGGTGGATGTATATTCCATCGCAGGGGAATGGAAGTGTGCCACGCTATCATTATGGGGCGAGAACCCTCCCGTGGCAATGGTGGTCATGGAATAATTGATGGCATCGAACCAGTTCATGCCAAGGACATGGAATATAAGGAAGCATGACACCGTCAACACTATAAACACCACCCACAACGTCTTTGCAGACGTTGATAGACGCGGATGGAGCTTCGTCTTGATAGGTCCTGTAGTCTCTAACGAGAAGACCTTCACAGACCCTCCCACCATCGATGGCAGGATGGCAATAGTGAAGAACACTATTCCCAACGCCCCAATCCACTGCGAGAAGGTACGCCAGAACAGTATGCCATGCGGCAGATGCTCCACATCATCGAGAATACTGGCACCTGTCGTAGTAAAGCCCGACATGGCCTCAAAATAGGCATTGGTAAAGTCAGTGATATATCCTCCCACCATATACGGCAGCGTACCAAAGAGGCTATAGACGGCCCACGTCAGGGTGACGACGAGGAAGGAGTCTTTTCGCGACATGTTATTATTGGCATCACGTCCCAGGTATCGCAGGATATACGCTCCCATCTGTGTCACGAGGATAGAGATGATAAAGGAGAAGACATCATCCTCCTGATATGACAGTGATATCACGAGGCATATCAGCATAAACAGGGACTCCAGGAAGAGGAGTGAGCCGAGAATTTTGTATATGAGTTTGAAATTGAGCATTTTCTTTTCTTTCGGTTGTTCTTGATTTTAACAAAAACCTTAAAAACCCATGTCTGCGACAAGAAAAACCGTTTTAATTCACTTTCAACTTTAAACACTAAACTTTAAAACTGCCTTTAAACTTTAAACTCTAAACTCTAAACTTTATTTCACGAATAGTTTTTCAAGCCTGTGCATATCGGCGTTGTGGCAGAAGGCCATGACGATGTCGCCGGCCTGGATTTGTGTGCCACCTGATATGAGTATTCCTTCGCCATTTCGCACGAGTCCTCCGAGGGTGCAGCCCTTTGGCAGGGACAGTTCAAAGACACGCTTTTTGGTTACTAAAGACCCTGGTGAGGCTGTAAACTCTGCCACATCGGCCTTTGCATGCATGAGGAATCTGACATTAGAGGCTTTTCCTTCGAGCATCATCTCATAGATACGCGATGCTGCTATGGCCTTTTTATTGATAATGGTGCCAATGTCAAGGCTTTCAGCCATATCGACATAATCGACATTTTCCACGATGGCGACAGTCTTTCGCACGCCATGCCGCTTAGCAGTGAGACACGCCAGAATATTCGCCTCCGAACTACCTGTCAGAGCCACGAACGCCTGCGCACTGCGTATGCCCTCCTCTATGAGGAGCGACGTATCACGCGCATCGCCATTGATGATGTAGTCATTGCGCTTGAGTATCTCATTGAGTTCCTCACAACGCTGCGGGTCAATCTCGATGAGCTTATAGTTCATATACTCAGGCATGGTCATGGCAGTACGTAAAGCCGTCTTTCCGCCACCCATTATCATGACGTTCGACACATCCTCATACTTCTCTTTTCCCACGATGCGACGGATGAGCGGTATGTTTGGCGGAGTGGTCATGAAATATGCTATATCATAGAGCTGCAGGGTATCGTCACCACGCGGAATGATGGTCTCATTGCCACGCTTTATGGCCACCACGTGATACGGGTCATCAGGTCCGATGAGTTCTTTCAGCGGACGATCGAGGATAGTACATCCTTCACGCAACTTGATGCCCAGCATTGTCAGGGCTCCACCATACACATCCCAACGCTGTCGCACCCACGACATCTTCAGGCCACTGATGATATCCTGTGCTGCCAGCATCTCAGGGTATATGATGCTATCGATGCCCATAGCCTTGAGCACGTCGCTGTTTTTCTTTTTAGCATACTCATACTCCTCCACCTTTGCCACAGTATGTCTGACGCCAAGGCTTTTCGCCATGGTGCAAGCACACATATTGACTTCCTGATTATGCGTCACAGCGATGAACAGGTCAGCATCTGGAGCACCTATCTCACGCAGCGCCTTGATAGAAATAGGCGAAGCATGCATAGTGAGCACGTCAAGGTCTGGGTTGATGCTTTCCAGAGCCTCTTCATCAGTATCGATGATGGTAATCTCCTCATTGCTGCGAGCGAGCAACGAAGCGAGATAGTTACCAATGGCGTAAGCGCCTGCGATGATTATTTTCATAAGTCAATTTTGAATTTTGAATTATGAATTTTGAATTATGAATTATGAATTTTGAATTATGAATTATGTATTGTCTTCTTAATTCCTTCCGCGTCCATGTTGTAGAGTTTTTGGAGTTCTGCTATGGTGCCGTGTTCTACGAAGGTGTCTGTTGGCATTCCGATGCGGGTTACTTTTGCTGTGTATCCCTTGTCAGCGAAATACTCCAGCACGGCAGAGCCGAGGCCTCCGTCGCGTACTCCGTCTTCTACAGTGATGACTCTGTCATAGGTGCTTCCCACCTCGTCGAGCAGGGCAGTATCTATAGGCTTAAGGAATCGCATATCGTAGTGTGCCACATCAGTACCCTTCACAGCCTCAGCAACATTGTTTCCAATGTGACCTATCGACAACACTGCTGTTCCCTTGCCATCCTTCAACTTACGACCCTTTCCGACCTCTATTGCCTCCAGAGGACACCTCCAATCGTCCATCACGCCACGTCCACGCGGATAGCGTATCACCCACGGCCCTTGGTCAGGCAGCTGGGCAGTAAACATCATCTTTCGCAGCTCATGCTCATTCAGCGGAGCACAGATAGTGAGGTTAGGAACAGGTTTCAGGGCAGCCATATCGAAGGCTCCATGATGTGTAGCACCATCCTCGCCCACGATGCCAGCCCTGTCGAAGCAGAACACCACATGAAGGTTTCCTATTGCCACATCGTGTATTATGTTGTCATAGGCACGCTGTGCAAAGGCACTGTAGATATTACAGAAAGGAACCATGCCCTCTTTTGCCAATCCCCCAGCGAAGGTGGCAGCATGTCCCTCAGCAATACCCACGTCAAAGGCCCTGTCAGGCATTGCCTCCATGAGTTTGTTCATAGAGCAGCCAGTAGGCATAGCAGGCGTGATGCCCACTATCTTGTCATTAGCCTTCGCCAGTTCCACGAGAGTCTCGCCAAAGACATTCTGGTACTTCGCCCTCTTATCCTTATCGAGGCGTTCGCCCGTCTCAGGATTAAAGCGGCCAGGGGCATGCCATATCGTAGCCGCCTTTTCAGCCGGCTCATAGCCTTTTCCCTTAACAGTGTGAATATGAAGCAGTTTCGGGCCACGCATATCCTTCAGCTGGCGAATGACACGTACCAGTTCTTTGATATTATGTCCGTCAACAGGTCCGAAATAGCGTATGTTCATGCCCTCGAAGATATTCTGCTGCTGTGAGATAGCAGACTTGAAGGCATTAGAGAGGCGTATGACCGTCTTTCTTCTCGAATCATCCAGATAGCCTTTTCCCATGAGCCATCGCCCTACCCTGTCGCGCCAACGGTTATACGACTCGTTGGTATTCAGCGATAGGAGATATTGCTTCATGCCACCCACGCTGCGATCAATCGACATATTATTGTCGTTGAGAATGATGAGCAGGTTGTTTGGCGATTGTGACACGTTATTGAGTCCTTCAAACGCCAGTCCACCACTGAGGCTTCCGTCGCCTATCACAGCGACCACATTGCGATGGTTTCCCATCTTAGCATCAGCGACAGCCATTCCCAAGGCCGCAGAGATGCTGTTGGAAGCATGTCCGCAGACGAAGGTGTCATATTCGCTCTCAGCAGGTGTCGGGAAGGGGTGCAGACCACCAAACTTACGATTGGTATTGAAGACGTCGCGTCTGCCAGTAAGAATCTTATGTCCATAAGCCTGATGCCCCACGTCCCAGACTATTCTGTCTTCAGGGGTATCATAGACATAATGCAGAGCAACAGTCAGTTCTATTGTTCCCAATGATGAAGCCAGATGTCCTGGATTCACGGAGAGTTCCTTCACTATGTCATCACGCAGTTCCGCGCAGACCTCTGGGAGTGCCTCGACGGGCAAAGCGCGTAGGTCAGCAGGAAATTGGATGTGTGAGAGATATTTATACACGTCTTTACTTTACGTTACCGACCTTTATGAGATATTCTGCAATCTGTACTGCGTTGAGGGCGGCGCCTTTCTTTATCTGGTCGCCAGAGAGCCAGAATGTCAGGCCATTCTCGTTAGCGAGGTCTTCGCGTACACGACCTACATAGACATCATCCTTTCCAGCAGTATAGAGCGGCATTGGGTAAGGCAGTCCCTCCATTGTCTCCTTAGAGCTGTCAGCATTAGCCTTTGCGCCCACCTTCTTTGGGTCGTCAACGAGAGTTACGCCAGGAGCATTTCTCAAAGCCTCCTGAGCAGCCTCGACGCTGATTTTCTTCTCAGTCTCAATCCATACAGCCTCAGAATGGGCACGCAAAGAAGAGATTCTGACACACATAGCAGAGCAACGAGCATCTGTATGCATAATTTTTCGTGTCTCATTGAACATCTTCATCTCCTCCTTTGTATAGCCATTATCCTGGAAGACGTCAATCTGAGGAATAACGTTATAAGCCAGCTGATAAGCAAACTTGTTTACTGTAGGCTGTTTGTCCTCAGCCAATTCCTTATACTGCTGCTTCAGTTCTGCCATAGCAGCAGCGCCAGCACCAGAAGCACTCTGGTAAGAAGCGATGTGTATGCGCTCGATGTGAGAGAGCTTCTCCAATGGCTGCAGACATACCACCATCATGATAGTAGTACAGTTAGGGTTAGCGATGATGCCACGAGGTCTCTTCAGAGCATCCTCAGCATTACACTCAGGCACTACCAAAGGCACATCATCATCCATGCGGAAGGCGCTGGAGTTGTCAATCATCACAGCACCATACTTTGTGATGTCCTCGCAGAATTCCTTTGAGGTGCCAGCACCAGCACTGGTGAATGCGATGTCAACATCCTTGAAGTCGTCATTATGCTGTAACAGCTTTACCTCATATTCCTTTCCGCGGAAAGTATATTTTGTTCCAGCAGAACGCTGTGAACCAAAGAGAACTAACTCATCGAGTGGAAAATTTCTTTCATCAAGAACGCGGAGAAACTCCTGTCCTACTGCGCCAGAAGCGCCAACAATTGCTACTTTCATATCTTCTTTTATATTATAATTAACATTTTTCGGGCGCAAAGTTACGATTTTTTTTCTTTATTTCGCACATTCTTAATATTTTTTTATTACCTTTGCAAAAATTTTTTGATATACAGCACTCAAACACATGTCAGAATATTTCCCTATAACCAGTCCGACTATGGTATTCTTTACCGTGTTGCTGATTATTCTCTTCGCACCTATTGTGATGGGAAAGCTTCGCATACCCCATATAATAGGTATGGTGTTGGCAGGTGTTGTTATCGGCCCATACGGGTTTAATATTCTTGAGCGCGATGCCTCCTTTGAGTTATTTGGTCGCGTAGGAATTCTTTATATCATGTTTCTTGCAGGTTTGGAGATGGATTTGCAAGATCTCAAGAATGGCCGCCATAAGATTGGCATTTTCAGTATAGCCTCGTTTCTGACGCCTTTTGCGATGATGTATGTGGCAGGTATATACCTGTTAGGCTATACCCCTCTTGCCTCTGTCATTCTCTCGTGTGTGATGGCAGCAAACACCCTCATCTCCTACCCCATCATTACGCGCTATGGCCTGCAAAAGCACTCTACGACGACCATCAGCGTTGGAGCCTCGATGTCATCCCTTCTGCTGGCCCTCATCGTTGTGACAGCAGTAAAAGGCAGTGCCCTTGGCGGAGCAGGAATAGGGTTCTGGTCGCTCTTTGTGGCAAAATTCCTGTTATTCTGTGTAGCGACCCACTACATTCTGCGCATTGCCACCCGTTGGTTCCTAAGGAGTTACAGCGATTCCGTAATGCAGTATATCTTCGTCCTCGGCATGATGTTCTTCAGTGCCGCATTGTCAGAAGTAATAGGCATTGACGGCATCTTCGGAGCTTTCTATAGCGGATTGATTCTCAATCGTTTCATCCCCCATGTGTCACCACTGATGCAACGCATCGAATTCATAGGAAATGCCATCTTCATCCCATATTTCCTTATTGGTGTCGGCATGCTCATCAATGTCGGACTGCTCTTCGATTCTGCACACGACACGACCACTATCGGTATCATACCAACAGTACTGATTATCGTCATCGTTGGTACGTTGGGCAAGGCAATAGCAGCCTATGGTTCTTGTTTGGCATTCCGTCTGCCACTTCATGACGGGCATCTGATGTTTGGCCTTACCTCAGCCCATGCTGCAGGTGGTATTGCCATCGTAATGATAGGCATGCAGCTCAACATCATCGATGACAACATGCTGAATGGCGTTGTGATGATGATACTCTTCACCTGCATCATCTCTACCATCGTTACTGACAAGGCAGCACGAGATATAGTCCTCAAGGGCGGTCTTCGCAAAAGCCAGAAGAATAACGACAGTGATGACGAGAAGATTCTCATTCCTGTGAAATATCACGAAACATGCAACACCCTCGTCAATCTCGCCATCATGATGCGCAATACGGAGCTCAATCGTGGCCTTATAGCCCTCAATGTGGTATATGACGGTGAGGAGGCAGAAGAAGACCAGCAGAGAGGTCGCGAGTTGCTTGAGAAGGTAGTCCGCAAGGCTGCAGAGGCCGATGTGAGGATGCAGACACAGGTGCGCCTGGCTGCCAACATCGCCAATGGCATCAAGCATGCCTTTAAGGAGTATGACTGTTCTGAGATTATCATGGGTGCCCATGTTCACGATAATTCGCGTCGTGCCTTCTGGGGAGAATTTGCACAGAGTGTCTTCAATGGTCTCTCGCGCCAAATCAGCATTGTGCGTTGTGTACAGCCGCTGAGCACCCTTCGCGCCATACATGTTGCTGTTCCTTCACGAGCAGAATTCGAACCAGGCTTCTATCGTTGGATAGAGCGTCTGTCACGATTGGCAAAGAATATAGGCTGTCGCATTTGTTTTCATGGCAGAATGACATCCCTCAACCTCATCGACCAATACATCACCCACAAACATCCTGGCGTAAGAGCGGAATTTATCTCGATGCCAAAATGGAAGGGGCTCATAGCACTTATGCAAAGTGTGAAGGAAGACGAGATGCTTGTTGTTGTCACAGCACGTCCTGGTACTGTTTCCTATAAGGCGGCATTAAATAATCTGCCAGAGGAGATGACAGAGAACTACAGGGGCAATAACTATATTATCCTCTTCCCAGACCAGTTTGGGCCTGCTCCTGATGTGATGACATTCGCCACAGCACAGCATACTGAACAGATGTCAGCATACCATGAATTCGTGCTCTGGTGGAGGCATCTGAAGAGACGTTTGTTTTTCTTCTAACCCTCGTGGCTGCGTTTGAGCCATGCCATGTATGTGCGGATGGCGAGTTCTACCATTTTCACACATGGACGCTTGCGATAATACTCATCAGTCCTTGCCTCAGGCGTAGGATTAGTGTTTATATCCTTCACATACCCTTTCAGCAGTTCGCGACAAATCAGCGAACCCGTCTGCGCCTTGAAATCCGCTGCCAATTCCTGTACAGCAGCATAATTCCTTGCCTTTGTCTCCTGACTGGCTTCCACAGAAGCAGTCTCCAGTCCTGCCAGCATAAACATTCCGCTGGCAGTGCCACACGTTTCGCGCATTCGCCCTATGCCTGCACCAAAGCTGGCAGACATCAGGGTCATCAGTGGCAGTGGCACGTCATATACATCAGCAAAGGCGCGAGCAACAGACTGCGCACAGTTGTAGCCCTCCTTAAAATAAGCCACGCCCTTCGCTACGCGTGCCTCTGTCTCTGTTTCCCAGTTTGTATTTTTATTGAACATGGAACATTGAACATTGAAAATTGTTATTTTGGATGAAGGTTTATGGATGAAGGATGAAGGTTTATTTGTAGGGGTAGTCAGTATTAAACTTTCTTCCTTCTTCCATTCACCCTTCTTCCCACTCTCTCCCCTTGGGGAGGACGGGAGGGGGTCATATCTCCCCATGAATAAGTCTGTATGCTATTGACCCTGGTGCTGGAGTGGCTGGCAGATCGTTAATGTCAAACCACTTAGCATCCTCTATTTCCTCTTCCTGCACCTTTATCTCTCCACTCTCATAGTCAGCATAGAATGCCAGCATCAGCTGTCGTGGGAAAGGCCAGCTCTGGCTGCCACGATACTGTATATTCTTGACCTTTATACCTGTCTCCTCAAATATCTCTCTGCGGACAGCATTTTCTATCGTCTCGCCAGCTTCCACATATCCAGCCAGACAGGCATAGATATCCTGATTGCGTTGTGTGTGGCGAGCAAGGAGTATCTTGTCACCATTCCTTACCAATACTATGATGCAGGGGTCGATACGTGGAAACAACAGTTCCCCACAATTAGGACACTTCATCGCTGTAAATTCTGTATCCTCAACGAGTTTTGTGCCACAACGGGAACAATAAACCGTCTTCTTGCGCCATTCCGAAAGAGCCTTCGCACGAGCCACCTTTGAAGAGGTCTCTTCGTCATGCTCAGCAAAGAATTGTCGCAACTCCTGACGAGAAAAGCTGTCGATGTTTGAGATTATATCTTCATAATTCATAATGCACAATGCATAATGCACAATTATTACTTAAACAGATGTGGTACGAAATCATGGAGGCCGCGACGCCAGGTGAGCCATTCGTGGGCTGTACCTTCAGACTGCTTGCCCTCAACCTTGATACCCATTTCCTGCAAACCCTTCACGATGTCACCACTCTTGATGAAATCATCAGAACCCCAGTTCATGTACATATAGTGAATCTTCTTGTTGAACTCGTCAGCATTGGTGAACACACCATCGTAAGCCGTCTTGAGGTCCAGTCCAAAGATAGCTCCGCTGAAAGTTCCAATCCAAGCGAACTTATCAAGATTGCCAAACACGAGGTCGAAGGATTGGTGTCCTCCCCATGACAGACCTGCCATAGCCCTGTTGTCGCGATCGGTAAGAGTGCGGAATTTGTTGTCGATGGTAGGTATGAGGTCGTTTATCATCACTTTATAGAACGATGCCCCATACTGGCTGCGTCCCTGTCTGTTGTCGCCACCTCGGAAAGGAGCCTTGATGTCGCCACTCTCCATCACCACAATCATAGGCACAGCCTGTTTGCTGGCAATGAGGTTGTCCATGATATGCTGCATGTGGCCCTGCTTTGACCATCCTGTTTCGTCTTCGCCCATGCCATGCTGAAGGTACAGCACAGGATAACGCTTTTTTCCATCCTCATATTCCGCTGGGGTATAAACCATAGCATGACGCCATTCGTTAGTGGAATTGGCATAGTAGTATATGCTGCGCACCTGTCCATGTGCGATGCCCTGCTGGGGACGATAGTAGTCACCCTCTGGCCCTTCAGGAATCTCTATGCCACCTGCTTCGCGATTGCATCCAAAGAAGGTTTCTGTGGCAGGGTCGATGAAGTTTACGCCACCAATATTTATGAAATAATAATGGAAGCCCACTGCCAATGGGTCTGTAACGGCATACCATCGTCCGTCCTCGCCCTTCTGCATGTCGTATTTCTTGCCACAGATATCGACAACTACTTTGTTCGCCTCTGGAGCATTGATGCGGAAATATGCACGTTTTTGTTTATCTACCTTTGGGAATTCGTTACCAGGAATGGTTGTCTCAGCGATAAAGGCATCAGCAGGGATGTCGATTGGCTGAGCACCAGCCTTTACGTTCCACACTATCATTGTCAGCAGCATCGCTGCCAAGAAAGTTATTTTTTTCATAGTTTCAATTCTTAATTATCAATTGTCAATTATCAATTGTCAATTCAAATTTCTTCATGTTCGGGTCTGCAGAACTTGTGCCACACATCACCTCATAGTTACCAGCCTTGGTGCGCATAGTGCTGGTGATGCCGTCCCACAGTTCGAAGGTTTTTCTTGTAAGAGGAATGGTAACAGTCTTTGTCTCGCCAGCCTTCAGGGTTACACGCTGGAAGCCCCTGAGACTCTTCGTAGGACCTTCTGTGTCAGCCTTGTCGCGTACATAGAGTTGAACAATCTCCGTACCCTCGCGATTGCCTGTATTGGTAACATCCACGCTTAGGCTTCCTGTGCCATCAGCAGCAGCTGTCAGTTTTTCGTTGCCCATCTTGAAGGTGGTGTATGACAATCCATAGCCGAATGGATAGAGAGCATCAGAGAAATATCTGTATGTGCGGCCCTTCATAGAGTAGTCCTCATAGTCAGGCAGCTGATTGCTATTTTTATAGAATGTCACAGGCAACTTTCCTGCTGGGTTGCAGTCGCCAAACAACACATCAGCAACAGCAGTGCCACCCTCCTGACCAGGATACCAAGCCTGTACGATGGCCTCGCAGGTCTCAGTCTCAGGCTGTAGGGCGATGCAAGAACCAGAGCAGTTGACGAAGATAATATGCTTGCCAGCATCCTTTAGAGCCTTCAGGAAGTCGCGCTGTACCTTTGGCAGTTCGATGTTAGTACGATCGCCCCCCTTGAAGCCCTCGATGTCAACAGGCATTTCCTCGCCTTCGAGAGCAGGAGATATACCACCCACGAAGATAACCTTGTCGATGCCCTTGAGTTGTGCGATGGTCTCCTGATAGTCGATAGGATGCTCCTTAGCGATGTTGATAGCAAGGTTGGCATTATAGGTATGAACATGAGAGAAGCGCACCTCTATGTTATAGCTCTTGCCCTTCTCAGCCTGAATGGCAACACGATTAGGCGTAGTGCGCCAGATGCGATGTCTGAACTTGCGCTCTCCATCGATGTAGAGTTCAAACTGTCCGCAGCCATCCACATTCACCACATATTCACCAGCCTCGCTTGGGGTGAAGACCGTCTCGTACTTAGCAGAGAAATCCTCAAGCTGTACGCCAGGGGCGAAGTTGTGCATACCAAAGGTGGTGACTGCCAGCGGCGTAGTATAATACTGTGTAGTGACAGGCTTGCCCTCCATATTGCGATTGTTCCAGAAAGTGCCCTTCATACCCTTCTTGCCCTCAAAACTGCACTGCGATGCCATGAGGCATTCCATCACCTTATCATAGGTAAGGTCGCAGCCAGGGATATAGGTGATTTTCTTCTGCTTAGCCTTAATGCCATTGAGAATAGTAATAGTATGATTTGGCTGGCCATTATAGTTGCCCCACATCATAGGCATATTGTCAGCATTAGGACCTATGACAGCAATCTTTTCCTTATTCTTACTGAGAGGCAGGATGCCACCCTTGTTCTGAAGAAGCACGATAGTCTGGCGAGCCATATCGAGGGAGATATTGGCAGACGCCTTTGTTGACATAGCAGAATAAGGTATCTTAGACCATTCGACGAGAGACGGGTCATCCATCTCGCCAAGGTCGAAACGGCCTTCCAGCAGGCGGATGACATGCTTATCAACCTCAGCCTCAGTTATGAAGCCACGCTTTACAGCCTCTGGGATGCTCTTGTAGGCATAGCCATAGCCACACTCCACATCAGTGCCAGCGATAGTAGCCTTTGCAGAAGCATGAACAGGGTCGGAGGAAGACTTGTGAGACTCATAGAAATCACTGACAGCGCCACAGTCGCTCACCACAAGATATTTGAAGCCCCACTCATCGCGCAGTATGGTCTGCAACAGGCGCTGGCTGCCACAACAAGGGTCGTCGTCGAGACGCTGATAGGCACACATCACCTCGCGCACCTTTGCATCCTGAACAAGAGTCTTGAAGGCAGGCATATATGTCTCCCACATATCGCGTGGCGACACATCAGTAAGGTTTGCCGAATGGCGTGTATATTCAGGACCGCTGTGTACGGCATAGTGTTTTGCACAAGCCCACAGCTTACGATATTTTGCTGTCTCAGGACCTTGCAAGCCCTTTACAACCTGCACACCCATAACGCTGGTCAGGTATGGGTCCTCACCATAGGTTTCCTGTCCCCTGCCCCAACGCGGGTCACGAAAAATGTTAACATTAGGAGTCCAGACAGAAAGGCTGTGGAACTTCTCGTCCTCACCCTTCTGGTCATACATGCGGTGGTTATACTGTGCGCGGAATTCTGTGCTCGCAACATCGAAGCACTTATAAAGCAAATCAGGATTGAACGATGCTGCCATTGCCACAGGTTCTGGGAACACTGTCACATTACCCATGTTGGCTGCGCCATGCAGAGCCTCGCTCCACCAGAAGAATTTCTTTATTCCCAAGCGAGGGATAGCCGGACTCTCGTCGAGCATCAGTTTTGCCTTCTCTTCAAGAGTAAGCTGCGAACAGAGGTCAACAGCCCTTTCGTGGGCGCTAAGGTTTGGGTCTTTGTACTTAGGTTGTGACGTCTGTGACATCATCGGCATACTAATGCCAAGCAGCAGCACCAAAGCTGCAAGTGTGCTTCTTGTCTTCATTTTGTTCAATTATGAATTATGAATTATAATCGTAGTTCATCTTCATTGCGATATATCCTTTCGGCCATTTCTTTCTGTCGAGGAACAGTTTCGCTCTGCCGTTGCTGAGCAGGAAGAGGCCCGACCTTACCTCTTTGAATTCGTAGTACATGGTATTCTGGCCCTCGCTGTAGCTGATGCGCGATATCTGCCAACAGCCGTCTGCGATGTGTACCTCCATATTGTCGAGCTTCACGATATAGAAGGTTCGGTTGCCAGCAGTATAGCTGCCACTATATTTCATGCCCGTTTCCTGCTTCTTGCGATATTTCTTCTGCAATTCCTTTACCTTGTCGCGCACCTTTTCATAGAATTTGTCATAGACATTGGCACTCATCATGCCGTCGTGTTTCAGGAACGATGCTATCTGCTTCTCTGTCAGCTGCTGTTTCATCTCTACCATGCGGACGTTGGAGGTCGTTATCTTTCCTTTGTTAAACAATACATCCTCCGCCATGGTGATTCCAAAATGCTTATGCTCCATGAGGGCCGACACGATAGGTCCGAATCCTGCCAGACGTGCTGCGAACGATATGGTTCTGCGATGTGGTATCGCCTTCAGGTCAATATCCTTCTCTAACTGGCACGTAACAGAATATCTTAGGGTATTGATGCGAGCCTTCAATGGTTTTGCATTCGCCAGCACCTGTTTCAGCAGGTATTCTTCGAATGTCATGCCGTCTGCCAGCACCACTGTCTCTGGCAGATTCAGCGATGCCGCAATATCGTCCGTCTCCTGCGCCGACACATTCAGCGCAAGAAGAAGAGAGAATAATATGTAATAAATCCGTTTCAATGTCTTATTTTTATTTTAACAAAAACCACAAAAACCTCGCTACGCTAAAAAACATTCTGAAAAGACTTAACTGCCCTCGTTGGGGTTTTTCTCGGTTTTTTTCAAAAATCTTCATACCCCACTCCTTCGAAGCTTTTCAGCGCCTTGTGGCAGAGGGGTGTTATTTCCTCTATGGTATGTCCTGTGGCGAGGCCTACGGTATATATCCCTGATGCCATGCCTGCCTGCAGACCTGTGTAGGCATCCTCAAAGACTATACAGCTGTCCAATGGCGTCTGCAATGCCTCCGCAGCCTTCAGGTAACAATCTGGATTAGGCTTCGAGGCGCTAAAATCCTCCGCTGTCAGTATCTTGTCGAACATCGTGCCGATGAGAGGATTATTCCTCGTGGCATATAGCATCTTCTGTTTGTTTGACGAGGTGGCGATGGCACATTTCACGCCATGACTGCGTATGTCAGCAAGAAACTCCTCCACAAAGGGAAAGAAGCTATAGTCCATCTGCGCCTCAAACGCATCCAGTTCCCTTATCACCGCCTCGTGTGTCTCAGGGCTGAAATATGTCGCCAGGATATTCGTTAGCGTAGTACCCTTTATGATATACTCCAGGTCAGGAATATCAGGACGATATTTTCGCGCAATGCGTCCCCAAATGACAGTATATTGGTCTTCTGTATCGATGAGCGTACCATCGAGATCGAAAAGAGCTGCTTTAAATTTTCGTTCCATCAGGGTGCAAAGATACGATTTTTTTTTCTCAACCTTTACGTTAACGCTAACCTTAACTTTTTTTAATGTAAATTCAATGGCGCAAGATACAAAGCATCCTGCGCCACTGTCTTTAACCATTAATCGTTAAACGTAAATCGTTACATCTCGTATTCCAACATCACCATTGTGTATGGCTCCAAGTCGAAACTGAACTTCTTCTGTGCCTTAACGGTTTCCTTCTTTGGAGCGATAGGCTGCTTTTCGTAGTTGTTCTCGTCCTTAGCATCGCCTGTCAGCACTGTCTTCACAACATTCTTCTTTATTGGGAAGCGGCTCAGGTCGATGTCTGCCACCTTCTTTTCGGCAGAAGCATTCACCAACTTCACATACAGTTTACGCTTCTTCACGTTAAGCACTACGCTCTGACCATAGTGAACATCCACCTGTGGCTGCTCAACGCCAGCAGCATCACCCTTGAACTGCACGCAGTCGCCATAGTAATACTGTCCTGATGACTGTCCGAACATCTGTTGTACATAATAGCTGCATGTCAGGTAAGGACGTTCGTTATCGAAGTAGATAAGGTCCGGATTCCAGTTTGTAGCATCCTTCTTTGCAAAGAGTGGTGCGTATGATGTCATGCAGACAACATCACCGTTACGCTCTACATGCAACAGATAGAGTCCCTCTGCCAAAGCATCAATGAGGCGCTTGTCCTTTGCTGCATATTCACCCAGATATACCTTTGTCTTACGAGTGCGTGGATAGCTGTCATACTGGCGCTTGCTGAGGAAGAAGCTGTCCTTCTCATAATAGTGCTCGTCGATGATTGGCATATCCAACTCTTCTGCCAGTTTCCAACCAGCCTCGAAGTCAGGATTCTTTGGATGAGAGCCAGGACCAGCTGTTCCAACGATGATAATCTCAGGATGTGCCTTTGTCACGCGCTCATATATATATTTAAAGCGTTCGCAGAACTCAGGAGATATTTTCTCTTCGTTACCAATACCTAAATACTTCAGGTTGAAAGGCTTTGGATGACCTGCATCAGCACGCATCTTTGCCCACTTGTTAGTAGCAGGGTCGCCGTTAGCCCACTCTATGAGGTCGATTGCTTCGCTAACCCACTCGTCCATCTCTGACATCGGAACAACTTCCTGTGCCTGGGTAGGCCACATGTTCCAACCACCGTTTGTTCCCTGACAGCTTACGCCGGAAGGCAGGATAGGAACAGGCTCCATGCCGAGGTCTTCGCAGAACTGGAAATACTCATAGAATCCCAATCCCATGCTCTGATGATAGCCCCATGTATTCTTCAGGCCGCGACGCTGCTCCTTTGGACCTATTGTGGTCTTCCAGCGATATGTATCCCAGAATCCGTCACCACCGCCGTGTACCACGCAACCGCCTGGGAAACGCATAAACTTAGGCTGCAGGTCAGCAAGTGTCTGCGCCAAATCCTTTCGCAGGCCGTGACCCTTATATGTATCCTGTGGCATCAGCGACACCATATCAACATCCATAACGCCCTGTGTCAGCATGAGAATCTGCAGCACGGCTTTCTTGCTGTCAGCATTTGGAACGAGGACAGCATTGTATTTCTTCCAGTCAGCAGCATCGGCTGTAACGAAAGCCTCTGCCAACAGCTTTGGCTCCTTACCCCTCTGTGGCTCTACCAAGACAACTCGCAGCTGCTTTGCCTGACCATAGTTACGCAGGAAGACAGAGAAGTCGTACATTGCCCCACTCTTCACACTGATGCCGCCAAAGCCGCTATTTTCAATGCCGTAGCCTCTCCAGCCTTTGTAGTCGTAGAACTCCTTCACACGCTCTGCTGTGAGACGCATATAGGTTGGGTTGTTAGGATGTATGCCATTATCCATCCTCACCTCCAGCATACCCAGAGAATGTCCAGGGCGTGTTACCTTCCAAGAAGTACCTGCGCCCCACCCGTCTCGCTCAGCAGGAGAATACTCGAAAGAGCCGTTTTGTATCAGTTCTGCATACAGGCCACCATCAGCGCTGGAACTGATATCCTCAAAGAATATACCTATCAGTTCGTCACTAATGGCCTTACCACCCTTTGGGGCATTCATAGGCTTCTGGGCATTCATACCCATCGTCGCTGCTAACAGCAACGCAACACACGTTGTCAGTCGTTTCATATTATCTTTTTATTATTTAGTTATTTTGGAAATTTCCCATTTCGGATATAATTCATTATAAACATCACATCAGCCATACCCACTTTGCCGTCCAGATTAGCATCAGCAGCATCGAAATCGAAGGAATCATCTGAAGTACCGAGGATATAGTTCGCAACAGACATTGCATCAGCCATATTCACCTCGCCGTCGCCATTAGCATCACCACGCAGGTATGAAGGAATGAGATATATACCCTTTATGTTGGCATGCTGTCCCCAGTTGGCCTTGATGGCATCTAAATGAACAAACGCATCAATGCGGCGATTATTGCTTGAAGTATCCTTATTTTTGAAGTCTGCCAACGGAATCATCAGAACGCCGTATTCAGCATTCCAATACGGGTCGTTCGCGCTGAATGTAGCATTTATCTCTTTCCATTCGCCGTGTGCCACCAGTCTGTTTGCCAGCAGGCGGACATTTCCACCTTCCACACCACGCAGCACGAGATACTCATATTTGCTAATGTCAGCAAACCTGTCAGGATCTACACTCACAAAACCAGCCACAGTACCTCCATTGGAATTATCCACACCAATATTCCATGAAGCCCCAGCATCTACGTACAATGGTTGGGCATCAACACCAGAGCCGTCCCATTTACAGAACATATCGCTCCTCATCTTTATCCAATTATCAGGAACGTCGAAGTCGTCGATATCCAAGAAAAGTCGTATCTGCGTCAGGACGTTTTCTGTTCTTACAGGGAAGTAGCTTGTCAGCAATCTGTTGCGCTCTGCCATATACGTACCATCAACGGTATATAGCGATGCATTGTCGGACCACTGGTGCACATCACGACGATAGTCACCCCAACGGGCAGACTCGTCATATAATGCCATAGAGATAGTGTTGTAAAGGCTGTCCCATACCTCCACTACAGACCTCTCGCCTAACAGGCCGTCGTCAGATAGCAATTCCTTGGCACGTTGGAAGTAACGCCGAGTGAAGTCCTCGTTTCGCAGCAACAGGTTAAAGAACTCTGTCGGACAACCGGTATTGTTTATTTTGAGAGAATTCTCTGTTGCATTTCCTAAAATCATCTCCGAATCCCAGCACAGGAACTTAAAGCCTTCGCTATCAGTACCACCACGACGTATAGCAAACCAGTTATGATGGTCCCAATCGCCATTTCCGGCATACTGGTTTATTAACATGTAGTCGATGAAATTGTCCTTATCCAAGAGAGTATCCAGTTTTTCATAAGCCTCTTCAGGAGACATTTCGCTATTCCTGCCTCCTACGGCATATATTGTCTGTGTCATCTCATTCCAGGCATCAAGGGTTCCCTCACTTGCTTCGATATGATTGCCACCCTCCTCTTCCATCTTTATGACGTCATAGTCAGACTTCTTTCCGCCAAAATGGTTCTTGCCAAAGGTATCATCTATACGCTCTGCAATATTATAGAGGCCCCAGTACATGCCGTTCAGGAAGAGGTGAACATAAACGGCATCAACACCAATATTGCTTATCTTTCGCTGCATACGACGGGCCCACACATCACGAGTATATTGTGCCACCTTGCGATGACCCTCCATCCAATGCTGCCAAGAGTTGCCATAGTGACATCTCAACACCACCTGGTCACACTTCTGCGGACCATTTTCGCCAAACAATGGGTAATCCAACGATGCCGGACCGTATGTCTTTTTAAACTGTAGGCGGAAGGAATGCTTCGGATTCTTCTCTGCCAGGCGTCCGTGTCCACCATGCAGTTTTAAGCCGCAGTCGATGGTGAGGTCATGCTGTTGCGGACCACCAAAGAGTTCTGCGCAACACTGGCGCGTCCATCCGTTTCCTGTATTGTCACCGACAGGAGGGCCGGTAAAGATGTATATACCACCCTTCTCTTCGTCATTCTCATGGCTGAAGAGGTTATCCTTATCTGTCACCACGCTCAGAATAGGCAGTTGTTTCAGGCCCTCTATAATCTTCGGACGCAGAGTGGCATCCGTTGTCATGTCCGGGTCCATCTCATAGTCAGCGATGGCAGTACCGCTAAACTGCGTATATTGTCCCCATGTATCAGGATACCCTTCCGGATTATTCGGCTGACTCAACACCGATGACACCATGATATAGCTGGCAGTAGTGATGGCGGAACTTTGTCCGTCTGCCACCTCAATAGCCCTCAGAAGTGTCGTCTTCGTCAATGTCAGCGGACCGGTATAGTGCGTGCTCTCCGTCGTTGGTGTGCTGCCGTCTGTAGTGTAATAGACATCAGCCCCAGCATTCAGAGGAGTTATAGAAACTGTTATGCTCTCATCATACAACCCATGCGGCATGCTGAACGAAGGTTGTGCCATACCAACCGTTGCAGACAGCAACATACCTGCCATCAAAAGAAAAATCCTTGTAAACATAATCATTTTAAGTTTCTGGTTTCAAGTTTGAGGTTTCAAGTTTTTCGTCTTTCGTCTATCGTCTTTCGTACGAAGTCTCAGCCGTTAACCGTTAATCGTTTTTCGTCTTTCGTCTTTCGTCTTTCGTAGCGAAGCGTTTCGTAGCGAAGCGTTTCGTACGAAGTTTCCGCTGCAAAGGTACGCAAAAAGGTATATACAAGCATTCTCTATTGTAACATATATTGTTTCAGGTGTTACTTATTGATGGTTTCCATAAAAAAACTGCGGCAGTTACTCTTCATGAGCACTGCCGCAGTGGCTATTTTCTTACGAAGCGGAAACTTCGATTATTATTTCTTCATATTCGGGGCGTATAACTCGACTTTTTCGTCAGGACGCAGAGCACTTGTTACCTGTCCCTTTACAGTGCAAGGCTTGCCAAGCTTCACTACGCTGCTCTTGCTGAGTTGCTCCCAGATATCCTCTGTGGTGCAGTAGCTATGAATCTCGATAGTCAGACCATCGTGGAAGTTCTGCTTCAGCTCCTGAATGAGCTCTGCAGGGATGTTTGATATCTCGATAGTGATGCCATTCTGGTCGTGAGTAACGGTATGAGTAAGGTTATACTCCTTATAGTTGAAGTCAAACGCACGGATAGCGA
The DNA here is from genome assembly GCA_946405805.1 of uncultured Prevotellaceae bacterium. GTDB lineage: Bacteria > Bacteroidota > Bacteroidia > Bacteroidales > Bacteroidaceae > Prevotella. Next base: position 4,849 of record CAMJIL010000005.1, on the reverse strand, counting down.
AGTCATCCTTCTCTATAACATCAGCCTGGTTCAGAGGAATGTTTATCTTTATTGTCTCTACGTCAGCACGAACATGAATAGAGGTCTTTATCTCGTTCCAGTCCTGGTGTATCTGCTGGTGGATGTCAATCTCTACGTTGTTAGGATCATTGTATGCGATGGTGCTCTTGTTGGGAACCTCATAATCAACAATAACACCATTAACGTGCCATCCGTTCTTCCTGCCGACTTCCTTCACAACATACCAGAGAACGTGCTTGTCAAGGTAGCCTGGATTTGCAGCCTCCAAGGCCATCCATTCATTAGCCTTAGTAAGATTTTTCTTATTGTCATCTATCTCATCCTGCAGGATTTCAACCACTGAAGGAGCCTTCTTTATGGCAAACTGAGTCTGTAAGCCAGCCTGGTCGAGAACATAGCGGAACATACCGATGTTGTTGCCAGTCTTCTTATCTATCTGGTAATAATCCATGTCGCGGTCATTGTAGCGTCCGTAAGGATAGAGGGTATATACCTCACCCCTGTTTCGGCCATCCTTGCCGGCTGCACGTCCGTAATAGAGTGTAGAACTCTGGTCGATATAGCCAGGAATATAACCGTCAACACGAATAGAGAAACGGGCGGTCTCCCAACCATCAACCGTGTTTACATAAGGCCACTGGTATTCACCAGGTACACTACGTGTCTCAGCGGCATTAGCACCGAGCAACTGGCCCTGAACATAAATCTCTGTCTCGGGCAGATTAGAATTGTCAACAGTGTTTGTACTTGTGCCTTCATCGCTGCTGTCACTTGAACAAGCCACGAAAAGTGGTGCACACAACATTGAAAGGATTAATGTCTTGAAATTCATAACTTTCTGTTTTTTATATGTTATTTTTCAATTCGGCTGCAAAGGTAATAAAAGTTTCTAAAACCTCCAAATAAAAATGCCTAAAAATACAATTATTTTTATTTTCGCTGCAACGTGACCGCCATCAGACCTATCACGACGTCGTTTGAGAGGGTGCGGACGGTGAGGTTTTTCAGTGTCTTCTCACCATCAAGAGGCATATCGAGGATGATGCCGGCGCCTTTCTCTAACGAGCGGTCGTTATAGCTTCCTGCCACACCACCTTTGGCGGGGCGGCCGTAGTGTTCACCCATCGGCATCAGCTGGCGTGTGACGCGGGCTGTGGCGAAGTCGATGCGGTAAGGACGCGGCTGTGCTGCATGGAAGGCCAGGCCGTCTTCGTAATAGTCCTGCTCTATGGGGCACCAGTTATGGGGATTATGCAAGTGCAGGGTGTCAGCGGTGTTGTCGGTATAGCGTACTATGACGAGGCCGTTGTCGATGTGGCTCTGCATGTGATTGGTAGAGCCGGCCATCAGGAGGTAGGCGTGAGAGGCCTTGCCTGACAATGGCATGGTGACGGCATCGGGATAGTTGTCCCACAGCGAGGTGTAGGCGATGTTATGTCCCTTCGCAGCATATCGGAACGGGATGCCGAGGGTGTCGGTCATGAGCACTCCTTGTGCACCAGCCTTCTGGCGCAACATGCTGTCGTCGATATCAGCCATCGCCTCCGGATGGCACCACTCGCCGATGCCGTGGACAGGTATCTGGAGGGTGGTATATGGCGGACGTGGCGTGAGGTATGAATTCGTAAAAATGTCGCTGACGCTGCTGTTCCACTGTGCATCCATATTGACAGTCTCGAGGCGGTCGGTCTGCACATCGTCGAAGCGGTTTCCCCAGTCGAGGTCGTCAGCATGAGTGGCCGTAATCAGCGGTTTGGGGGCTGGCTTTTGCTTTACGCGAGGCACGACAAAGGTCTGGTGTTTCTCGCTGCTGCCAAGGGTTTCGACATATCCGCCGTCACCGGTATTCCGGCGCAATACTATCTGCAAGGGTTGCGCAAAATTCTGCTCCACGTCATAAACATCCTTATCCCCCTCACGACGGAAGGAATACTTGAAATAAGGAGTCTCGATGCTGGCTTCATTCCATTCGTCAGGAAATCCCGGGCGGATGTAGCAGCGTCCCTGCAGGGCATTGGGAATGATGCCGTAAAGACCTTGTATGAAGGTGCGGGCCGAGATGCCGCAGTTATCTGAGAAGTCACGGTATAGTTCCCCACGGGCCTTGTCGTAATAGCTTATCTGCCCGAAGTTGCCCGGGCTGCCGCCAAGATAGGCCTGATCCATGATGTTTGCCTTGATGAGTCGGAACCCCTCGTCGTTGCGTCCAGCCTGAAAGTATGCCAGTGCCATGTGCATCACCTCCTCTGCTGCCACGTTGTTGATGCTCCAGTCGTAGGGCAGCCAGTCGGAAGTGCTGAGGGAAGACCCTCCCCAGCCCTCCCTTAAAGGGCGGGAGTCGGGGTGACAGTTGATAGTTGATAGTTGACAGGTGACAGGTGACAGGTGATAGTTTACCGGAATGTGGGGGATGCAGGAATCGACGTACTGTGTTGCCTGGAAGGCTTGTTCCGGTGTGCAGGCGCCGCAGTCGATTGGGGTGTAGATGCTCCACAGGGCGGCATGGTCGTGGGTGCGTTTCAGCCCCATCAGGTCCTGGTATTCTGCCCAATGGCCGCGGTCTTTCAGCCACAGGCGCCGGTTCATGGCCTTCAAGGTCTTGGCGGCTTCCTGCCTGAAATACGTGGGGTCTTCGCCGAGGATTTCCGCTATGCGTGCCGCAAGGGAAAAGCCGCGATAGTTATAGGCTGACGAATGGGTCACGGCACCACCATTGTAATACAGGGCATCACTCGCCCAGATGCAGCAATAGGCATCATACAGTCCGTCATCGTCGGGGTCGAAGTTACGCTTCTCCCATGCCAGATGGCGTGTGAGCACGGGCCACATTTTTCGCATGAAGGCGGTGTCGGCGTCATACTCAAAATGCCACAGGAGTTCGTCGATGAAGTTGAGGTTCATGTCGTAGTGGTGCATGACATCCGTGCGGTTAGGATAGCGGCAGATATAGCCGTTGGAATACATCTGCGTGCCCCACTCTTTTCGTGCCCGCGAGAGGCCTTTCTCGGGGTCGGGCGAAGGATGGGCAATGGTCGGTTCCACGTCGGTCACCTGGCTGTTGGCATAGGCGGAGAAATGGCTCTTTGCACGTTCGGGCATTCCGAGTACATCGCCAAGGTATCCTGCTCGCCAGCCGTTCAGCTGCATACGCCATACCACAGCGCCGTGCAGCCATGTCTCGCCGTCCCACGCGCCGTCGCTGGCAGCCATCAGGGCACCGCCGAGGGTGTTGATGTACGGGTCGGGCGTGTTGAAGACAATGCTGTTTGCAAGCCATTCGTGGTGCTTCCACACTTTTTCAAACAAGCGCTGGCCATCAGAGGCTGAGGGTATTGAGAGCGAATACTTGCCTTCGGAATCGCAGTCCAGTACGGCAAACGTCTTTTTCTTTCCTACGGCCCATTGTGCCGTCAGCTTGTTGGTCTCGGCAGGCGACGGGTCGAAAGAATCTGCGGGGTCGGAATTCATGTCGCCGGCACGTTGGAATTTTGGTCGCAACACATCACAGACCACACACCCTATCTGGGCATCCTCGGGCAGGCCCTGTGCCTCAAACTGCCAGATGGCCGACTCGCTGTCGGGCTGCGCAAGGGCCGTAATAGTGAGCCGCCCTTTCTTCCAGCTGTCGTCCGTCAGGATATACACGCGTTTGCCGGCATTATAGCGTGCCTCGCAATGAGTTGTCTGTTCCAGCGGAGTGGTCTTTCCGCCTGTGGTCAGCGAAAAACGGATGTTGCGGTGGCTGCGTTTGCGGTAGGTGGCAAAGACGGGGCGGTCGCTCGTCTCCAGGCGGAAATCCGTATAGCCGCCGTAGAGCGCACGGGTATAGCGCGTCTCTCCGTCATGGCACACGATGTCGCGTCCATCGGGATGGTAATGCAGCGTGCGCACCTCCTGCGCCGACACTGCACAAACGGCAACGCAGGAAATAAAAGCACCAAAAAGGAACGAAAGACCTGTCTTCATAATCGTAATTGTATTTCCGGGCACAAAGATACAAATAAATAACGAAAGATGCAAAAAAACAATTAGGAGTGAGCAATGAGGAATGAGGAATTAACTCCTAATTCCTAACTCCTAACTCCTAACTCCTAATTCCTAATTCCTAATTAAAAACAAAAGCGAAGCGGCATCACGCTTCGCTTTTGTTTTGTCTTACCCTTCATCGCCACTGCCGTCTGGATTAGGGTCGGTGTTACCACCCTGTGAACCACCCTGGTTCTGGCTACCGCCCTGGTTAGTGTTGTCACCAGTCTGAGTGCCAGTGTTGTCACCAGTCTGTGTGCCATTCTCGTCCTCAGGGTCAACAGGGCTTTCAGCCTCGGTGTTGCCCGACATGAGGTTTTTGATGTTGACGAACTCGGCCTTCTTGATGAACTCACGGCTTGAGAGATTGTCCTCCGCAGCCTGATCAGGCAGGAAGCGGATGTGCAGCGCCTTCAGGTGTTCCCTGACGTTGAAGTCCTCCTCCTTGTCGGCGCCACCCTTCTGGCACTCGCAGGTAAGGTAGAAAGTGCCGAGGCCAGCCACCTTCACCTTCTTGCTCTCAAGAAGCATCTCCAGCAGACAAGACTTAAACTTCTTCATGACGCCTTCAACAACGTCCTCGGTGAATACTGAGCCGTGCTCGCTGATGTGCCTTGCGAGCTTTGGCATGTTAAGAGTTTCGATACTCTTCAGACGGGCGTAGTACTTCCCGTACATCACAGACTCTGAGTCCTTGATGTCATTCTTGTAAACTTCATACAGAATTTTACTCATAGTATTAGATTATTAAGTGAAACGTTATCCAGGTCAGGAGTTTCCTGCCTTTCTTTATGTGTGTTTT